>CAYRTH010000001.1:0-1453 GCA_964427135.1 uncultured Phycisphaeraceae bacterium
AACCGGACAGTACTGATTTCGAATATTAAGAGATGAACACACATTGGAAGTACTTTGATCGCTCAATATTCGACCATTGATATGGCCTTCTGTTGCTGAAGGTTTGGTGGCGAAATTACCAATAACAAAACATGATTACGTCGCAATGGTTATTGATGTGGCGGACGGCACGGGAGAAGTCGCTGATCTTGCGATTGTGGAGGGCGATGCGCCAGGCCTGGCGGGAACATGTCACACGACCGGGGCGATTCATTTTGATAGCGATGGCTGGTTCGACGATTGCGGGCGCGTTTCCCGGTGTGATGGCCGGGTCGTTTGCGTTTCCGCTGTTTTTGTCGCTGACGGTTTTAAGTTTTGGTTACACGGTATTGGCCAGGCCGAAGGTCAAAGTCCTGCGTCAACTGCCGGAACGTTGCGTGGCCGGGGCGACGGTCGATTGTCGCATCACGCTGACCAACCAAAGCAAACAGACTATCAGCGATGTCGGGGCGTATGAGTTTCGTCTGCCGACGGAGTTGGTGATTGATGGCGAACCGATTTATATCGAACAACTCGAAGCGGGTGAAAGTCGGTCGATCAGGTATGGCTTGCAGGTGCAGCGTCGGGGGATTTATCAGCTGCCCGGGCCGACGGTGTTGTCAACGTTTCCGTTTGGGCTGACGCAGGCCAAGGCTTTTCATGCGCAACCGACGCGGCTGGTGGTTTACCCTCGATTCAATGCACTCACGACATTGCGTTTGCCGGTGAGTCCGAGGTATCAGCCTGGGGGGATTGTGCTGACCAGTCAGGTGGGCGAGTCGATGGAGTTCATCGGCAACCGTGAGTATCGCACAGGCGATCGATTGCGCGATTTGCACCCGCGTTCATGGGCGCGCACCGGCTACCCGGTGGTGCGCCAGTTTCAGGAAGAGTTTTTAAGTCGCATAGCGATATTGCTGGACACGCATCTGCCGACGGGTTTGAACGATGGCGTGGGGCCGGGTGCGGGCAGTTGGTGGAAACGCTTATGGAAGCAGGACAGTTCACGGGCGTTGGAGGCGAATTTGTCGCTGGGGGCAGCGGTGAGCCATTTTCTGGCGCAACAGGAATATGTGGTGGACCTGTTCGCGGCTGGGCCGGAGCTTTATTACCTGCAGGCGGGCAGGTCGCTTGCGTACCTGGATAATATTTTGGACATACTGGCGTGCATCCAAGCGTGTCCGACTGACCCGCTGGAAAAAATCACCCCCAAATTCAGGGACGAACTGGGGCAGATTTCGACCGTGGTGCTGCTACTGTTGCAGTGGGACCAGGCGAGGCGAAAACTGGTGCAAGAGGTGCTCGATGCCGGGGCGATGGTGAAATTGATCGTGGTGTCGGACAGCGTGGCCCCGGCTGCGGTGGCAAGCTTCGGCGTCGATGCAACGTGTCTGACCGTGCAGCAGGTGGAGGAGGGAGTGAAGGTGTTGTGATG
>CAYRTH010000001.1:1553-7019 GCA_964427135.1 uncultured Phycisphaeraceae bacterium
GACAACCCCTGGTCGGTGGCGGCGCTGATGATTGCCAACATCGGGCTGGCGGTGGGGGCGCGCAGCTACTGGTATGCACTGCTGGCGGGGGCGTTTTTGCTGACGCATTTGTTGACGGGGTTTCGCCTGCCGGGGCCGCCGAGGGCGTTGTTTGCGATATTGCTCATGGTGCCGTTCGGTTTGTGGAGCAGGGAGGTTTTGGAAAATAGTTTCACCGGATGGTTTCCGATCGACCTGCTTTTTTTGATCGGCTTTTACGGGGTGGCGTTGGGCGGGTACATACTGACCACCGCGCAGACCGCAGCGGAGCGACATCAGGCCTTGGCCAGCGCGCTGTTTTCATTTGCGCTGTCGGGCACGGCTCCGTACAACCCGGTGTTTGCGCCGCTGCTGGCGTTGTTTGTGCCGGTGCTGCTGCTTCAGGTTCGACGTGAACTTGGGCTGCGGGATGTCAAAGGGTGGCGACATCAGCCGATGATGCGGTATGTGACGGCCCTGGGGTTGTTGCTGGTGATTTGGCTGGGGATGCAGGCGGTGGTCAGTTACAGTTTGACCGGGCTGAATCGGTACATGACGCAGCGCATGATGACGGGCGGGGGCGGGTATGTGGGTTATGCGCACAACATGCGCGTGGGGTTGAGTCAGGTGCTGAACATCGGGCCGCAGGGCAACTCGGTGATGGTGAGGTTGTGGAGCGATCAGCCTTATGAATATTTACGCGGTGCGGTGTATGACGTGTATGAACGGGGCACCTGGCAGATGATGGAAGAAACGCGCGATGTGCGGCCGGATACGGCAGAATCAGGGGGCAGTGGGCGCAGCATTTTTAATATGACGGGGGTGACGCCGGGGGAACGATTGGCGTGGGTGTACCCGGATCGGTCGATGGGGCACACCTATTTTTTGCCGTTGGGGACGCAGGTGTTTGCCAGCTACGGTCGAAGGGTACTGGCCAACGAGGCGCAGGCGGCACGATCGTTTCGCGGTTTTGCTTCGGGGGGTTATGAGTTGATGGGGCCGCTTTCGTTGGACAATGAACCGGGGGAACGTGATTTGAGTCTGCCGGTGGAGCTGCGTTCGACCTTGCGTGAATTGGCACTGCGCATCACCCCTGACAGCGATGAACCTGCGGTACGAGTGCAAAAAATCGCGGACTACTTTGCGGAACATTTTCAGTATCAACTGGGCATGAAACGACTGACCGACAAAGACCCGATACTGGAGTTTTTGGAAGACCAGCGCAAGGGCCACTGTGAATATTTTGCCACGGCTGCGGTGCTGCTTTTGCGCAGCATCGACATACCGGCTCGCTACGTCACCGGGTTTGTGGTGCGGGAACAGTCGGGGGACAACCTTTGGCTGGCACGCGCCAAGGATGCGCATGCGTGGGTGGAGGTGTCGCTGCCAACGGCACAACGCAAGTTGGACGAAGAGCGGTCCCGTAGTGATGCGGGCAGTGGTGACAGTCGGTTGGGGGTGAATCAAAGTTTGAGGTTGGTGGGACGTTGGGCGACGTTTGACCCTACGCCGGCGGATGGTCAACCGATGACGACGCCCAAGGAGCAACAAAGCCCCTGGCGTGATTGGCTGGGTGCGTGGTGGGAACGATTGGCGAGTGTGACACTGGTGGGCGGGCTGGGTGCAGTGCTGGCGGTATTGTGGGAAAGCACACTGGGGTTGCTGATTGCGATGCCCTGGTATGTGTGGGTGGGGGTGGTGGTGCTCGGTTTGGGGTGGGTGTTTCGGGCCAGCATACGTAAACGACTTGTGCGCAAACCCAAAGAAATACTCAGCCCGCAAGCCCGTGCGATGCGTGCCAAATTACGACAGGCAGAAAAATTGGCCAGGGGCTTTGGGGTGGTGCGATCACCGACGGACACGGTGACGACCTTTCGGGCGCAGTTGAAGGATGTGCAATTGCCCGAGGACACCCGAAAGCGGATCGAGCTGTTGCTGGATGATTATCAGGCAGAGCGATTCAGCAAACGATGATCATGGCGATGATGATGAATCGAGCAAACCGCATCATCGATTGAAATGGGGCTTGCTTTTTCGGTCCCCTTTTCCGCAGACATGGGGGCAGAATAAGACATGCTGTTCTCCATTGATTTACGCGAATGGCTCGATGGTGAACTTTTTCCATTCGTACTGCGGGATCATCATAAACCGCTCAAATTTTTTCTCACGATTCGATGTAATAAGACAATGTCGTCCGCGTTATACCCGATAGTGAATCGGCGGATCGATCTTCTCTGTGAAGGCGACTTGGTTGACGTTCGGACTTGTCCATGAGGGTGTCCGCATGAAGCCCTTGAAGCTGTTGCTGATGTTGATCGGGGTGCTGCTCATGGGCGGCCCAATGCAACCTGTACATGGCGACAGGCCAATCGCTCCGATCGAACCCTACGAATCGGATTTGAGCTTTGTACCCATCAACCCGATCGATCTTCACGTCTTGAAAGTGCTTCGGAATAAGGGCATCAAACCCGCTGCGTTGTGCAGCGATCAGGTCTTTGTTCGCCGGGTGTTTCTGGATGTCATCGGTACGCTGCCCAGCCTCACCGAAACATCCGCCTTTCTGAGCGATTCAACACCCGACAAGCGTGCCCGTCTGATTGACAGCCTGCTGGAACGTCCCGAATTCAACGATTACTGGGCGATGAAGTGGTGCGATCTTCTGCGCGTCAAATCCGAGCATCCGATCAACCTCTGGCCCAACGGTGTGCAGGCCTATCACCAGTGGATTCGTCACAGTCTGGCTTCCGATCTGCCCTACGACCAGATGGCCCGCCAACTGCTCACCTCCAGCGGCAGCAGCTTCCGCGTGCCACCGGTCAACTTTTACCGGGCACTGCAAGGGCAAAATCCCTCATCGATTGCCAGTGCCGTGGCACTGACCTTCATGGGCACTCGGCTGGAAAACTGGCCGGTGCAGGATCGCGCCAACCTCGAACAATATTTCTCACAGGTCACCTTCAAAACCACCGCGCAATGGAAGGAACAGATCGTTCTGAACAACCCCATGCCTCGGCCAGCGATTCACGCCACCCTGCCCGATGGCCGAAAGGTGACCATCGAGGATGGCACGGATCTGCGTCTGGTTTTTGCAGATTGGTTGATTCAGGAAAACAACCCCTGGTTTACCCGTTGTATCAGCAACCGAATATGGGCCTGGCTCATGGGCCGGGGCATCGTTCACGAACCGGATGATCTTCGTCCCGACAACCCTCCGGCCAACCCGGCTTTGCTGGATTATCTTGAAAAAGAGCTGGTGAAAAACAACTACCATCTCAAACATCTCTATCGGCTCATCCTCAACTCACGTACCTACCAACAATCCAGCATACCCCGTTCCCATTCTGCGGATACCGTTCAATACTTTGCAGTTTATAACATCCGACCCATGGAAGCGGAGGTATTGATGGATGCCATGATCGCGCTGTTTGGTACCACGGTGGAGTATGAAAGTCCAATCCCTGAGCCTTTCACCTACATTCCGCCCACCCAACGTACTATCGCCCTGGCCGACGCCAGCATCAGCAGCACTTTTCTGGAACTATTCGGCAGACCCTCGCGCGACACCGGTCTGTTCACCGAACGCAGCCTCCAACCCACCGATGCCCAGCGTATGTACCTGCTCAATGCTTCGCAGATTCAAAATCGGATCAATGCCAGCACACAGCTTCGCAGTTGGACGCAGCAGGCCAAGGGCAAAACAAGCCAGTGGGTGGACAACCTGTACCTGGCCATGCTCAGTCGCCGGGCCACCGCCACGGAATTGGCTGCCATCGAAAACTATGTCAAACAAGCCAAGTTGAGCGCACGCGATGCCTCGGCGGACATTGCGTGGGCCATCATCAATAGCAAAGAGTTTCAATACAAACATTAAGACCCAGTCAAAAATATCAACACAGAAGCCACAGAGCAGAAAGGAACTGGGTGCTTGGAGCTGGTAGCTGGGTGAAGAAGCATCAGTCATATATCTGCCCAGCCCCTAGCGACTAGCCACCAGCCACTTTGCTTCACTGTGTTGAAAATCGGTTGTTATCAACGCTCTATGCAGGATCAAATCATGACAAAAAAACCTACCGCCATGTCGCGTCGTGATGCGATCAAACTTGGTCTGGTGGCTGCCGGTTCGCTTCTGGCCGGTTCCCCCGGTCAGTCCACGACCGCCTCCGCCGGCTTAACCCTGCCTCCGGGCACGGCGGGCAAAGCCAAGTCACTCATTCAAATATGGATGTGGGGCGGACCATCGCATCTGGATACCTTCGATCCCAAACCTCAGGCGGGCTATGACTACTGTGGGCCGCTGGATAAAACCGTGGCTACCAAAGTCGAAGGTATTCATATCAATGCCGCGCTCCCGATGCTGGCGGCACAGGGGGACAAACTGGCGATCCTTCGGGGCATGACACACAACAACAACGCCCATGAAACCGCAGCCTACCTGATGCAGGCCGGGCGAATGCCCAATCGTCTGGTCTATCCAAGCGTGGGGGCGGTGATTGGTTTGTTCAAGGGGTACGATGCGGGCTACCAGGGCATCGTGCCTCCCTACATTGTGCTGACCCGTTCACAGGGACGATTTTCCGAAGCGGGTCTGCTGGGGCAAAAGTACAAACCCTTCTGTACCGGGGGCGACCCCAATGCCCCGCGTTTTGCGGTGGAGGGAATCGTTTCCCGTGATGTCAGCGATGAACGTCAACTTAAACGCCGTGAATTAATCCGCGAACTGGACACGCTGGGGCGTGTGATGATCGATCATCGGTTGTTTGCTCAGTACGATCAGTCCGAACGCGCTGCCTACGACATGATGTTCGGCGATGCCCGCAAGCTGTTCGATCTTTCCTCGGAAAAACCGGAAGTGCGCGATCGTTACGGGCGCACCACCTTCGGTCAATCCTGTTTAATGGCACGGCGACTGGTCGAGGCTGGTGTCCCTCATATCACCATCAACTACGACGGCTGGGACACCCATAAACAACATTTTCAGTCCATGAACCGCAAGCTCCCCGACCTGGATCGGGGCATGGCAACGCTCATCGCGGACCTCTCCGAACGTGGGTTGTTGGAACAGACCATCGTCTGGTGGGGCGGCGAATTTGGTCGAACCCCCAAGGTGGACTGGGGCGCTCCCTGGAACGGCGGACGTGGTCACTATGGCAAATGCTTCAGTTGCGTCGTCGCGGGGGGCGGCTTTGCGGGGGGTAGGGTTTTGGGTAAGTCCGACGATCGCGGTGAAAATGTGTTGGAACGACCCATCTACCCCCATGACCTGATCGGAAGTATCTACCAACTGATGGGCATCGATCCCGATGGCAGACTCCCCAATCCCAAAGAACTGGACCTGCCTTTGTTACCAACCCGCGAGGATGGGGTCGTCTCCGGCGGACGACTTTCGGAGATCATGACGCTATGAGCTGTTTGAACAATCCCCTCTCCCCTTGGGAGAGGGTTAGGGTG
>CAYRTH010000001.1:7029-12970 GCA_964427135.1 uncultured Phycisphaeraceae bacterium
GACTCTTTATTCATCGGCCCTCACCCGGCCTCGCCACCTGGGGCTCGGCCACCCTCTCCCAAGGGGAGAGGGGATTCTAAAGAATAAACCTATGAAACCTATCACCAACATACGAGCGCAAGCCATCTTGATGTTGGTATTGGCAATGATGGTAGTGACTGCAAGCACTGCCCATGCGCAAGCCGTCAACCGCGCACCGCGCATTGGCTATGTTTACCCGGCGGGAGGGCAGCGGGGAACCACCTTTCAAGTATTGGTCGGCGGACAGTTCCTTCATGGATGCAATCAGACGTATTTCACCGCAGACGGCATCACCGCCAAGGTCGTGGAAAAATACCGCCCCCTGCGTCTGTTTGCCCTTGAAAAAGAGCAGCGTGAGGAGCTGCAACGACGACTGGGAACCCAGGTCCAGCAGCGCTGGAATGACATGCAACAGCAAGGTTTGGTCAAAGGCCCAATCCCCTGGTCATGGGCATTACGCACCCCAGCGCCAGCCACGGACGCGGATAAACCTATTGAAATCCCCAAGCACCCATTGCTGTCGGATTGGGAACATAAGCCGCTGCGGGAATTGATCCATATTCGTGAAGCCCTCATGACCTATCAACGGCGTCAACCGACTCAGCAGCTTGACGAATCCGTTCGGCTGGAGGTTACCATTGATCGTGATGCCAAATCGGGTATGTATGAACTGCGCTTATCAGGCAGCGGCGGGCTTACCAATCCGCTCTATTTCATGATCGGCGACTTGCCGGAGACAAGCGAGATTGAGAGTAACGATCCCTATGAAGAATTACCCATCCCCGCAGACCCGCCGATGACTTTACCCATGACAATCAACGGCCAGATCATGCCCGGTGATGTCGATCGCTTGCGTTTTCAGGCGGCCAAGGGACAGAATATTGTGGTGCAGGTGCAGGCTCGCTTGCTCATTCCCTTTTTGGCGGATGCGGTGCCCGGATGGGTTCAGCCGGTGATGGCGATTTACGATTCGCAGGGACGTGAACTGAGCTTTGCCGACGATCATCAGTACCACCCTGACCCGTTGATGTTGTTCCAAGTGCCCGCCACCGGTATTTACGAACTGGAAATACGCGATGCGTTGCACCGTGGCAGAGAAGATTTTGTCTATCGCGTCAACATCGGGGAACTACCATACATCACCGGTATTCATCCACTGGGGGGCCAAACGGCCAGGGCACAGACCGTGACGTTGGAAGGATGGAACCTGGGCAGCAAGACCATGGTACTACCAGAGGTCAAAATTGGTATTCAAACCCTCGCACAAGACTCATTCAAACTCATCAATCATCAACTCATGTATCAGGGGGATGATGTCGCTTCCATCAGCGAGCGAGAGTTCAACAATACCCCGCAACATGCCAATGCGATCAAGTTGCCTGTCACGGTGGACGGACGGATTGATAAGCCGGGGGATGTTGATATCTACCAATTTCAAGCCTCGGCCGGGCAGACCCTTTGTGCAAATATCACCGCCCGGCGGCTGGGTTCACCCATGGATTCGATCCTGCGATTGACCGACAGCCAGGGCCGGGTGCTTGCGGTCAACGATGATGCCATGAATAAATCGGGACACATGCACCCGGACATGGGGGAACATACCCACCATGCCGACTCCTACCTGCGTTACAATGTTACCGAAAGCGGCAACTACTATCTGATGGTTTCTGATACTGCCGGTGCGAGTGGTACGACTTGTTCCTACAGGTTGAGGATAGGTTCCCCGGAGCCGGATTATGAGCTGCGCATCAGTCCATCTTCCATCAACCTCACTGCCGGGCAAAGCACGCCGGTGGATGTTTATGTACTGAGGCGCGATGGCTATGAAGGGCCGATTGATCTGCATTGGGAGAACGCCCCTAAAGGTTACGAATTGGATGCACCCTTTGTCCCCCCCGGTTGCGACCATCTCCGTGTCACTTTGACCGCACCGGCGCAACGTCAAACTCAGCTTTTGCAACCACAGATCATCGGCATTGCGAAGATCGATGGCAGTTTACGCCGTCGCTTCGCCACGCCTGCGGATGATGTCATGCAGGCCTTTCTCTGGCGCCATCTGCAACCGGCTCAAACCATGTTGCTTCATGTCAAGGGGGCGGGCCGAGCGCAACCACTGCCCAAACGTGTCGATACGGGCATCGTTGAACTGATCCCCGGCCAAAGCACGACCGTTCGATATGAAAAACAATCATTGCCGCTCGACAAGGAACTTCGGCTCACCGCTGAACAATTACCTGAAGGGGTCACGCTCGGACCTATCTACACAGATGAAAAGTATATATGTTACGACATCATCGTCAAATATACTGATAAACCCGGAACACAGGGCAACCTGATTGTCCAATTGTCCGCCATCGGTCATGGCAAAGGCAGTGATGGTAAAGGAAAAACGCGGATTGATAGCTTGGGCTACCTTCGGGCCGTGCCCTACCGGATAGTGGAGAAACAGCCTTGACCACACTACTGCATGAATATCCTCGAAGCACTGTGGGCATGACTCACCGTGTCATCGAATGCCTTGAGGCCCCGGTGCAGGTCAAGGCCTCCATCTTCACATCGGAATCGGGTGCTTGTGAAGTGCATCTGATGCTGGAGCCGACAAGGTATGCCGATGTCCAGCAGCAATTGCATTGGCTGGAGCGAGCCTACCAATTGGCGTTGTGCGAATTGAATATGGATGTTGAGTCCGCAGTATTCCGCAGGCTCTTTTGCAGCGATCCCACCAATCAGGCCAGCGCTATTCAACATGCATCCTTGTTTGATATCAATCGCAATCCATGTGCCGTGAGCGTCGTCGGACAGGCACCGGCAGGTAACGCCAAGGTAGCCTTGTGGGCGTATCACCTGATGGACGCGATGCCTTTGAACAAGGAAAAAACCAGCCACGGTATCAAGCTTCACCGTGATCAACTGATTCATGGCTGGACGACGCATCATGCCGCATCACAGGCCAACGGTTCATATGATCAGACCGAATTGCTGATGAATGAATATGTCGGTCAGTTACAAGTGCAGCAACTGACACTGGCTGATCATGTCATGCGTACCTGGTTTTATGTGCGTGACATCGATGTCAACTACGCGGGGCTTGTGAGCGCCCGACGCAATCTCTTCAATCAACACGGCCTGACCGCTGACACCCATTACATCGCCAGCTCGGGCATCGGCGGCAGCGCCATCGACCCGCAGTCGCTGGTCACCATGGATGCCTACACCATTGCCAATCTGCAACCTACGCAGGTTCGCTATCTCAAGGCACTGGATCACCTGTCGCCCACGGCTGTCTATGGGGTGACTTTTGAACGCGCCACGGCCATCGATTACCGTGATCGCCGACACATCATCGTTTCAGGCACCGCCAGCATCGACGCCCATGGCAAGATTGTTCACCCCGGCGATGTTCGCCTGCAACTGGATCGCACCCTTGATAATATCACCGCTCTGTTGGCCGAGGGCGATGCGACGTTGCGCGATATGAATCATTGGATTGTGTATTTGCGGGATGCCAGCGATGCTCCCATGATACGGCAACTGCTGCACCGGCGCATCGGCAATGCCCCGCTGGTGATGGTGACGGCTGCGGTATGTCGGCCGGGCTGGCTGATTGAAATCGAAGGCATGGCCACGGTTTCCATCCACCGGCCTGATCTGCCTGAATATTGAATTGAGCCACCTAATCGCGTGAAATTCGCTATCGCAATGTCACTATCGATCGAGCCGTCGTCATGCCTTGGCGATGAGTTATCACACCAACCATTCAATTCCACCTCAGCTGCGCACTTGGCCGTTGCCGGTGACGACCCATTTGTAGGTGGTCAGGTCAGCTGCACCCATCGGGCCGCGGGCGTGTAGTTTGTCGGTACTGATGCCGATTTCGGCGCCCAAACCATATTCACCGCCGTCGGAAAAACGAGTGCTGGCGTTGACCATGACATTGGCACTGTCCACGCCCTGCACGAACGATTGCGCACTGGCGAGGTTGCGGGTGATGATTGCATCGGTGTGCCGTGAACCGTAACGGTTGATGTGGGTGATCGCGTCTTCCACGCTGTCCACCACGCCCACCGCCACGATCAGGTCCAGGTATTCGGTGGCCCAATCCGCATCGTTGGCGGGTTTGGCCTGGGGCACGACCTGACGCACTCGTTCATCGCCGCGCAGTTCCACCTTTTTGGCAAGTAATGCTTCGCCCACTTTTTGCAGCAGCCCCCGACGTACCGCATCGTTGTGAAACAAAAATGTTTCGGCTGCGTTACAAACGCCCGGTCGCTGGGTTTTTGCGTTGACACAAATGTTCACCGCCATATCGGCATCGGCATCGGCATCGACATACACATGGCAATTGCCTGTGTAATGCTTGATGACCGGTATCCGTGACTGCTCGACCACCGCGCGAATCAACGATTCACCCCCACGCGGTATGCACAGGTCAATCAAACCATCGAGTTTGAGTAGTTCGCCAAGCAGTGCTCGATCGGGGGTGTTCACCAGTTGCACCGCATGAGCAGGCAGACCCACCTGGGTCAACCCCTGTTGCACGCACTGGGCGATGATGGCGTTGGAAAAAGCGGCTTCTTTTCCGCCGCGCAGAATCACCGCATTGCCGGATTTGAGGCACAGGGCTGCGGCATCGCTGGTGACATTGGGGCGACTTTCATAAATCATGAGCACGACGCCGATGGGCACGCGCACCTTGCGGATTTCCAAACCGTTGGGTCGGGTGTAACCTTCGATCACCTGCCCGACCGGATCGACCTGTGCGGCGATTTGTACCACTGAGTCGGCGATTTTGGCCACGCCTTTGTCGTCGAGTTTGAGTCGATCCAGCATCGCGTCCGACAGTTTGGCACTGCGACCAGCGGCAAGGTCTTTGGCATTTTCGCTCACGATGTCATCGCTACGCTTTCGCAGTTGTTCAGCCACGGCCATGAGCGCAGCGGTGCGCTGTTTGCCATCGCTGCGTGCCAACGATCGGCTGGCGACAAGGGCGTTTTCCGCCAATTGCCGGGCGTAGGTGGTTAGTTCGGTGATGGGGGTGGTAAGGGTGGTCATGATGCATACATTGTATGACAAGCAATGCATAGATGAAGAGGATTACGATTCCATCGGCTCAAACCCCCGATACACACTGGCTCCCCGCCAGACACGGATCAAGTGCCGATCGTGATGCAGGGTGTAAATGAATCGCCAATCGCCGATGCGTAATTTACATGAGCCGGTGAGTTTGTGTTGCAGGGGTTGATGCGGGTAATCATGCGGGTTGTCGGCCATGGAGCGAAGCTCATCAAGGTACTCGCGCTGCACGGCGACAGGTAATAATTTCATTTGCATGCGCGGCTGCGTGTCGAATAACACACGATAGGGTTTACCCATGGCGTGCTTTCCGTGAAGTACGCGCTGATTTCAATTCCTTTTCGAGGTCATCAAGGCTTGTCCATTCGCGCTGGTGCTGAGTTTGCATGGCCTGGGCCACGTAATGATCATCCAGCATGTCCGCGATGCGTTCGAGTACGTCCTCGGATTGCATTGGTTTGCGTAGGCGAATCGCCTCATCGACCAGATGGCCGATGGATTTCCCGGTTTCACGGGCACGGCGTTGCAGGAAGCGGTAGGTGCTTGGCTTGAGTCGAACAACCGGTGCTTTGGCGGGCATAGTTTGTCTCCGTAACAAATGTTACATCGATATTTTAGAGACGCCGATTGCAAGGGCAAACATGATCGATGACAAAACTCACGGCTTGTTGCCGTTGTCGGGGGACGGGTTGGTCGGCGGATTGGAAGTGGGTGCCAGTACGGGCGGTGCGGGTTGCGTTGGCGTGTTAGCTGTGGGCGTGGTTGGTGGCGGGACGGGTGTGATCGGGGGCACGGTGATCGGGGCGGTGGGG
Organism: uncultured Phycisphaeraceae bacterium; assembly: GCA_964427135.1. Classification (GTDB taxonomy): domain Bacteria; phylum Planctomycetota; class Phycisphaerae; order Phycisphaerales; family Phycisphaeraceae; genus JAJXSS01. The sequence goes on from CAYRTH010000001.1 coordinate 12,936, forward strand.
GTGACGGGCGACACCTCGGACAACGATGCGCTGGC
>CAYRTH010000001.1:12980-23036 GCA_964427135.1 uncultured Phycisphaeraceae bacterium
CGATTTCGGAAAAGGTGCCTGAAATCGTCACCCCCGCGGGCAGATTCACGATTTCAGGCACCTTTTCCGTAATCGCCCGGTCCAACTCGTCACTGGTCAGCACCAGATCAGCCCGCAGGTTCAAAGGCAATTCACCCCGACGTATGCGTTCGATGATGTTGCTGGGGCCTTCGAGTACCAGGGTCGGAATAGTGCGATCTTCCGGGTTGATTTCCACCGTGAAGCGCTGGTTTTCCTGATACACCGGGAACACCGTCACCAACGGCACGGTGTATTCGAGCGTCCTTCTGCGAATGGTGAAGTTGACCCGCACACGCTCGGGTTCCATCGTCACGTTGCGTGGCTCGATACCCGGTGGTAACGATAACGTCACCCGTTCACGTTCCTGTGGCACACCTTCGGGCAGGTTGGCATCCAGGTTGTCCAGCCTTGCCACCAAACGCAAACCATCGAGTAATTTCATGCGACTGGCTGGGCCGGTGACTTTCACGGTTTCGGGGTTGGTTGCAGCCGGTGACAACAACAAATCACGGGCGACCACTTCCACCGGCATCACCAGTTCCACCCGTGGCTCCACCATCACCCGCATCGGCTCAGCCTGCACCTCGGTGATTTGAATACCACGAGTGACAAAGGCTTCATGGTTGCGCAATCGTTCGCGCAGGTCGATCACCTGCTGCGTCGTCTCCGGGCTGACCTCCAGTTTCAAATGGTCGGCAAAGGTTTCAAGCTCGGCCCGCTGACTGGTCGCACAGCGCAACCGCACCCGCACCGACAAAGGTTCCCCCGGCTCCACCACCAGCGGTGTGCCCGGCGGACCGGTGAACTGCACCTGCACCGCCAATTCATAGGTCTGTACGTTTTCGCCCTCCGCGTACACCCATATCAACACAGCAAAAAGCAGCGCCACCAAAGCGGTCTGCACTTCCTGCCAGATGAGGTTTTTCATCATCATGGCCGGTTACCTCGCGCTTCCCGCAGCATCGCCTTCGCTGGTGCCTTCGGTTTCGTTTTCGCTTTCGGGTGCCAGTATCGAGCGACGCAGACCGCGCAGCAATAGTTCACGTAATTGATCGGGTTCCAAGGGTCGCTGCATTTTGCCGCGTTTCACCAGGCTGATCGTGCCGGTTTCTTCACTGACGACGATCACCAGGGCATCGGCTTCTTGCGACAAACCGATGGCGGCACGATGACGAGAACCCAACTCGGTGTCGAACTTGTCATCTTCGGCCAGGGGGAATTGCACCCCAGCCGACAGTATGCGATCACCCTGAATGATCACGCCCATATCGTGAAGCGATGTGCCCGGCCAAAAGAGCGTCGTGAGTAATTCTTTGGTCACCTGTGCGTCCAAGGGTGTGCCACCTTCGACGATGCCTTTCAAACCCACATTGCGTTCGATGGCGATGAGGGCACCGATTTTGTTTTTGGCAAGGCCACTGACGGCTGCGATGATTTCATCAACAGTGCGTGAACGCTTGAAGGTGTGTGGTGAAATAAAACGCGCTTCGCCGATGCGTACCATGAGCCTGCGAAGTTCGGGTTGAAAGACAAAAAGCATCGCAAGCATGGCCAGAAAGATGAACCCGCCGTAAAGAAAGTTGAGGCGTTCGTAGGCGTTGTCGGAGGCGAGCATTTTGACGATGACGGTGATGCCGATGAGGATCATGGCCATGCCACGGATGGCGCGGGCGCCCCGTGTGCCGCGCAGGGAGCGTAGCATCAGGTACAGCAGCCCCCAGAGCACCAGCAGTTCGATGATGACTTCATGCTGCGGGTAGCCTTGGATACGTCGCCAAAGCTGCAGCAGCCGTTCTAGGATGACCTCGTAACCCACGTCAGTGTCTCGGTGTGACGGTCGGTGCGTTCGTGCATTGTAATGATTTCCTCGGGCATTCGTTGCCGCGGACAGCGGATTTGATTCCCGTCTCCGTGCTTATCCCCCGGAGGGGCGGTTGCTTTGGCAATCATTTGTTATTAGGCTGATAATGTTCAAAGATGTATGCAATCGTTATCAATGATTGTTAGTTACTTCATTTCTTATTCAGAGGGAGGCTGCTATGCAGAGTCACGGTGGCGATGCAGTCACGTTTTTGTTTGCGGGAATCATGGGTTTCTTCTGTTGTGGATTGGTGGTTGGATTGGCGATTCAAGCGCTGGTTTGTTACTTGGTAATAAAATTGTTCAACGCCCTTCCGCCACAACACCGCAAACAGAAGCCGGAACTGGTTTGGCTGCTCATGATCCCGCTGTTTCCGCTGGTATGGAATTTTTTTGTGTTCCCCAAGCTCAGCGAGTCATACGCTTCCTATTTTGCGTCAATCAACAACACCATGGAAGGCGATTGCAATCGGTCGTTGGCGCTGGCGTACTGCATTCTTACTGCCTGCGCAATCGTTCCCTATGCAGGGGCATTGGCGGCATTGGCGGGGCTGGTGGTACTGATTATTTATCTGGTGAAAATGTACGATTTGAAGAAAAAAGTTGAAGGCATATAGAGGCCAGATGACGGGATGGGTATCTGGCAATCGGGGTAAACTCGCAAACGCTTGCATCGTTCACCCCTGCACGAACGATTTGACTTCCGCTTTGCGAGGGATTGAGTCGGTTGCACCGGGACGGCTGACGCACAGGGCCGATGCCTGACAGGCCACACGCAGGCTCGCTTCCACGCTCATGCCCTGACCCCGGCAGGCCAGAAAATAACCAATGAACGTGTCGCCCGCAGCCGTGGTGTCGATCGCCCGCACTTTCACCGCCGGGACCTGATGCTTTTCAATCGCGGACGCAAACCAGACGCCCTGTTCCCCCAGCGTCAGAATGATCTGTGCCTGAGGGTATTGATGATGCAGTTGTTTCATGATGTCGGCTGGCGCATCGCGCTTGCTTAACGCAGCACCTTCGGTCTGGTTGAGTACCAAAATATTCACCAGTTCCAAGGGGTAGTGAAGCACCTGTGAATCCATCGGCGCGGGGTTGAAACAGATCGTCATGCCCCGCTGCGCCCCTGCCCGCATCAGGTGATCGACACGGTTGATTTCGTTTTGCAGCAGTAACGTGTCGCCCTTGCCAAAGTGTTCGAGCGTGTACTTCACCTGCACATCACTGATTTTGCGATTGGCGCCGGGGTAGAGCACGATGCTGTTCTGACCGCGCGAATCGACCTGTATCATCGCCTGCCCGGTGGCGTCATGATCGACTTCCAGGTACTTCACATCAACGCCTTCGTTGCCCAGTTTTTCCAGCAACCAGCGACCATCAGCCCCGATGCGACCGGCATGAAACACCTTCACCCCCGCCCGTGCCAGAGCCACCGATTGATTGGCACCCTTGCCCCCCGCATGGGTTTTACGATGCAGGCTGCTGAGGGTTTCACCGGGACGCACGATGTGATCCACGCCGAATACAACATCGATGTTGACCGAGCCGAAGTTCAGTACACGCATGTTGTTGTTTCCCCAAACCAAAGGGTGTCACAGGTCGAATCGAGTATGGGTGCCAATCGCAGTGCAAAGGTATGTCGATCGGTCAGTCGTGGATAACATCACTGCTTCAAGGCAGATTGGCTTACCAGTTTATCAGCATCGTGATGGGTGGTGTTCGTCAAGTGACACTACTGCGTCGATTCTCATGGGTGCAAATATTTCAAAAATCACGGATAATTTCAGCACAACAACGACGTAGCCATGGTTGATACACGATACACCGCCGATTAAGGATTGATGGACGATGACCACAACACAGCCTTTGCCGCAACCGCTTTCGATTCGCAGTAGCCGTGATGTTGCGGCATTGATCGACCACGCGATTTTGCATCCGACGGTCACGCCCACCGCGGTTGCGGATGAAGTGCGCCGCATGGCTGGGCTGGGTCTGGCATCGTTGTGCGTTCGACCCAGTGATGTCGCATTGGTTCACAAATTGGTATCGGAACAGACGCAACCGGTGCCGGTGTGCACGGTGATCGGCTTTCCGCAAGGCACCACCAGCACAGTCGGCAAAGTCACTGAGGCAAGACAGGCTATCAACCAGGGCGCGGTCGAACTGGACATGGTGGTGCACATCGGCGCAGCCCTGGGCGGAGAATGGTCACAGGTGAGCGATGACATTGCAGCGGTACTGGCGATGGCTCACAATCATCGGGCCTTGCTCAAGGTGATTTTTGAAACCGACTACCTCACAGACGATGCGGTCAAAATCAAACTGTGCGAAATTTGCAGCGAACTGGGCGTTGATTTTGTCAAAACATCAACGGGTTTTGGTTACGTGAAGCAACCCGATGGCAGCATGAACTATCGCGGGGCGACCGAGCATGATGTGCAGTTGATGCGGGCAAATACGCCTGCAAGGGTTGGTATCAAACCCTCCGGTGGCATTCGCACGCTCGATGCGGTGTTACGTTTTGTCGCATTGGGGGCCAGGCGCATCGGCACGGCCAGCACCTCGGCCATCCTCGCTGAAGCACACAAACGATTTGGGGATACGACGACTTCACAGGTCAAGTCGTCATCACAGGCGAATGAGTATTGAAACCTGTTGCCGAGGTTGCATGGGTTTATTGAATCGTTGATGCGTTCGACTAGCATTTCTTCATAGCCGCGGGTGGCAACCCGCGGTCGATTGTTAACCCGATGATTTCGATTCGGCGAACATGGCTTCGACAAACTTGGCCGGGTCAAAGGGTTCGACATCATCGGGGGTTTCGCCCACGCCGATGAACTTAACCGGTATAGCCAGTTGTTCACGAATGGCCACGACGATGCCGCCGCGGGCCGTACCGTCGAGTTTGGCTAAAAACAGGCCCGTCACTTCCGTGGCCGCCGTGAACACCACCGCCTGATTGACGGCATTCTGCCCGGTCGTGGCATCGAGTACGAGCATGACCTCATGCGGGGCACCGGGTATTTTTTTAGCCAGCACGTTTTTGATTTTGGATAGTTGCCGCATCAGGTGGTCCTGCGTGTGCAAACGACCGGCTGTGTCCACCAGTAAAATGTCAAACCCGCGAGCCACCGCCGCTTCCGCCGCATCGAAGGCCACGGCTGCCGGGTCGCCGCCTTGTTTGCCTTTGATCACTTCCACGCCCAACCGCTGCGACCATATTTCCAATTGCTCCACGGCTGCGGCACGAAAAGTATCGCAAGCCGCCAGCAAAACCGTTTTGCCTTCGTCACGCAGACTTTTGGCGATTTTGGCGATGCTGGTGGTTTTGCCTGCTCCATTGATGCCGCAAACAAGGATGACCGTCGGCTTGCCGGTGGGGTTCAACCGCAGGCGACGATCTTCCGCCGGCCAGTAGGCACCCAGCTGGTCCTTGAGGAACTTGAGCACATCATCCCCGGTCTGTATTTCGCCCCGTTCCCAGCCGGCGCGAATGTCCGCGATGAGTTCACGACTGGTTTTGATACCCACATCCGCCTGAATCAGGCGCTGTTCGAGTTGGGTCAGCAGTTCGTCGGACAGACGTTGACCGGTCAGAATGGTGCGCAGTCCGCCGACGAATTGCTGACGGGTTTTGGCCAGTCCGTCGGACAGTTTTTGGAAGATGGACTTGAATAAACCCATAGCGATGTTTCGGATTGCGAATTTCGGTTTTCGTCGTGAACGGTATTTACCGCCGTTCTTTTGGAAGGTGAAGCATGGTATCAGGTTGTTTAGTGATATGATTGGTTATCTAGTCGTTGTCGATTGGTTGATCACCGCGGGTTTCCACCCGCGGCTATAAGGATTGGTTCATGATTCTTCATAGCCGCGGATGGCAATCCGCGGTGGCTTGATGTTATGGTGATGGTGTCAACTGCAATTGCTGCATCAGTTTTTGGGCTTCATCGACCAACGCTGACTGATTGTTTTGTTGCGCCAATTCGAGGACGGTTTTTAGCAGGGTGCGGGCTTGCTCGGGTTGCCCCAGCTTGGCCAGTTGCTCAGCCATGAGCAGATACACTTTGAAATAATCGGGGCGTGCCCGCAAAGCCCTTTGATATGCGGCGACAGCGTCATTGGTCCGATTCAATTTTGCCAGCAGTTGCCCGTAATTGGACCAAGCCTCGGCATACATCGGAAAGCGGTTGACCGTGTCAATGAATGCCTGTTCAGCCTCTTTGTGTTTGTCCAAACGCACCAAGGCCATGGCCAGATTATTCCAAATTGAGGGCAGATTATCATTGATCTGCAAAGCCTTGCGAAAGACCAGGACTGCTTCCTTGTGCTGCCCCGCTCCTGAAAAAGCATACCCCAGGTTGTACCAGGCACCGTCCCAGTGCGGCGCCAGTTCGACCGTGCGCAGACCGTGATCGATGGCCTTATCCCACTCACCCAGTTGGTTGTATGCCACGGTTAAACCATTGGCGACTTCCATGGAGTTAGGTTGGATTGATTCAGCCTTCTGATACTCCAGTATCGCTTGGGAAAACCGCCCCAATCGAATCATGATATTTCCCCGGTTGGTCTGTGATTCGATACTTCTTGGATTCAATTGCAGCGCTTTGTCATAGATCAATAATGCGTCTTCCAACGTATATGACTCATTTTTGCCCATGGCCACGCCCAGGTTGTTCCACGCCCGGGCGCTGTCGGGTCGCTTCTGTGTCGTGTCACGCCACAGCTCCACCGCATCGCCAAACACACGATTACGTTGCAAGGTCGTTGTGCCCAGCACCAGCGCAGCTGCCGCCACGATCAACACAAAACTACGCGGTAACGGCGAGAGGGCAATTTGATGGTCACGATAACGCTGCCAAAGGCTGAACAAGCCGATCACGATCAGTGCGATCATCCCCGCCGATGACAGGTACACCCGATGCTCAGCCATGGTCTGCGTCACAATCGGCAGCACACTGCTGGTCGGCAAAAGCAGTACGAAAAACCAAACCCCCGCAAATGCCGCCTTGTACCCGCGCCACAATCCAACAAGGGTGGCGACGGCCAAAAAACTGATCACCACGCTACCGGGTAACCAGTCATGCCAACCTTGCGATTTGAACACACCGTAATCGAACACCAGCCCAACGGGTACCACAATGCGCGACAGATAAATCATGATCGCCTGCGGTTGTAAAAGCGCATACTCGGCTGCGGCCTGAATCGAAATGAAACCGGCCGAACCCGCCCGGTTGCCGCCGAATAACACAAACAGCCCCAGAAACACCCAGCTACTGAGTAACCCGACATGCACCACTGCACGCTGACGAAAAACCTCACGCCACGAGGAAGCGAAAAACAGGCGATCCATCACCAGCGCGATGATCGGTAACGTGGCAATCGTTTCCTTGGCCATCGTGCCCAGATAGCAAACTACAATACAAATGATCCACCAATAAAGTGATTTGTGAGACGATACGATGCCTCGCACCAGGGCGTAAAGTGCCAGCAGATACAACAGGCCCGCCAACCCCTCGGCCCGTTGCGAGGTGTATGTCACCACGTTGGTATGCAGCGGATGCACCGCCCATAACAACGCAATCACCAGTGCCAGCGGTGTACTAAAACTTCGGCAGGTTGTCGCCCAAACCGGCTGCGACATAATCCGTCGCAACAAGCCAAACAACGTGAGTGCGGTCAGTCCGTGCAGCAGCAGGTTGACCGCTCGGTAACTCCAGGGTTGCAGTTCACTGATGGTGTAGTTGATCGCAAAGCTCAGGTTCAGCAGCGGACGAGCCGTCACCGGTGAACCATCGCCGGGCGGTTGCAATGGGCCATTGATCCACGCCCAGGCTCGTATGGTCGGGTTTCGTACTATCGACAGACTGTCGTCTAACTGCCAGGGGGAGTCGAAAGTATTGCTGTAAATCAAAATCAGCGGCAGAAAAATCAGGGCGATCACCTTCCACGTCGCCAGAGTGGTCGGCGTTGTTGCCTTCATGGGGGTTGCCACAACCGGTGGTTTGACAGTCATGAATCAACTTCGCGTTGCGGGTGATGATGCGTCAGCGGGTTTATCGCCAGCCGGTTTTGCCAAAGCATCAGTCAACCACGGATCACCATGGTTGACCGCAGTGGCAAGTGACGATGGGTTGCTCGCTGAGGTGGGTATCAACCCTTGCGACGCGAGGGTTTTCGCCATTTTATCGAGCACCCCGTTGACAAAGGCCGGGCTTTGCTGGCTGCCGTATTCCTTGGCCAGTTCGATCGCTTCGTTGATGGCCACCTTCACCGGGGCATACCCTGACACCAGTTCGTGATACGCCAGTCGAAGCAATGCCCGATCGACCGGCGGTTGCCGATGCGTCGGCCAGGCCGGGGCCAATTCCGTCGCAAGCGTGTCCGCCGCCAAGTGATCGTGCCAGGCTCGTTGCGCCAGCGCCAGCCCATCGCGCCGGGTTTCCGGTGAATCAGGCCCATCGTCGAACAATGCCAGACTTTCACCCATGGCTGGAAAATCCGCTTCGCCGCGCAGGTCCACCTGATACAGCAATTGCATGGCTAAACGTCGGATTTGGCGTCGATGCGGCATGAACTGATTTTATACCAAATCGATGATTGAAGTGGTCGCCATGAAAGACTTGTTCAACACTTGTAATTCACGCCTGAACTTCATGGTCCGCCATGAAGTTCAGGCGTGGAAGAATGTGGTTAACAAGTGAGGGTTAAAAATACCCGAGTCCTCAACCTATCGGTTTCGTCCTCGGCTTGGTAAAACCGAAATTCGAAATCCGAAATTCGAAATTTTCTTGCCACTGGGCCACTTCCGCTTACACCTGTTTGAGCAGGTTGATCATTTCAATGGCCGCCAGCATGGCCTTGGCGCCATGGTTGCCCTGTTTGGTGCCTGCTCTTTCGATGGCTTGTTCCAAATTGTCGGCTGTGATGATGCCGAAAATCGTCGGCACGCCCGTCTGCAACCCGATTTCACCGATGCCCTTGGTCGCATTCTGCACCACATAGTCATAGTGATCGGTCGCGCCGCGAATCACGCAACCCAGACAGACCACCGCCTGGTACTTGCCCGACTTGGCCAGTTTTTGCGCCACCGTGGGTATTTCAAAACTGCCCGGCACGTAGGCGATGGTGATGGACTGGGCCTTGCCCCCGTGACGCACAAACGCATCGATCGCGCCCTCGACCAGCTTGGCGGTCATGAAGTCATTGAAACGCGCCACCACAATCGCCACCTGGGCGTCGCGCACAATCAGGTCACCTTCGATTCGCATGGTCATGGTCGCTCTCCGTATGGCCCATATGGTGGGCTTGTGCTCATCAACAACGGGCCCGACAGTGTACCGTCGATGATGATCAAAATCATTTTCGATACCGGGCGACAAACGCAGCGTACTGCTCCGGGGTATCGATGCCATGATGATGCACGGTGCGCTGCACCACTGCGATCGGGTAGCCATGTTCCAGTGCCCGCAACTGTTCGAGTTGCTCACATTGCTCCAAAGCCGACATCGGCAGGGTCACATATTGAAGCAAAAAATCACGTCGATACGCATACAGCCCGATGTGTTTCAAGGGCGGATACCTCCCGGTACGATCACGATCAAACGGTATCAGACTGCGCGAAAAATAAAGCGCTCGCTGCCCTTGATCGCACACCACCTTGACGATGTTGGGGTTGGTCGGGTCTTCATCGGGGGCAAACGGGCTGGCCACCGTGCCCATCGGCGCCTGCGGGTCGGCCAGCATCGCCTCCACCAGGGCATCAATCACCGACGGATCAATCTCCGGCTCATCGCCCTGAATGTTGAGGATGAGCCTAGAAGTGGTCAAGTGGTCGAGTGGCCAAGTGGCCGAGTGTGAAGAAAAATTCGAATTTGAATCGATGATAGAGCCGTGACTTGGTGCGTCATCTTCCTTCACTGGGCCACTGGGCCACTTGGTCACTTGGCCACTTCCCTCTTCCGACACTCGACCACTCGACCACTTGGCCACTTGGCCACTTCCCTCCTTCATCACCACCTCCGCGATTCGGCTGGTGCCGTTGGGGTGGTTGCCGGTCATGACGACCTTTCCGCCGAAGGATTGAACCGCCTGTTCGATGCGCGGATCATCGGTGGCCACGATCACTTCGCCGACGTGTTGTGCTTTTTGGGTTTGTTCAACGACATGCTGAATCAG
>CAYRTH010000001.1:23046-88990 GCA_964427135.1 uncultured Phycisphaeraceae bacterium
GCGCCCTGAGCGCGCTCATACACGTGCTGAATCAGAAACTTGCCGGTGTCGCGTGCCAGGGGCTTGCCGGGGAAGCGCGTCGAGGCGAATCGAGCCGGTATCACCGCCAGGGCTTTGGGTGTGGTTGAATTTTTACTCATGGCGTCGATCGCAGGAATCAAAACATTTGACGCCAAGGCGCCAAGAGGCCAAGTCGCCAAGTAATGTATGGAGGAAGTTTAACCCATGAGCATGACTGTTTCGAGATAATTGATTGAAGACCAACACAGAACATAATTTTGTATCTGTATTCATCGTCTTTCTTGGCGTCTTCTTCGCTTGGCGTCTTGGCGTTTATTTCTGATGGGTTTGTGATGCTGCGTTCTCTGCGGCAACAACTTCTTTGAGGTTCGTTCTATGCCGAGGGCGACAGTTCAGTGACCAATTTTTTGAGCTTTTCCATCCGCTCACGGATGTCGCGGTAGGTGATGCTGGTTTGCACAATCTGTGACGCAATCTGCTGTGCCTCTTTGGCCTGCTCCAACGAACGATCTTTACGGGCGGCACTTTCCAGCGCATCCATCAGCAGGTAACGCATGTCCAGCGCCAAACGGTCATCGGTGAACTGATATTGTTCGATGGCCTTGCGAAGCGTGCCGGTGGCTTCCTCGAACCAGCCCTTGGCCAGGTAGCACATGCCCAGAAACTGCATCGATCCGATGCGCACCTTGGCGTCGGCCTGGGCTTCCTGAAACGCTGCGATGGCGTCGTCGTACCGTTTCACCATGTACAACCGTTTGCCCAGTTCGAAGCGCATGCCCATGTCCGTCGGGTAGTTTTTCACCCGGTCGGTGTACTCTTCCAACTCAAACTGCAACTTGCGTTTGGCCAATTCGGTGTAACTGCGGCGCAACTCGGCATCGTCGGCCTTGGCGTCCAATTGCGTTTTTAGTTCGCGTAACTGCTTGTTCATCTGCCGCATCAGAATGTCGCCGATGCGCACCTTGTAGCGATATTGGCCGGTCTGCTCCAAAGCATCGCGCAAATGTTTGATCGCTTCGTTTTCCGACTCGGTCGTACCCTTTTGCAACAGGGTTTCGACCAGGCGTGCCAGTCGAGCCGGGTCTTCCGGGGCTTCTTCATACTCGGCCTGGCGCTTGGCAAGCAACGTATCGATGACGGATTCGGTTTTGCTGATCTGATCCGCCATCGACAGGTCGTTCTGCTTGTCGATGTCACGGACGACATTGCGAAAGCCGCCTTCCTTTTTGACCGATTCGTTGTACCCGGCCGTGGCCATGGTCAGCTCGGCTTCCAGGTCCTTGAGTTCCATCAGCAGGTTGGCGTCCTCGGGGCTGAAGTTGAGGGCGAATTTGCAGGCCAGAATCGCCAGTTGGAAATCACTGACCTCCGCCAATACATCGCGCGCCCGCAGGTAGGTTTTTTTGGTCGGCTTTTTGTCCTTATCGACCTCGCCTTTTTCCAGAAATGTCGCGGCCACCCAGTGAATCACTTCCACCATGTGCAGCTCCCCCGACAAGGTCTGCATCGTGGCACAGGCTTCCATGACATTGATCGCCAGGTCCACATCCAACGGCGACTTGGCCCAAAGCATCAACGCATGCGCGAATTTATCAATCGTGCCCTTGCCCCCGCCCTTCATGGCTTCGAACATACCCATCGGCTTGCCCCCGCTGACCTTTCGCCGAAGGGCCACATCACGCAGGGCTTCATATTTATCAAGGTTGTCCGGGGTATGACGCAGGCCGTTGACATAACACTCAATCGAGTAGTCATAGTTATGGGCATCGGCCATGGCCTGACCATGCTCGAAAAATCGCCGGGCTTTACGCAGGTCGGGGTTGAAGGTTTCCGTCGGCACTGCGGATGCGGCCGGTGATTCCGACTCCTTACCCGTTTCTTTTTTCTTGAAAAAGCCAAATGCCATGGTGGGAGGGTCATCCGTGTTGCAATGAAAACAACCCGCAACTGTGCGAACAGTCTATCCAATGTAAACGCATACCGATAGCTGTCAAATAATAATCTGAACAAAGCGGCGGATGGTATCCGCCGGTTTTGTGAAGGTGGCCCCGCCGCCCTCGGCGGTGAAGTCATGGATAATGTGTGATGGATAATGGATAATGTTCAATCCAAAGAGAAGGCGAATCGAAAGTCTTCTCTGTACATCATCCATTATCCATTATCCATCATCCATTCTTCTCAAAGATGATTCACCCAGCCGGGGGCGGCTGGGCTACAGGCCGAACGCCGATGCCATCGTCGGCTTTCATTTATCTGCCCCTGTTTGCTTGCTTTTCGCGCTTTTGTATGCGTCATTTAATCTGTGAATCCGTCCACCGCATCGACCAGGGACGCGGCTGCTCCGACCATGCCTCAGACATGGCCATCGTTCCATCATGCGCCACCGGTTCCTCCCGTGACCTTGGCAACCACCTCCGCCACCGCATCACCCCGGTATCAACTTCGTCTCACAGCCCACCTTTGGTCAGCTTCGGTGTACCCCATGCTCATCATTGCCTGGGGCCTGCTGATTCTTTACGGATCACTGTTGCCCTTTGATCATCGTTTGCCGACGGACATCAGCAGCCTCGCTAGTTTCATCACCTGGTCGCCCAATTTGTTCAGCGCACCCTTATGGGACGCGAAATTCGCTGCCTGGAACGTACTGTCCGGGCACAGCACTGAAGCCCGCAGCGACCTTTGGCTCAACCTGATTTTGTATTGGCCGTTGGGGCTCCTGTTGCGACTGCATGATCGCTCGCTGGGCCGTCATGCCTGGCTATGGTGGTTGCGGGGCATGCTTGTGATTTTGGCGTTGATCTGGGTGATGGAGTGCTTGCAGTCACTTTCGCCAGACCGTTGTGCGTACCTGACCGATGTACTGCACAACTTCATCGGCGCGATATTGGGCATGCTGCTGGCGGCACCGCTGGTGGTCACCTTGAAACGCAGTCTGTTTTTGGCTTACTGCAAAGCGGCTTACCCCACGCACCGACTACGTCAATGGTTGGCCCGTGAACGTCGTTTGCCGGGGGTGATGATCGTGCTGGCGGCTGCCAACCTGGTGCTGCTGGTCTGGTGGCTGCAAGCCGGCAACGGTTCGGCCAAGCCAAGTGCTGGTGTCAATTGGCTACCCTTCTGGCATCATTTCCAACACACCTACGTGCGCACCAGTGAATATGTATTCCGCGCCCTGATCGTTTACGGCTTGGTGTCCCTGCTGCTATTGGTTCAATTTTTATCCGTACACCGCAAACGCGGCTTCGGTACGGTCATGCTGTTGGTGTTCATGCTGGCCTTGCTGTTGCAATCAGGGCGACAGACCTACAGCCAATCACGCTTTGATATCACCGAACCCCTGCTGGCCTTGTCCTCGGTCGCTCTGGTGATACTGGGTGTATTGGCACTGATGCGTTCGATACAAAGCCACTGTCGGCGAAAGTCGTCCATGCCCGTCAGCCTCGATCGAAGACGCATCAAACATGCATATTGAATCATGACCATTTCATGTCAGTCACTTGGAAACTGTTTCGCAACCACTTGTGCCTTGAATTGCAAAACAATCGTTAACCCAATACACGACACTTGAATCCCTTCGCGGTGCATTTCACACCAGCACCGTCGCGCCGACCAGGTAACGATCAACCTCGCGCGCTGCGGCACGACCTTCATTGATCGCCCACACCACCAGGCTCTGCCCGCGCCGACAATCGCCTGCCGCGAACACGCCCTCGATGTTGGTGGTGAATTTGCCATGCTCGGCCTTGAAATTGCCTCGTGCGTCCAACTCGACGCCTATGCCCTTGATCAGTGCCTCTTCCGGGCCGACGAAACCCATCGCCAGCAGCACCAGGTCCGCCGGGAAGGTTTGCTCACTGCCGGGCACTTCCTTCAGGTTCATTTTCGGGCCGTCGAAACTCACCTCGACACGCACGGTTTTCACCGCCTTGACGTTACCCTGCCCATCATCGACAAATGCCTTGGCGCTGATGGCGTATTCACGCGGGTCACTGCCAAACACCGCCGCCGCTTCCTCATGCCCATAATCCGTGCGATAAATGCGTGGCCAGGTCGGCCAGGGGTTGTTCTGTGCCCGCTTGTCCGGGGGCTTGGGCAGTAATTCAAAGTTGACCAGACTTTTGCACCCATGCCGCATGGACGTGCCGATGCAATCGCAGCCCGTATCGCCGCCGCCGATGACGAGCACATGTTTGCCCCTGGCATCGATAAAGCCCGGGGTGCTCGTGTTCTGATCGAGCAGGGCCTTGGTGTTCTGATGTAAAAACTCCATCGCAAAATAAACGCCCTTGAGCCCACGCCCCGGTATCGGCAGATCGCGCGGCTTGGTCGCACCCGTTGCAAGCAGTACCGCATCAAACTTTTCACGTAGTTCGCTCAAACCGATCTGCTGGGTCTGATTGGGTAATGCGTAACCGTTGGCCGCCGGGCTTGACCCTGCCCCGATGATTGCCGTGTTGGTGACAAACGCAATGCCCTCGGCTTGCAACAATTGGACTCGGCGTTCGACGACATGTTTGTCGAGTTTCATGTTGGGGATGCCGTACATCAGTAGTCCGCCGATGCGGTCGGCGCGTTCATAGACCGTGACGTTGTGACCCGCTGCGTTGAGCTGTGCCGCTGCCGACAAACCGGCAGGGCCTGAACCGACGATGGCGATGGTTTTACCCGTGCGCGTTGTCGGAGCCTGGGGCGATACCCAACCTTCCTCAAAACCCTTGTCGATGATCGCCGCCTCGATATTTTTGATCGTCACCGCCGGCTCATTGATGCCCAGCACACACGCCCCCTCACACGGAGCCGGGCACACGCGCCCGGTGAATTCGGGGAAGTTGTTGGTTTTGTGCAACCGGTCCAGTGCTTCCCGCCATTGACCTTTGTAAACCAGGTCGTTCCACTCCGGGATTAGGTTGTCAATCGGACAGCCATGGTCCGATTGGCAGAAGGGCACCCCGCAATCCATGCAGCGTGCGCCCTGGTCTTTCAAGTGTTTTTCCTCCACGTGCGCATGAAACTCGTCGTAGTTGGACAGTCGCTCCTCCGTCGGCAGATTGGGGACCGTCTCGCGCTTGAACTCCATGAATCCGGTGGGCTTGCCCATGATTAAACCTCGTTGATCAGTGCGTCGGTGAGTCGGTTAAGTGATGCGTCGGTTGCTTGGTTAATTTGGTTTGATAACGTTGATTCACGGTGAGGGTCTGCCTTGGCCCCCTCTCCCTCAGGAAGAGTAGGAGTGCTCGCTTGGCTCACATTGGGGTGAGGGCGTCTTTCTGCCCCCTCTCCCTCCGGGAGAGGGTCGGGGTGAGGGCGTCTGTACTCGTGTAATCCCCGGGCACAACTGTTCAGCAATCCACTCAGCCACACTGTACGGATCATGTAATACATCATCATTGATGATTCGAATCACTCGTATGCCTCGTCGATTCAAATACGCATCACGAGCCTCATCGCGCCTGCCTGTGAAGTTGTGTGACTCGCCATCCAGTTCGACGGCGGTGTGATGTTCCGCACAATAAAAATCCAGCACATAAGGAGGCATCGGGTATTGTCTGCGAAATTTCAAGCCAAACAGTCGATCACCGCGTAACAACCGCCAAAGCACACGTTCCGGTACTGGTGACCGCCGACGCAGTGATCGCGCTCGTGCGGTAAGTGTTGACGGAATGTCGTGGTGTTTGGTTTTCATGGTTGATATCACTAACGGAGCGCCCTCACCCTAACCCCCGGGGGCTCCCGGAGGGAGAGGGGACGGAACGCGCCCTCACCCTAACCCCCGCCACGGCGAGGTTTTCAACTCTCCCGGAGGGAGAGGGGACGGAACGCGCCCTCACCCAGTTTCATACCTTCACCATCATTTCATGAACCGTTGGGGCACACTATCATCACTTGGCCATCGCCATGGCCGACTGTTTTTTCTGCTCCAGCATCACCCGTTTGTAATCCGTCGGCATCACCTTCACGAACTGCGGCAGGTACAAATGCCACTGCGTCAACAACCGTGCTGCCACTGACGAACCGGTGTAAGCCATGTGCTTTTCGAGCAGCGTTTTCAACTCGGCTTCATCTTCCGGGTTGTCCACTTTTTCCAGTTCCACCAGGCCCAGGTTGCAGTTTTGCAGGAATGTGCCGTCGATGTCCCACACGTAGGCGATGCCGCCGGACATGCCTGCCGCGAAGTTGCGTCCGGTTTTGCCCAGTATCACCACCCTGCCGCCGGTCATGTATTCACAGCCATGATCGCCCACGCCCTCGATCACCGCCCGCACACCACTGTTGCGCACGCAGAATCGTTCCGCCGCCACGCCGCGAATGTACGCTTCACCGGCGATCGCTCCGTAAAAGCCGACGTTGCCGATGATGATGTTTTCCTCCGGCACAAAAGTACTGTTCTTGGGCGGGTAAATCATCAGTTTGCCACCCGACAGCCCTTTGCCGAAGTAGTCATTGGCATCGCCCTCGATTTCCAGCGTCACGCCCTTGGCCAGCCACGCCCCCAATGATTGCCCCGCTGACCCGGTGAACTTGATGTGTATCGTGTCATCGGGCAGCGGTTCGGGACCGTAGCGTTTGGCCAGTTCATGCGACAATGTCGTGCCCACCGTGCGATTGATGTTGCGTATCGGCAAATCAAGTTTCACTTTTTCCTTCCGCTCGATGGCCGGGGCGCACAACCGGATCAGTTCACGGTCCAATGATTTTTCCAGCCCGTGGTCCTGCGCCATCTGCTTGAACAGACCGACGTTGGCGTGAGGCTTTTGCGCCGGGGTGAGCAGGGGGGTCAGGTCGATGCCGCGGGCCTTCCAATGATGGATCGCCGCATCGGTTTGCAGCAAATCAACCCGGCCCACCAGTTCGGTGAGTTTACGCACACCCAGGCTCGCCATGATCAGCCGAGCTTCCTCCGCCACCATGAACAGGTAGTTGATCACATGCTCCGGCTGACCGGTGAACTTGGCGCGAAGCACCGGGTCCTGCGTCGCCACGCCCACCGGGCAGGTGTTCAGGTGACACTTGCGCATCATGATGCAGCCCAGCGTAATCAATGGTGCGGTTGAAAAGCCGAACTCTTCCGCCCCGAGCAATGCCGCCATGACGATATCGCGTCCGGTTTTGAGCTGACCATCGGTTTCCAGGGACACCCGTGAACGCAGGTCGTTGAGTACCAGCGTCTGATGCGTCTCAGCGATCCCCAATTCCCAGGGCAGCCCCGCGTGGCGCACCCCCGTCAGTGGCGATGCCCCGGTACCGCCTTCGTGACCCGAAATCAGAATGTGGTCGGCATGAGCCTTGGCCACGCCCGCGGCAATCGTGCCCACACCCACTTCGCTCACCAGCTTCACCGACACGTTGGCGCCGGGGTTGGCGTTCTTCAAATCGTAAATCAGTTGCGCCAGGTCTTCGATCGAATAAATGTCATGGTGCGGCGGGGGCGATATCAACATCACCCCGGGCGTGGTATGCCGGGTCTTGGCGATGTTCACGCTGACCTTGTGACCGGGCAGTTCACCCCCTTCGCCGGGCTTGGCCCCCTGCGCCATTTTGATCTGCAATTCCCTGGCGTGGGTCAGGTAGTAAATCGTCACCCCAAACCGGCCGCTGGCCACCTGCTTGATCGCCGAGTTTTTATTGTCACCGTTTGCAAGCGGCACAAAGCGTTCATAATCTTCGCCGCCTTCGCCGGTGTTGCTTTTGCCGCCCATGCGATTCATCGCCACCGCCAGTGACTCGTGCGCTTCCTTGCTGATCGAACCATAACTCATCGCCCCGGTGCGAAACCGTTTGACGATTTCCGATGCCGGTTCCACTTCCTCCAGCGGTATCGGTTGATACCCGCCCTGCTGCGCTGATTTGAAATTCAGCAACCCGCGCAGGGTGCAACGCTTGTGCGCTTCTTCATTGACCAGCTTGGCGAACTGTTCATAAGCCTGCCGACTGTTCGTACGTGCAGCCACCTGAAGCGACGCAATCGTCTGCGGGTTCCACATGTGCGATTCGCCCTCCGCCCGCCAGTGGTATTCCCCCGGGTTGGGCAGCACCGGCAAACGTACCGCATCGCGCGACGGGTAACCGATTTCATGCCTTCGAATCGCTTCTTCGCCCAGCACTTCAAACCCCACGCCCTGAATTCGACTGGCGGTGCCGGTGAACGAACGATTCACCACTTCACTGTTCAAGCCCACCGCCTCGAAAATTTGCGCACCCTTGTAGCTGGCCAGTGTGCTGATGCCCATCTTGGCCATGACTTTGAGCATGCCCGCGCCCACCGCCTTGATGAAATAACTGACGATTTTGTCATCGTCGAACTCGGTGGGCAGTTTGCCTTCACGCTGCATCAGCCAGCAGGCCTCAAACGCCAGGTACGGGTTGATCGCATCCGCCCCGTAACCGGTGAGCATGCAAAAATCATGCACTTCGCGCGGTTCACCTGATTCAACAATGATGCCGAGGCGCGTGCGCATGGCGGTGCGAATCAGGTGATGATGCACCGTCGCCGTCGCCAGCAGTGCCGATATCGGCACATGATTGGTCCCCGTGTTTCGATCCGACAACACAATCAGACTGAAACCTTCATCAATCGCATCCGTCGCCTCCTGACATAGCCGATCCAGCGCCGGCACCATCCCGCACGACCCTTCGCTCTTGTCCCAGGTGATGTCGATGGTCTTGGCGCGCCAGCCACGATGGTTCAGGTGCTTGATCGCCGCCAATTGTTCATTGCTGAGCACCGGGTGTTGCACGCGCAGTCGATGCGCCTGCTTTTCCGTGGTTTCCAGCAGGTTGCCCTCCGGCCCGACATAACACTCCAAACTCATGATGATCGACTCGCGGGTCGAATCAATCGGCGGATTGGTCACCTGGGCAAACAACTGCTTGAAGTAATCACTCATCAACCTCGGCTGATCCGACAAGCACGCCAATGCCGTGTCGTTCCCCATCGACCCCAACGGTTCCTTCCCCGCGGTGATCATCGGCGCCAGAATCACATTCAAATGTTCAACGGTGTAACCAAACGCCTGCATCCGTGGCAGCAAAGTATCAGGGGCAAAGCCATGCGGTTCCTGATTGGGTTTGAGTTCCGACAATTCCAGCCGTTGGTTCTCCAGCCACTGCGCATATGGCCGACGACTGGCAAAATCTTTTTTCAGTTCCTCGTCGGCAATGATGCGCCCTTGTTCGAAATCGACCAAAAACATGCGCCCCGGTTGCAGCCGACCCTTGGCCTTGACCGCCTGGGTTGGTATGTCCGCCAGCACGCCCACTTCACTGGCCATGATGACCCGATCATCGTGCGTCACGTAATATCGGCTGGGGCGCAGACCATTGCGATCCAGCACCGCGCCGATGTATCGACCATCGGTAAACGCCACGCTCGCCGGTCCGTCCCACGGTTCCATCAAACACGAGTGGTATTCGTAAAACGCACGCTTGGCCGGGGGCATCGATTCATGGTTTTCCCACGCCTCGGGCACCATCATCATCATCGCTTCGGGTAATGGTCTTCCGGTCAATAGCAGTAATTCCATCACATTGTCGAAAATACCCGAGTCGCTGGTTTCCGGGTCGATGATGGGAAACAATCGTCGCAACTCGCCGCCGAAAACTTGGCTTTCAAACAAACCTTCACGGGCGCGCATCCAGTTGATATTGCCCCGCAGCGTGTTGATCTCGCCATTGTGGCACATGAATCGCATCGGTTGCGCACGCTCCCACGACGGGAACGTGTTGGTGCTGAAACGGGAGTGCACCATCGCCAGATGACTGGTGAAATCGGGTTGCTGCAAATCAGGGAAGTACAACCGCACCTGTTCGCTGGTCAGTTGACCTTTGTACACAATCACCCGTGAGCTCATCGAGGCGCAGTAATAGCTGCTCAGTTGTTTGAGTTTCGTCGCTCGAATGGCGTGATACGCCTGTTTGCGGATCAGGTACAACTGCCGGCAAAACGAAGTGCGGTCACACTTGTCGCCGGCGCCGATGAACACCTGTTCCATCACCGGTTCACTGGCGCGAGCCGTCGGGCCGACGTCCGCCTTGTTCGCATCGGTGGGCACCCGCCGCCAACCCAGCAGCTTCTGCCCCTGCACCGCGATGTAACGTTCGACAATACCCTTGCAAGCCTGTCGCTCGGCTTCATCACGAGGCAGAAACAAAAACCCCACGCCGTAGTTACCCGGTTCAGGCAGCTTCACCCTCTTTTCATCGCGCATGACCCGTTCAAAAAACGCATGGGGCAGCGCCGTGAGTATGCCCGCACCATCACCGGTGTTCTTTTCACACCCGCAGGCCCCGCGATGCGCCAGCTTTTCCAAAATCGTCAGCGCATCATCAACCGTGTGATGCGAAGCCCGACCCTTGATATTTGCGACAAAACCGATGCCGCATGAGTCCTTTTCATTCATCGGGTCGTACAACCCCGAAGCACTCGGCTGCGTGTGCGGGGTCAATGCTTCCATCGACATCGCCGCAGGCAAAGCGTATTGCCGGCTTTGAGTTTGCTGGGTTACGGCTGGCTGATTAGGGTCACATTTCATCTTCAATTCACTCCACAATCTCTAATCCCTCTGCCACCGGGTGACGGTGAGGGCAGGGCATTTTTTTGATGACTCATCAGTCGAGCAGTTGATTCGACGAGTTGGCTTTCACATCATGTAGCCGCAGCCACCGGTTTCAATTCTTTTTCAATCGTCGCCACCAAATCCACCTTCGGCCCCGCCAGTTCCAACAGGTGATCCACGAACCGCTGCACTGCCGGGGTAAAGCCCGTGGTCAGGCTTTCATCACCTTCATCGTCGTTTCTTTTCCACACATGGCCGTGGGTCGCACGGTGGTAAATGATGCCCATGGGTCGCACCAGGCCCGGTTCCAAATCAACTGCCGACAGCGAACCCATCAGCACTTCCCGCATCACCGTCCGTTTGGGCAAAATCGCGTAATGGTCTTCCGTCACCGCCACCGCGCTTTTGATCGTGTCCACATTGTCAAACACCGCAGCGATCGTCGGCACAACGCCCTGTTCACGCAGATACTTGCGAATGCTCCGCCCCGCCGGCAACCCCGGCTCAAACGTCAACAGCGGCCAATCACTTAACTCACGCACATTCACCCGGCTACGTCCCGCCAGTGGGTGCCCCGTCGCCACCACCACCGCCATGGGTTCGTTGCGTAAGGGTATGACCCCGACCTGCTTCCACCGTTTGGGGAACGACAAAATACCCAGATCGCACCGCTGGCCCTGCACCGCTTCATACACCTGTTCCGGGCGTTTGTAATCCACCAGCACCGTCACCTTGGGGTACTTGTTTTCAAAACTTTCCTTCACCTGATTCAAAAGGTCGATGCCCGCCGAGTAAATCGCATCGATGCGCACCTCACCGGTGGGTTTGCCACTGTCGGGCCGCAAGCGGGTGATGCGCTGTTCGAGCTGGTCATAACGTTCCAGCAGTTCACGACAACCCTTGACAAACTCACGCCCCGCATCGGTCAGTTCCAGCGGCCGCACTGAACGATCCAAAAGCGTCACCCCCAGCCGTCGTTCCAACTGACTCACCCGCTGGCTGGCCGCCGACTGGGTGATGCCATGCCTGCCCGCAGCCTGGCTGAAGCTGCGCAAACTTGCCACATCACAGATGAGCCTTATGGTGTGCATCAGTCCCGTATTTTAACATTAATTAAATTGATGTCAATAAATGTTACCATAAGTTTTATTGATAAAGATAAACATGTCGTAATATGGACTGCTTGATGTCAGATGTTTCTCCACATTCACGAATCACTGCTTTTTTGCCATCTACGGTCACGCTCACCACGCGTGCCAGGTCGCGGAGGGCATCACGTCGCAAACCCTGTGGGTAATCTGAACCATTTTCACGTTCGTGGTGTTGCAATGCCGCTATAGCAATTCGCGTCATTTTTAGACCCCCTCTCCCTCCGGGAGAGTCGCAGACCCGCCGTGGTGGGGGTGGCCGAGTCCCCCGTGGACGAGGCCGGGTGAGGGCGCAAGCATTTTTATATTGTAATCAACCATAATTCAAACATAAACGACGCCCTCACCCTAACCTTCGTCACGGCAAATCAGACACCACTTCCTATAACGCCAGCGTGTATATGAGATGACGATTGACTCGCTGACGATCGATCTCCGTCAGTTCGCTGGAACCGGTGCCAATACGCTGGGGTACCAGCAACATGCCCGCATCGCACAACATGGCGGCCAAACCTGCTTGTTTGATGTCGCATTCGGCAAGAGCACTTCAGGGCGTTATTCTGGTGAGGCTATCCGGGTAGATTGATGACCCCAAACCACACGAAACAAGGGTTTTGATTCATGACACAAGCCCCCCTCATGGTCAGTATCAGCGGACTGCGCGGCACCATCGGCCAAAGCCTCACCCCCCCCGTGGCTGCCGACTATGCCGCCTGCTTTGGTCAATGGCTTTTTCAACATCGCCGACCGGATGCAACCCAAAGCAACAAATCATTCGGCGTGATGCCAACGCCCACCAACGCAGGGCCGCATGTGGTGATTGGGCGTGACAGTCGGCCATCGGGGGCGATGATCGAAGCCTCAGCCGTGGCGGGCTTGCTGGCGGTGGGTTGTCGGGTCACGACATTGGGCATCGCCACGACGCCCGCGGTGGCGCTGATGGTCGATGAGTTGCAGGCTGACGGTGGCATGGTCATCACCGCCAGTCACAACCCGATCATTTGGAACGGCATCAAATGCCTGCGTTTTGATGGGGTCGCTCCGCCTGCTGATCAGGCCCAACAAATCATCGAGACCTTCCGTCAACGCAAAATCATTTACGCCCCGGTCGAGCATTTACAGTCAGCGCAACATGACGATCGTGCGGGTCAGGTGCATTTGCAGCGTATTTTGCCGCATGTCGATGTCGCCAAAATTCGTGCGGCAAAGTCGGTGAGTGGTCGCCCATTGAAAGTCGTGCTCGACAGTGTTTGCGGAGCAGGCGGACCCTCGACGGCTTTGCTGCTGGCGGAACTGGGGGTCGATGTGATTCACCTTCATGGTGAGCCGACGGGTTTGTTTCCGCACACCCCTGAACCGACGCGCGAAAATTTGCTGGGGTTGAGTGATGCGGTGCGCCAGCATCAGGCTGACCTGGGCTTTGCGCAAGACCCCGATGCCGACCGACTGGCATTGGTCGATGAACTGGGCCGATACATTGGCGAAGAATACACATTGGCACTGGGGGCGTTGCATGTATTGTCACAACTGGGCGGCAAGGCTCGCGGCACGACCCTGGCCGCCAACCTGTCCACCAGTCGCATGATCGACGACATTGCGCACAAGTTCGGGGCCACGGTGCTGCGAACCCCGGTGGGCGAGGCCAACGTCGCTGCGGCGATGCGTCAGCATCAAAGCGTGTTCGGCGGCGAGGGCAACGGTGGTGTGCTCTGGCCCCAGGTCGGCCTGGTGCGCGACAGTCTGGCTGGCATCGCGCTGATCATCGAATTACTTGCCCAGCGCGTGCAGACCCTGTCGCAGGTAATGAAGGACATACCCAGCTATGCGATTGTGAAGGACAAGGTCGATGTGAACGCAGAGGCGCTGGCGCGCATGCCGGGGGTGATGCAAAAAACGTTTGCGGGGTTGAAGCTGGATATGCAGGATGGGGTGCGCGTTGATTGGCCGGATCAATGGGTGCATGTCCGTCCCAGTAATACCGAGCCGATCATCCGCGTGATCGCCGAGGCCGGCGATGAAGCGCAGGCACGACAATTGATTACGCAGGTGAAACACGCCATGGGGGTTTGAGGAAGTGGCCAATTTCGGGAAGATTTCGACTTTCGAATTGACCAAGCCGGGAACGAATCGCCGCAGGCGATGAGGGCCCGGGTATTCTTTGATTTACTGATGTGTGATGTGGTGATGCATTCTTCACGCCTGATCTTTGTCGTCTGCGACAAAGATCAGGATTCTTTTTTTTGATCACACCCCCGCAATTACTCAATTGAAAAACCATCCTGAGCTGGCCGGCGGACCGGCAAGCTCAGGCGTGAAGAATGGTTGTATGATTTTTTCAACTACTCAACGCTTCTTGCGCAGACTCAACCACGCGGGCATCACAGTCAGGCAGGCCAGCAGGGTCATCGCCATGCCCAGGGTGAGCACAAACCCAAGGCTTTGCATGCCGCGGTGACGCGCCAGCATCATGCCGCCAAAGCCCACCAGCGTCGCCAGGTTGACGATCACGATTCCCTTGCCCGTGCCCTGGGTCAGGCCGGGGGGCAACCCGGTTTTGTCCATCCGCCAGCGGTAAATCATGTGCACGCCCGAATCAATGCCGATACCGAACATCAAGGGCAGCACCACGACGTTGGCCGGGTTGATCTTCATGCCCCACAACTTCATGATGCCAAACGTCAGGGCAAACCCAACCACCACCGGCACCAATGACAACAAAGCATCACGCCCGTTGCCAAAGTCCAGCCAAACCAATATCAGCACCGCCACCAGAGCCAATGCCCCCGCAAACACATATGACCTTTGAATCAAAGTGCCTGATTCATAAATTTGCACGATCACGCCGGTGACGGTTTGATCGACCGAGCGCATGTCGCTGATGAATCGTCGTAAAAAATTCGGGTCCAGCGCGCTGGTGGCCGCCCCCGTCCGTACATCAATCGCCGCGGGAAATATTTCCAGCGCCAACACCGGCTTGCCGGCAAGTGTGCCCCGATATGGCTCCAAAATTTCCGGGGGCAAATCATGCAAACCCATCGGCGTCGGGTCCGTCGCTTCACGCAGCAGCCGCAAGGTGTTCAACCGCCAATCGGTGAATTCATTTTGAAGTCGTGCCAAACGTTTGGTTTTGGTATCCAAAGACATGGCTGCGAGGCTGCCGGTCAATTGCTTGAGTGCCTCGCCGACTTTTTCAATGTGAGGTTGAACCGCTGCGGGTATATCACCGCGCTTTGCCTGGGTTTGAAACGCCAGGTTCAGCAAAGCCAATTGAAACTCAAGCCCCACCCCCGCCCCCGGTATCTGCGCATGAGTCGCTTGTTCCGCCCGTGTCGCAGCTGCTTCAATTTCATCCCGTACCTGCGTCAACAGTTCGACTTTGCGATTTTCGTTTTCCGGGATCAGCAGCCCGACACCGCGCACCAGTCCGACCGTCGGTTGTTTGCGATATTCAGCAGTGAGCTTGCGGGCCTGGTCCATGTCATGCACGATCGACACGCCGAACCATATCGATTCGCCCCCGTCTTCGACGATTTTGCGTTCCCATTCCACACTGTCCATGCCAGCCGCCTGAAGCTTGAGCAGGTTGTAATCGAACTTCATCCAATAAACTGAAATCAGTGAACCCAGCGTTAGAAGCGCTGCCACACTCAGCGTCAGTCGGGGGTGGTTGGCAAAGGGAGTGAACCAGCGATCTTCGTACAAATGCACGAAGCGGTCGGTCATCGGTTTCACATGACGATGCGACGGTTTGATGATGCGCACCAGGGCAGGGTACGTCGTGCCCATCGACACCAGACAGAGCATGACACCCACCGAGGCGATCAACCCCATTTCCGCGACGCCGGTGAAATCGGTGAACAGCGTCATGATGAACGCCGCCGCCGTGGTGACGCACCCGGTCAAAATGCCCGGCCCCATGGTCGTGAACACGTCCGCCATGGCCTGGGTGTAGCCCCCAACATCATCGCTGTACTGATGTCGCACCAGTTCAAAGCGTGATGCCAGGTAAATGCCATACGCGATCCCCAGCCCCAGTAACAGGGGTATGAACACGATACTGATCACCTGCAAATGACCCACAAAAATCGTAGCGAACCCGAACGACCAGATGATGGCCACGCTCAGCGATAGCATGATCATCAATGGGGTGCGCCACGAATGAAACGCCATCACCAGCAACCCGAACATGCACAGGCCGGTGAGGGCGCCCGTCCAGGTGCTGTCGAAATCGACGACTGCGGTTTCATCGGTTTCAACGACATCGATGCCCGTCAGCCCCATCACCACACCCGGGTGCTTTGACTCTATTTCACGCATCACATCTCGCACCGCATTGATTGCCGGGGCCAGTGCATTGAGTGAACCCTCATCATGTTTGGGGGTCACGCGCATGAAATACAGTCGGCCGTTGTCGCTGACAAAATAATTCCATGCCGCGGGCTGACTTTCACGTATCAACTTATCCAAATCCGTCGGCTGATCGGTGTCGTTGACCAAGGCGGTGTTGAACGCTGACAACATCGCCCTGAACTGACGCAACCCGGCTATCGCCTGCGATTCATCGGCATCCTCGGCTTTTTCAGTTTGCTGCAACTGCCCCAAAACACCGGCCAAAAAAGCCTGTGGCGACGAGCTGGCGATCAGCGTTGTCGAGCTGCGCATTTCCTCCAGCCAGAAGCGAAAATCATCGGCGGGTTTGCTTTCATCCAGCGTCTCCAATCGCACCGCTTTGGGGCTGACGCTGCTGCTGTCAA
This sequence comes from uncultured Phycisphaeraceae bacterium, assembly GCA_964427135.1. Taxonomy (GTDB): domain Bacteria; phylum Planctomycetota; class Phycisphaerae; order Phycisphaerales; family Phycisphaeraceae; genus JAJXSS01. Next base: position 39,523 of record CAYRTH010000001.1, read on the forward strand.
ACCCCCACACGGCGCGCTTGACCCACTGATTTTTTTGCAAAGCCGGACCCAATTCATCGATCATGGCTGTGGCCGACTTCACCCGTTGCACTCGTGCAGCATCGTCATCGCCCACATCGACCACAATGATGAAATCCCACGTCCCTGGAAAGCCCCTCTGCCAGCCGATGAACCGCTGGTTCCAGTCCAGTTTGGGTGAAATCAGGTCATTGCGATTGGATTGAAAACCCAACGGCCCGACCGGTCCATACCCCGGCACATGCACGCCCAACAGGGTCACCCACAAACAGAGCACCACCGACAGGGCAACCCCCGTGAGTACGAAGCGCGGGTGCAAGGCCACCAGGTGCGACCACTTGGACAAAACTTTGAGTTTCCAGCGTTGATACATCGGGCGTGATGTTACGGTCGGATAAACAGGCTGGCAATGCCTCTGCCCCGCAGTGAACCCAGGGCTTTACAACTCGATTCGCGGATCGACCCAGGCGTAAGCCACATCGACGATCAGGTTGAAAAGCACCAGCAACGTCGAATATGTGAGCACCAGACCGAGGATGAGGAATTGGTCCTTATTGAGCACCGCATTGACGAAGTGTTCGCCCAGGCCCGGAATCGAAAACACTTTTTCGACGACGAACGACCCGGTCAGTGTGCCGGCTGCAGCAGGCCCCAGAAACGAAAGCACCGGGAGGAACGCCACCTTCAGCGCGTGATCGACAATCACCTTGTGCGGCGGCAACCCCTTGGCCACGGCTGTACGCACAAAATCACCCTGCATCACATCCGCCAAACCCAGGCGAATCAATCGCGCAATGTAGGCTCCAGGTGCAAGCGAAAGGGTCAGGGCGGGCAGAATCAGATGAGCCGGCGTGCCCCAACCTGATACCGGTAACCAGTGCAGCAGGCCCGCGAATATCACCAGCAACACCGAACCGGTGACAAAGGTCGGCAAACTCACACCGATCAGCGCCAGTGCCAAACTGGCAAAATCAAGCGGTGAACCGGGTCGCAGGGCACCGATGATGCCCGCCGTCATACCGATGATCAGGGCGAAAATCAAGGCGACGGTTCCGAGGGCGGCACTGACGGGTAACCCCGAGACGATGATGTCGCCGACGCGCTGGTCCTTGTATTGCAGGCTGGGGCCAAAGTCGAGCTTGGTGACCACATCACGGACGTACCCTTGCGCCAGGGCGACGGGGTTGTCCAGGTTGTACTGCCTGCGCATGGCCTGCTGAACTTCCATCGGCGGACGCTGGCCTTCCGGTCGAAGCAGCGGATCACCGGGCACCAGCCAAGCGAGTATGAACGTGACCAAAAAGATCACCGCAAGGATGATCGGCAACTGCAACAGTCGTGAAACAATCAGTCGGAGCATGACGAGGTTAGTTTATCCGGCAAAGCGTCATGATTCATCGATCATGTGGTCAACTTGCCTTGTAAAAAAGCCAAGCCGGGAACGAGGCGACACCGAAGGTGGCGACGAGGGCCCGGGTATTCTGAATGTTTGATCGGTGAATAGGTGAATAGGTGAATAGGTTAATTGGTTCATTGCTTCATTGGCATTCAACTTACCGCGGGTTGCCACCCGCGGCTATGAAGAGTGTGTATCGTGGGGTTACTGTTTGAAACATCATCCTTTATTCATCATTCATCAACCACTCTGTTTGTGGCCGACGTTTAGCGGCCTGTTGACGTCGCCAGCCAGGTACAGCGTCTGCGTCGGGAAGGCGAATTCGATACCTTCGTTGGCGAAGGCACGGAACAATTTCAAATTGAACTTTTCCGCGTAATTCATGGCATCCCAAAACGTGCGACCGTCTCGCAACAGGTACCAGTAAACCACCCGTATGTTCAGGCTCGCGGCGTTGTAATCGTTGAATACCACACGCGGAGCCAGCTTTTCCAAATCAAACGGCTCGCTCATTTCCGGCTCTGCCAAAATGTTTTTGATGATCTGCAAACCGCGTTCGATTTTTTCCGGCGGGGTGTCGTAAGTGATCGTGACATCCAACACCCGACGGATCGACGGACGAGCGCTGATGTTGCGGACGGTGCCATCGTTAAAACGCATGTTGGGCACGGTGACCAGGTGGCCGTCGAAAGTACGCATTCGTGTGGAACGAAAGCCGATTTCTTCGACCATCGCGTCCTGATTGTCAAAGTTGATGACATCGCCGATGGCAAACGGACGATCGAAAAAGACGACCACGGAACCGAACAGGTTTTTGATCGAATCCTGCGCCGCCAACGACACCGCCAAACCGGCGATACCCAAGCCAGCCAGCCAACCAGTGATGTTCAAACCGAACACATTTTGGGCCATGACCAGTGAAAACACCACGATCAGAAAAATACGCAGCGTTTTACGCACCAGCGGCACGAGCATGTCGTCGAGTTTGCTATCGGTTTTGGAAGTGATTTCGACCAGCCAGAGTTCCAGCACATCGACCAGATTGTAAAGCAGCCAACCAAACGCCAGCAGATAGAGAAATTTAATGATGCGCAGGGAAAAATCGAACAAGCCCTGTTCGAGGTAAATCAGTTGCAGGCCGACCGCCAGGCCGAAGGTGACGATGCCTAGTGACAGGGGGCCGGCGGCATCACGCAGAGCGGTGGCGCGGGCCTTGCCTCCGTTTTTTTCCATGCGGTCCGCCAGTCGCATAACGATGATCGAGGCGAACTTGCCCAGTGCCACGCCGATGAAGATGGCGATGAACAAGTTGAGCCAACCCTGCCAATCGGTGCGTTCCCACGTCGGTGTGATCAGGTCGCCCAGTTGGCTGGTGCTCTGATGGCGGGCGGGCAGTTTGATCATGCTGGCATAAAGGGCGTTCAATTCATTGAGCGTCGCGCGTGAAAACTGCCAGCGACCGTCGGATTGCTGGGTCAAAACGATGCTGCCACGGGGTCCGCTTTCGACCTTGTCCCAGACCCAGTCATCGCGGGGGTGTTGCGGGAAATATTGAAAAGCGAGCAGTTTGCTTGATAAGGTTTCGACTTTATCGGGTAACTGTTCGGGAGTGACGGTGCCGATGCGGTCGATCAATGCCAGTAACATGTCACAGCGCTGGCGCAGGGTGCGATGGTCCAGGTCGTCGCCGCCGGCCAGGGTCGAACCGGCGGTTTTGTAGGCGGCATCCGCGTTGGCAGGGTCGCTTTGTACCTCACCCATGGCGGTAAGGAACGTGAACATTACTGAACGCGGGCTGTCCAGCGATTTGTCAACGACTACAGTGCTGTCGGCAGTGGTCGTCGGACTGGTAGCCGAGGTCGGTTGTGACCAAGCCACTGAGGTGCTCAACGCAGCCAGTAACGCGCCGCACATCAAACAGCACACACTCCAACGCGCAAACCGTCGAATCATCATTTTGCCCCTTGATTCAATACGCAGGACGCAGGATTGCCAATCGATCATATCAGTTCGTCAACCCGATAACGGAGTGATTGGTTGACGATGACCTGACGGTTCAAGTCAATGACTCGACGAACCATGCTGATGAGGTGATATCACCACCACATTCCGCCGACCGGGGTCGGGTTGGCGTCGGAATAACGCAGAGAACAAACGAAACGGCAGGGTCAGAATCGACATCAATATCGCCAACACGAGGAACACCGCCACGCCGACGATCACCGCAGCGATGAATAGCAATACGAGGGTGACCAGCGGTATCAGAAGGACCAATGCCGCGGCGGCGAGGGCGGTTTTGACAATCCAACTTGGCTGGCGGTTGGCGTATTGGTAGTACCGCCCGGCCATCGGATGATTTTGCAGATAGACACGCCACATAATGTTACCGTAGCCCACAACGCAAACGCTGACAAGTGGTTGATGTTCAACAGAGAATTGAATACTTGGACGAGCTGACACCGCGGGTTGCCACCCGCGGCTATACGAATATAAACCACGCTTCATAGCCGCGGGTGGTAACCCGCGGTGGTTCCAATATTGAATGCGATTCAATTCATTGCGACCACTGCGCAAGGTTGAGCGGTAGTCGGCAAGGCTTGCGCGGTGGGGGTGAGGGGCGACGAATGCATGATGGTCGTGGTTGACGGGTGATGCCGGCGGTGGGGTGTGATGAATATGGCTTAATTCAAGGGGGTTTCGTCACATCTTTTTTGACAGGTTACGTTTTACGGTCACGCAATCACGCTGGCATCGGGGTTGCGTTGGGTACGGGTGCACAGCCTTGCCGGTGGTCGGGGTTGTGACAAGGAACCCGTGACCGTGAAACAGCGCATCATCGATCATTACCAGTCAGGCAATGACGCCAACATCGGACAGACGCTTTTGCGTTTGGCGCAACTGGCCAGTCTGCGGCATCAGATGACAAGTGCGCAGGGCACGATGACATTAACGGAAGACGGAGTTGAAGGACTCGACTCCGAGGCCGGGCTTGTACCTCCCCGAATCAGGTTCGATCATGGGCGGGATCGGCTCCACAAGGAGGTGGACCGATGAACTACGGCCTGTACCTTTCCGCATCAGGCGCCCTGACGGCCTTGTACCGTCAGGACGTCTTTGCCAACAATCTGGCGAACGTGCAGACGGTCGGTTTCAAAGCCGATCGTCCGAGTGTGCGCCAGCGTGATGCCGAGTCGATCGAGGGCGGGTTTTCGGAGTTTCGCAAACATTTGCTGGACAAGATGGGCGGCGGCGTGATGGCTGGGCCGCAGGTGGTGAGCTTCACCCGTGGGTCACTGACTTCGACGGGTAACCCGTTGGATTTGGCACTGCGGGAAGACAATTCGTTTTTCGCGGTGCAGGTGAAAAACCCCATCGACGGCAGCACGCAGATCAGGCTGACCCGTGACGGTCGGTTATCGCTCGATGGGCAAGGGCAACTGGTGACGCGCACCGGCGGACATCCGGTTTTGAATGAACAGAATCAGCCGATCAATTTGGCAAGCGATCAGCCGGTGCAGGTCAGCCCGGATGGACAGATCACCCAGGGCGGCGAAGAAGTGGCGCAATTGCAGATCACGGCTGTGGCGCGTCGTGATCAGGTGGTGAAGATGGGCCAGAACATGCTCTGGTTTGAAAACGGGATGGATCAGCGCGTGCCTGCGGAGGATGCGACGGTGGTGCCTGAACACGTGGAAAGCAGTTCGGTGGACCCGGTGCGGGCACTGATGGATTTGGTGTCGGCCACCAAAGCGGTGGGATCGAATGGCAATTTGATCAAGTACCACGATCAGATGATGGACAAGGCGATCAATACCTTGGGGCGGTTGGCGTGATCAGATGAAGACGCCCTCACCCTAACCCTCTCCCGGAGGGAGAGGGGACGGACAAGTGGTCAAGTGGTCGAGTGGTCAAGTGATGGAAAGGAAGATTACGCATGGCGGTCATCGCACTACATTCGGCGGCAACGGGGCTTTCGGCACTGAGTCGGGAGTTGGATGTGATTGCCAACAACCTGGCGAACTCGAACACGGTGGGGTTCAAAAGCTCAAGGGTGAATTTTGAAGATTTGTTGTATCAGGAAGTGGCGCAACCGGGGGTGGAAAACGCCAACGGTGATCAAAGACCGACGGGTTTGTTTGTCGGTTTGGGCACGCGCATCAGCAACACACAATTCGATTTCACCAAAGGTTCACCCATCGAAACAGGCCGCGATTTGGACATGATGGTCGATGGCAGTGGTTTGTTTCAGGTGCGATTGTTGCAGGAACTGGGTGCGGGTGTCGGGTATGCACGAGCGGGCAACTTTTTCAGGAACAGCGTTGGGGAGTTGGTGCTGGGGAATAGTCAGGGGCCCAGGGTCGAGCCACCGATCACGATCCCGGAAGATGCGCAGACGATTGAAATCAGCGCGGATGGTCAGATCAATGTGTTTGTGCCCAACCAGACGGACCCGATCAATGTCGGACAAATGCAACTGGCGAGTTTTGTGAATACTTCGGGATTGAAACCGATAGGTGCGAACTTGTATATCGAGACTGCTGCATCGGGGCCGCCGATTTTGGGCAACCCGGGTGAGGGAAGTTTCGGCACGATCGTGCAACGGTTTTTGGAATCGTCGAACGTCGATTCGGTGCGTGAGCTGGTGAACCTGATCAAAACCCAGCGTGCTTTTGAAATGAACAGCCAATCGATCAAGGCAGCGGACAGCGCGATGCAGGTGATCAGCAACCTCAGCCGATTTTGAAGGCACTTGAAGGCGATGATGAAGCGAACCGGTGACATGCTGCGTTGGAGGATGATCGTGATGTACACGATCGGGCTGTGGTGTGCATGCACGACCGTCGGCCAGGCGGCGATGAATGCGACGATCAACACCGTGAGCTTGCGCAGCAGTGTGATGGTCAGTGATTTGACATCGGTAACACTGGCGGACGTGGCGGTGGTGGAGGGCGCAGAAGCGCAGCAATTAAGTGAGTTGCGTGTCGGTGTCGAGTCGGGTGCGGTGCGACAGGCAGAGGTGGTGAAGGTGTTGGAGGGGGCGGGCTTTCATCGGGCACAGGTGATGGTGAAGGGGTTTGTGGTTTGCCGGGTGGAACTGTCGAACACATTGGCGAAGGTTAGCAATGAAAAGGTCATCATCAAAACATTGCCGAGCGATGCGACACAAGTCAGTGGCGATTCGAGGACATTGCGTGATCAGGTCATGACGTTTGTGGCAACACTGGCGAAGGTGCCGGTGACGGAATTACGGATTGAGTTTGCAGCCGGGGATGCGAAGTTGCTGGATGAGCCTGTGGGTGAAACACGACTTGAAATTGAAGCGGGTGGGTCGGGCGGAACGGGGCGGGTGCCGATGGTTTTGCGAAGGTATCGCGGGGATACGTTGATTGAAACAAGGCGAGTGACCGCGGAGGTCACAAGGCGATATCAGGCGGTGGCACTCACACGATCACTGAGCAAAGGCGAGGTCATCGGCAGCAATGATGTGACGATGCGTGAGGTGTATGTCACAGGCAGTGTGCAACCGGTCAGGGATGTGCAGCAAGCAGTGGGCATGATGCTGCGGGGGTTGGCACGTGAAGGCTCGGTGCTGATGAGCGATCAACTGCAACCGGCGCGCATCGTTCAACGGGGGCAACTCATCACGGTGCGCAGTCTGGCGGGGAATGTATCGGTGACGATGACGGCCAGGGCGCTGGACGAAGCCGGGGTGGGTGAAGTGATTGCGGTGCGCAATGAAAAATCAAGGCAGACTTTCAGCGCGCGCATCACCTTGGAAGGGCAGGGTGTTTTGGTGAGTGATTCGGCGAACAGTGCATCGGAGGAGGGGCGATGAAGGTGATTGTGACACAGATTGCAATGGTGATGTTGATGCTGTCAACGGTGGTGATGGCACAGACTTCATCGCTTTACATGCAGCCGGTGCAACCACCTGCGCCGATGCCGACGACACCGGGGGTGCCGGGGGCGGAGTTACCGGGAGTGCCGCTTTCGTCGGCGGTGGCGCAGGTGAGTTTGATCGCGGTGCGTGTGCCGGAACCAAGACGTTTTGCGATGCATGATTTGGTGACGATCATCGTGCGGGAAAACACCTCAGCCGATGCCTCATCAACACTGGACACCGGGAAAGATTCGCAATTTAACGGGGAAATCAGCAATTGGCCGGGGATTCGCGTGTTTGATTTATTGGCCGACCAGGTGCTGGCACAAGGCCCCAATGACAAACCGAAGCTGGGCGTGAAGTTTAAGAATGAGTTCAAGGGCGAGGGTGATTACTCAAGGCGGGATAGTTTTACCACCCGTGTCACAGCCCGCATCATCGACATCAAACCCAACGGCACGCTGGTGCTGGAAGCCCGTAAGTTCATTCAGAGCGACAAGGAAAGCATGGAACTGGTGCTGACGGGGGTTTGTCGGCGGGAGGATGTGCACGTGGATAACACCGTGCAATCGACCCAGCTTTATGACCTGAGACTGGTGAAGAACCATCAGGGCGAATTGTTCAGGGCGACGGACAAAGGCGTGCTGACCAAAATGTTTGAGTTTTTGTTCAACTTTTGAATGGACGGAAAGAATGCAGCGCACCGATCATAAAAACCGGATGTTCACGATCATCATTCTGCTGATGGTGATGGTGGTCGGCACGTTGTCGGCGAGGGCGGCGCAGGTGCAGGATGTGGTGCGATTGAAGGGCAGTGAAGGTGGAAAGTTGGTGGGGATGGGTTTGGTGGTGGGGTTGGCGGGCACGGGGGATGGCGGAAAGTTTTTACCGGCGATGCGACCGCTGGCGACGGTGGTGCAGCAATTGATCGACCCCAATACCGTGGCGGCTGAGCTGAATAATGCAAAGAATGTGGCATTGGTGGCGCTGACGGCGAACATTCCGGAAACAGGAGTGCGGGAAGGAGATCGGTTGGATGTGCAGTTGGCGGCGATTGGGCCGAGTAAAAGTTTGGTGGGGGGACGGTTGTTTGTGATACCGATGACCGGGCCGTTGCCTGGGTCACCGGTGTTTGCGTTTGCGGAAGGGCCGGTGTCGATTGAGGACGCAGCGACGCCGACGGTGGGGGTGGTGAAGCGCGGGGCTCAACTGACGCGCGATGTGATGACGCGGTACTTGGATCAGCAGGGTCGGATCACGCTGGTGTTGAATGACAATGTGGCTGGTTGGCCGATGGCGAACAATCTGGCGAATTTGATTAATGGGTTGTTGGCGCCGGATGGGCCGAACATTGCGCAGGCGTTGGATCAGAAGAACGTGGCGATTGCGGTGCCGGAGTTTGAGCGTACGGACCCGGCGGCGTTCATCAGTCAGATTTTGACCAGTTATGTCGATCCGTCGCTGATTGGGACGGGGGCGAAGGTGGTGGTGAACGAGCGGACGGGGACGATTGTGGTGACGGGGGATGTGCAGATTTCGCCGGTGATCATTTCACACAAGGGTTTGACGATCACGACGCTGAATCCGCCACCGGTGCCGACGGTGCTCAACCCGGTGCGGGAGGCGCACAATTTCATTGCGATGGACACGGAAAAACGAGCGAGTAATCGATTGGCGGACCTGCTGACGGCTTTGAATCAGTTGAAGGTAGAGGCCCCGGATCGGATCGCGATTTTGAAGGAATTACACCGCAGTGGGAAGTTGCATGCGCAGTTGATTTTGGAGTGATGGGAAGTGGCCGAGTGGCCGAGTGGCCAAGTGGTCAAGTGGTCGAGTGGTCAAGTGCAAAGGCAAGACACGAGTGCAGCATGAAGATCAGCAATGACATCAACTTCGGCGGGGGTGTGCGGCCGATGACGACGGGCATGTCGCTGGGGACGACGCATTTTTCAAAAGTGCTGGCGATGCAGGATACGGCGGCGGATCGGCAGCCGGAGACCAGGGAACAGATGGTTCGACAGACAGCGGAAGAACTGGTGGCCACGGCATTGGTGAAACCATTGCTGGAACAAATGCGCAACGACCCGTTTAAAAGCGATTTGTTTGATGGCGGACAGGCGGAGGAGGCGTTCGGAGCGCAGATGGACACGATTATGGCGGATCGCATGGTGCAGGGGATGCGACTGACGGTGGTGGAAGGGGTGTATCGAACCCTGATGCAACGCGGACAGTTGGAGCAGGGAAGCAAGGTGAATGTGGTGCGTTGAAAGAGGATGGTTTGAGACTGTCAATGACAGGGAAGTCGAATCATGCAGATGAACATCACCATGGAACAGGCGGTCAGTGAACTGGAAACGGTGTTACGCGAGCTGTGCGCTGCCCACCAGCGGATGTCAGCCCTGATGGCGGACAAACTGGCGGGCTTGCGACGCGCGGATCATAAAACGGTGGCGGTGGTGTTGGGTGCGGAAAATCAGCAGGTACAACTGATCGGCGAATTGGAAAAACGAAGACTGACGCTGGTGGCACTATTGACGCAATGGATCGATCCTTCGGCGAAGGCACCCTGGCGATTAACCGAACTGGCGACGCACCTACCCAAGAGCAGCGGCGAGTCGTTGCTGGCTTTGCGGGCGCAGTTGGTGCAGGTGATGCAGCAGGTGCAGAAGGAGTCGATGGTGGCAAAGCGCGCCAATGAGGAACTGGTGCGACATATGCAGGGCATGTTGCGCAGCGTGAGCAACGCGGTCAGCGGCAATGCGGTGTATGGCAAGGGTGGGCAGATGCCTAAAGCAGCGATGGCAATGAGCACGTTCGAAGCAAGGGCGTAAGTCGGTTGGCAGGTGGTGATGAAGGTTGGAATGCAGGGTGGTCGTGACAAGGACGGCTAACTTCACAGGGATGTGAACGATCATGGGACTGGGCGGCGCACTGAACATCGGTCGGACAGCTTTATTGAGCTATCAGACCGCCATCGAGGTCACGGGTAACAACCTGGCCAACGTGGGGAGCAGGGGTTATCACCGACAGGTGGTGACGCTGTCGCCGATCCCGGATCAGGAAATCATGTCGGGGGTGTTCGTGGGTCGTGGTGTGCAGATCGAATCAATTCGGCGGATGGTCGATAACGCGCTGGAAGGGCGATTACGTAATGGGTTGGCCAACGAAGCGGGGAGCAATGAGCGGGCATCGATTTTGGCGCAGATCGAAGCGATTCATAGTGAATTGTCGGACAAGGACCTTTCGACGAAGCTGGGTGAATTTTTCAATGGGTTTTCGGATTTGGCGAATCGGCCGTTGGATGATTCATTGAGGGCACTGGTGATTCAGCAGGGTTCGTCGCTGGCGTCGTTCCTTCGGCAGATGCGCAGCAGCATGGTGGATTTGCGGAACTTGGTGGATCGTTCGGTGGATCAGAATGTGTCGGCTGCCAACGACTTGTTGGGGCAGATTCAGGAGATCAACCGGAAGATTGCGACGGCAGATGGTGCGACGGGCGGCGCCAATGCGTTGCGGGATCAGCGGGATGTTTTGCTGGCGGAACTGGCGACGTACTTTGATTTTTCAGCGGTGGAGCAGGCAAACGGGGCGGTGGATGTGTATGTGAATTCGTTGCCGGTGGTTTTGGGGGGCGATGCACGGGGCTTGGCGGTGCGGCGGACGCTGGTGGATGGGGAGACGAAAATTGAATTGACGATCGCGGCGGACGGCAGCGTGATTGCGCCACGCAGTGGAAAGCTGGGGGCGATGGTGGCGGCGCGTGAAGAAGATTTGGTGGAGGCGATTCGCACGCTGGATGATTTTGCCAGTCAGTTGATTTTTCAAGTGAATCGGCTGCACAGCCAGGGACAGGGAATCAAGGGTTTTACGAACGTCACCGGGACGTACGGCGTGGCGGATGTGAATGCAAGATTGAATGATGCAGCGGCGACAGGGTTGAAGTTTGCCCCCAAGCATGGCAGTTTTGAGTTGTATGTCACGCAGCAATCGACCGGCCTGCGGCAGATGCAATTGATTGAGTTGGATTTGGACGGCATCAACCCGGCTGGGGATACGACGCTGGCGGACCTGGCGGCGCAGATGAGCAGTGTGGCGAACGTGAACGCGAGCATCACGGCGGATGGTCGGCTGCGGATCGACAGCGCCAATGGTGATTATCAGATCACCTTCGGCAACGACAGCAGCGGGGTGCTGGCGGCACTGGGCATCAATACCTTTTTCACCGGGACCGATGCGCAGAACGTGGATGTGAACAGTGTGATCAAGGGCAACCCGTCGATGCTGGCGGTGGGGCAGGGGCATGTGTCGGGGGACAACCGCAACGCGCTGGCGATTGCAGGACTGCGGAATCAGAGCGTGGCGGAAATGGGCGGCATCACGTTGATGGAAAGCTGGAACCGGCATGTGGAGCAGTATGCGATTCGTCAGGGACAGACACAGACGGAATTGCAGGCGGCGACGATCGTGCGGGAAAACCTGGAGAGCCAGCAACAGTCGGTCAGCGGGGTGAATACGGATGAAGAGACGATCAACCTGCTTGCGTTTCAACGGGCGTATCAGGCGGGCGCGCGGTTTTTGAATGTGGTGGATGAAATGTATCAGACGCTGTTGCAGATTGTGTGAAGGAAGAAGTGGCCGAGTGGCCGAGTGGCCGAGTGATCGAGTGGTCAAGTGGCCAAGTGGTCGAGTGAAGAAAGACGCCCTCACCCTAACCCTCTCCCGGAGGGAGAGGGGACGGAAAGTGGACAAGTGGTCGAGTGAAGAAAATTTCGAATTTCGAATTTCGAATTTCGGATTTAGCGGGTGGCCCCGCTGTTGAAGCCGTCGGATTTCGAATTTGACAGACAACCGGCCCTGAAGGGCTCGGCGTCAACAAGGGTAAAAGGTCAGCTTTTAGTTGCAACCAATGATGTGTGGATGATCGAGTACGAGAGTAGAAGATGAGCAGAGTGAGTGCCAACATTCCGCGAACGACGACGATGCAATCGATGAGCACGTTGCTGTCGAATTTGCGTCGGACGCAGAAACATTTGTTTGACGCGCAGAATCAGATTCAGACCGGGTTGGTGGTGGCCAAGCCTTCGGATGCGCCGTCGAAAACCTCGGCCATATTGTTGTTACAGACGACGCTGGAAGCACGGGCGCAGCAAAAACTCAACCTGGCGTATGCGACGAGCATTTTGGCCAACGTCGATCATGCATTGGCGGATACGACGGACATTTTGCAGGAAGCCCAGAGCATCGGGTCGAGTCAGATCGGCATCGGTTCGACGTCGGATACGCGCAAGAATCAGGCCACGGTGATCGATGGACAGATCAGGGCACTGGTCGATATCGCCAATCGGCAGCATCAGGGAGTGTCGCTGTTTGGCGGGAACTTTACGCCTTCGTTTGGCAGTGTGACATCGGGGGGCAAGCTGTTTGTGTTCGATGATCAACTGGGCGGCGTGAGGTACGCAGGGACGACGCAAAACATACAGGGCGACCTGGGGTTTGACGAACCAGCGGACATCAACAGCAATGGGCATGAGGCGTTCACAGCCTTGTCGGCGCGGGTGGTGGGGGATCGTGATTTGAACCCGCTGACGACGGCGAGCACGCGGTTGGCTGATTTGAATGGGGCACGGGGGCTGGGTGTGAGTGTCGGGGCGATGCAGGTGACGGTGAATGGGGTGCCTGTGAATGTGGATTTGACCACCGCCCAGACAATGGGCGATGTGGTGACGCGATTGAACGAAGCGATCAACACGATCGACCCGGGTGCCGGTGCGTTGAGTATCACCGCCAATGGTTTTGAACTGACGGCTGGGGCGGGTGACACGATCAGTATGAGCGATAGTCTGACCGGGACCACGGCTGCGGACCTGGGGCTGGTGATGTCGGCAAGCGGTGCGACGGTGGCGGGGGGCGATGTGAACCCACGATTGTCGTTGCATACCAACCTGACTGCGCTGGGCGTGAGTGTGGACACCGGCAGCGGGTTGAAAGTGTCACAGGGCGGGGTGACGAAAGTTTTGAGTTTGAACGGTGCGGTGACGGTGCAGGATTTGGTCAACCGGATGACAGCTTTGAACCTGGGCTTGCGTATGGAGATCAGCCCGGACGGCAGTGGGTTGCAGGTGCTCAGCGAGGTCAGTGGGCCGGCGTTTTCGATTGGTGAGGTCAATGGCGGAAGCACGGCGACGGACCTGGGCATTCGCACGTTTGCCCGCAGCACGAAACTGGACGAACTGAACTTTGGCATCGGTATTCATCGCACGACGGGGCAGGATGATTTTGTGGTTCGGCTGCACGACGGCAACAGTTTCAACGTGAATTTGGACGGAGCGACGACGATCGGCGGCGTGATTGACCGGGTGCGCAGTGCAGCGGAGTTGGCGTTGGGCGCAGGGAACGTGGGCAACCCCGGGGATGCGGGAACGCTTTTTAACATCGGATTGGCACTGGACGGCAATGGACTGTCGTTGGAGGACGGTACAGCGGGTGGTTTTGATTTCAAAGTGGAAATGTTGGGAACGAGTCTGGCGGCGCAGGATTTGGGGATTTTGAAAAACAGCGGAAGCGCGACATCGCTGGTGGGCAATGATGTGGCACAGGTGCGGGTGGAGGGCGTGTTCACGCACATGATCCATTTGCGCGATGCACTCATGAAAGATGATTCACGTGGCATCACGCTTGCTACTTCTGCATTGGGGGAGGATGTGAATCGGGTGACGCGGGTTCATGCGGATGTGGGGGTGAAGGCGAAGTTGGTGGACGATCAGACAGAGCGTAGTGAAAGCATGAAATTAAGCGAAGAAACGATGCTCAGTGATCTGCGGGAAGCCGAGATGTCGGAAGTGCTGACCCGTTACACGCAGTTGCAGCAGCAACTGGAAGCGAGCCTGCGGGTGGGTGCGCAAAGTTTGCAGCTCAGTCTGCTGGATTTTCTGAGGTAGCGCAAATGTTGCGCCGCGGCCTGCGGGATCGGCCAGTGCGGGCGGGGCGCAAAGGGATACGACGGCTGGAGGCCGTGACCTGATCGGCGGAGCTGGATCGGATGGAGTCGGTGGAACCGAGGGATCAGGACGATCAATAGGAACCCTGGCCGGGTTAGAGGAAACGTACCATGCTGGTGAACACATCGAGATTCGGGCAGGTGGAGATCGACGCGACACGGGTGATTACGTTCCCCAAGGGCGTGCTGGGGTTCCCCAGTTTCAAGAAGTATGTGCTATTGCAACCCAATGAGGGAAGTTTCTTTTTGTGGTTGCAGTCGATCGAGACACCCGAGCTTGCGTTTGTGGTGACGGACCCTTCGCAGTTTGTGCCGACGTACCGTGTGCCGCTGCGTCGTGAGCAGATGGATGAAATGGGTTTGCATCAATTGTCGGAAGCGCAGGTGCTGGTGATCGTGAACAAGCACCAGGAGACGCTGACGGGCAATTTGCAGGGGCCGATCATTGTGAACACACGGACGCGCAGTGCGGAGCAGATGGTGCTGTCGGAAAAGCGTTATCACACGCGGGTGCCGCTGGTGGAACTGGGGGCACAATCGCTGGCGGCGACGGCGTGAGTGTGATGACCATGGAAGGTCATGTGAGGATGCAAGCGGATGCGGATTGCCGAAGGTTGGTGGACAAAAGTGAATCGGTTGGGGGGTTTGAGGGAGTCGGACCTGTTGAATGACGTTGATGCCTGGACGCATCGACGGTTGAACCGAGGACCGGTTCAGCAGACAGAGCCAAGGAAGGAGCCGAGGTCCATGCTGGTGTTAAGCCGACAACGAGATGAAGCGATCATGATCGGTGATGCCATTGAGATCACCGTGGTGGATATACGAGGCGATAAAGTTCGGCTGGGCATTGCGGCACCGCGTCAGGTG
Source organism: uncultured Phycisphaeraceae bacterium (assembly GCA_964427135.1). Classification (GTDB taxonomy): domain Bacteria; phylum Planctomycetota; class Phycisphaerae; order Phycisphaerales; family Phycisphaeraceae; genus JAJXSS01. The sequence goes on from CAYRTH010000001.1 coordinate 54,682, forward strand.
CAGGTGCATCGCAAGGAAGTGTTTGATGCGATTCGCCGTGAGAACACTGCCGCCAGCCAGATTCATATCGCTGATTTGCAGCACGCGGACCGAAGTCTGCGGCGGCTGGGGCCGGGCACGAATCAGGTGCGTCCCCAAGCTGTGTGAGTAGTACCGCTTTGAGTTCGCTACGGGCAAGACCCGCTCAGCGAAGCGAATGGTGAATCGTGGTTGGCACGCCGGTTGCTGTGATGAACGGTGTATCAACGGAGCGATTCCCGGATTCGACAATCAAGGAGGATTGTCATGACTCGTATCAACACCAATGTGTCAGCCCTGGTCGCCCAGCACAACCTTGCCCGTGCGGGCAACGATTTGAAAACCCGCCTGGAGCGACTGAGCACCGGGCTGCAGATCAACCGTGGGTCGGACAACCCGGCTGGTTTGATTGTCTCGGAGCGCTTGCGCAACGAGATCAACTCGATCAGCACCGCCATCGGCAATGCCGAGCGAGCTACCAATGTCATCGCCACCACCGAGGCGGCCCTGGCGGAGGTGTCAGCCTTGCTCAACTCGATCAAGGGACTGGTGGTCGAAGCGGCCAACACCAGCGCTTTTTCGAAGGAGGAAGTGCAGGCCAACCAGTTGCAGATCGACTCGGCGATCGAATCGATCACCCGCATCAGCAACACCACCAGTTTTGCAGGGCTCAAACTGCTCAATGGGTCGCTGGATTTTATTTTGAGCGGCGTGGTGGCATCGCAGGTGCAGGATGTGCGCATTTTCGGCGCCAATTTCGGCACCGCCAGCAGCATTCCCGTCAGCGTTGAGGTGCTCAACAGCGCCCAAACCGCATCGTTGTTTTTACCGGGGAACACGGCTGGTTCACCCGGAGCGCTGCTTTCGAGCGTCACCTTCGAAGTCACCGGCACCAAGGGCACGCAGGTGTTCACGTTTGTCAGTGGCACAGCGCTTTCGGCGGTGAGCTTTGCCGTCAATCAGGTCAGTGATGCCACCGGTGTCACGGCCCGGATGCGCACCCCCGGCAACCAGACCTCGGGTATGTATTTGGAAAGCGGCGAGTTCGGATCCGAATCATTTGTCAGTGTGCGTCGCATCAATAAAGGTGACTTCTTCCAAACCCTCAACACGCCCGGCGGCTCGGCATCCAATCGTGACAACGGCGAAGATGTGCTGGCCCTGATCAACGGAAACCTGGCCTTGGGCGATGGAACCAAGGTGAGTCTGCATACCTCGACGTTGAATATGCAATTGAACCTGACAGATGCGGCGGCGACGCAAACAGGCACGTATAGCTTTGCCGTCGCCGGGGGCGGGGCGAGGTATCAGCTTGGCCCCAGCGTCAACAGTCAGCAGCAGGTGGGCTTTGGCATTCAGTCGATCGCGTCGAGTCACCTGGGCAATCAACTGGTCGGGTTTTTGAACTCGGTGGTGTCGGGTGGTGAAAACAGTCTGGTGGCGGGCAAATATCGTGAGGCTTCGGAAATCATCGACGCATCATCGACCCAGATTGCGGTGTTGCGTGGCCGACTGGGGGCCTTGCAGAAGAACACACTGGAAACCACCATTCGCAGTCAGCAGATTGCGCTGGAAAACTTGACCAGTGCGGAAAGTCAGATTCGTGACACGGACTTTGCTGCGGAAACGTCACGACTGACCAGGGCACAGATTTTGAATCAGGCGGGCACACAGATACTGGGCTTGGCCAACAGCCAGGCACAGAATGTGCTGCGACTGTTGGGCGGGTAAAGTAGGAAGTGGTTAAGTGATTTCGGATTTCGAATTTCGGATTTAGAAAACCAAGCCGAGGACGAGACCGACCCCCGGGGGAGGTCGAGGATTCGGGTATTCTGAATGGGAAACGCTTGAAGAAGTGATCAATTTGTCCAGATGGACACATGACGCCGAGGGCTTTAGCCCCGGATTGCAGACTCGAACATCCGGCCCTGAAGGGCACGGCTTCAATCATGTCATCATCCCTCACAGTGAGGGAGCAGTGAAAGAAATCGTTCATGATGGACCACGGCTCAGCGGGCGAAATTTTGCGTGACTGCCCACTGTTGTCACAGATGAGTGAACCTGTGCTGGCGCTGCTGGCTCAGCGCGCGGTGTTGCGCAAGTTTGAGCCTGGCGAAGCGATTTTCAAGCAGGGCGATGAGTGCCCGGGCATGTTCATCGTCGGCAGCGGCATGGTGCGGGTTTACAAAATCGCGCCGCAGGGCAAGGAACACGTACTGCACCTGGTCGGTCACGGCGGCACGTTCGCCGAGGTGGCTGCCATTGGCGAGTTTGCCTGTCCCGCCAACGCACAGGCACTTGAACACACCATTTGCGCATTGCTGCCCTCCGCCGAGTTGACCCGTTTGTTGCGCGATCAGCCGGACCTGGCGCGACAGATGTTACTGGGCATGGCCTTTTGGGTGCGACATCTGGTGAGCTTGGTGGAAGACTTAACTCTGCGTGATGCGACGGGGCGGGTGGCGCGATACCTGCTGGAAGTCGCTGATGCACGTGATTGCGTGGTATTGCCGAGTTTGAAAAAGCATTTAGCCAGTCATTTGAACCTCACCAGCGAAACCCTGTCGCGCACGCTGCGCCGATTGGAAGAATCAGAGTACATCGGCGGACGCGAAGAAGAAGCCATTTTTTTACTTGACCGTTCCGCATTGACGAACCTGGCGCGCGGTGAAGGACCGATGATTTAATGGGGTGTGCGGGGTTATTGACATCATGACGGTTGACAATCACCGTGATGTGGTTGGATGCACTTAACCCCCGGTCATGGACCGGGGGCTGGAGCAATTCGCGTAATTATTTGGTCATTGCTTGTGCATGTTCCGCCCCCTCACTCGGAGGGAGTGGGGACAAAAATGTATCCGCTAGGTCAAATATGAATCCGCACTAGCGATGCTACACTTTGGCATGAACATGCGGGACATGCGCAAGGATTATGAGCAGGGGGCGATTGATTTCGGTCAGGTGGACCGCGATCCGTTGGTGCAGTTTGAGCGTTGGTTCAAGGAAGCGCAGGCGGCTGGGCTGATCGAACCCAATGCGATGACACTGGCGACCAGTGATGTGGCGGGGGCGCCGCAGGCACGGGTGGTGCTGCTCAAGGGCGTGGACGAGCGCGGGTTTGTGTTTTTCACCAATTATCAGAGTCATAAGGGGCAACAACTGGCGCAGCAGGCACGGGCGGCACTGGTGTTTTACTGGGACAAGCTGGAGCGTCAGGTACGGATTACCGGAAAAGTGGAACAGGTCAGCAGGGAGGAGTCGGAGGATTATTTCCGGGTTCGCCCGCGCAAGAGTCAATTGGCGGCATGGGTGTCGCAACAGAGCAGTGAGGTTGAAAATCGCACGGTGCTGGAACAGGCGATGGCGGAGGTGGAAAAACGGTTTGAGGGGAAAGAGGTGACGCGCCCGATGTGGTGGGGCGGATATCGGGTGTTGCCGGAGGTGATTGAGTTTTGGCAGGGTCGGCGAAGCAGGCTGCATGATCGGTTGGTGTATCGGAAGCGCGAGGAGGGATCGTGGGGAATTGTGCGTTTGGCGCCGTGAGGTTGGCGATCACACCAATTTGCTATCAAAGACATCGTATTGGTTTTTGTGCACTTAAAAAACCGATTTTCAACACAGAGGGCACGGAGATCACAGAGCAGAACCGAGCCTTTGAAAGTTACACTGCAAACCAAACAACCTTACAAAACAAGGTGTCAAATGATTGTTTAACATCTGTTCGCCTAGCGATCTTTTTGATTCAAATAAAGCAGTAAATCAATCAGGCTGGCTTTGTTTGTTTGCTTCTCTGTGTACTCTGTGAACTCTGTGTTTAATTCTTTGATTTTCTTGTAGTCGTGATTGAATCGATCGATTACGCAGCGCGGTCCGGGCCGTTGGTTTGATTGCGTAAAATTTCGACCAGCGACCAATGGTTGATGCTCGGTTCGTCTTCGAATGACGGCACAAAGCGCATCGTCGGCTGACGTTCGGATGAACGCATGGACATGCGACCTGCGGGCACATGGGTGAGCAGTGCCAATTCTTCGCGGGTGGATTCGTGCAAGTGCAGTGTCATGGTGCGTCTCCCAAAGCGACCCCTGCTTGGGTTAAGTCTTCTGTTTTCAAGCATCGGCTGACGGAGTGGTTTTTCGTGAAGTTTTGCGCGTTATGAGACGACGGTTTGAAGCAAATCAGAGGTTCGAGCTTGAGCCGGGATCAGCGAAGTTGCCGGAATATTTGGTGCGTTTCAAGTGATTGAAAATAAAGAACTTGTGAAACATCATTAGGTTCAATCGCATTGGCGATGTTGGGCGTAAACGGGTATGATGGGCAGCTTGTGTGAAGGTGATGGATCGACGGGCTGATGGACATTGACATGGAAGGTTCATTGCATGGCTGATACCCAACCGGCAACCGGCGACATGATGGTTTCACCCGTGGTGGTGAATGCTTCAACAACAGCAAGTGTGGCCGCGGCCTACACGGAGGAAAACATCAAGGTGCTTGAAGGGCTGGAGGCGGTGCGCAAGCGGCCGGGGATGTACATCGGTGACACGACGCAACGCGGGCTGCATCACCTGGTGTATGAAATCGTCGATAACGCCGTCGATGAACACATGGCGGGGCGCTGCTCGAATATCGCGGTCAAACTCAACAGCGATGGTTCGTGTTCGGTGATCGATGATGGGTCGGGCATTCCGGTCGGGCCTTATAAACACGATAACCCCGCGATCAACGGCAAGCCGACGGTGGAAGTGGTGCTGACGGTGCTGCATGCCGGGGGCAAGTTTGACCACAACGCATATAAAACCTCGGGCGGGTTGCATGGGGTGGGGGCATCGGTGGTCAACGCCTTGTCCGAGTGGATGGAAGTCGAAGTGGCGCGGGCAGGGAAGCTGCATGTCATCAACTTCGAGCGCGGCATCACGGTTGAACCAATCAAGGAAATCGGCCAGCGGACCAAGACCGGCACCAAGGTCACCTTCAAACCCGATCCGCAAATTTTCCCGGAAACCGAATTTCGCTTTGACACACTTTCAGGTCGGCTGCGCGAAATTGCGTACCTGAACCCCGGTCTGACGATCAAACTGGAACATGAAACCAGCGGCAAGAGCGAAACCTACCACTACCCCGACGGCATCATCGCCTTTGTACGTCACCTCAATGACAGTCGGCAAGTGGTGCATGAGCCGGTGTATTTCAAAGCCGTGGCCCCGGACAACAGCGGGCTGGTGATCGAAGTGGCGATGCAGTACAACGATGGTTACAACGAAACGCTGTTTTCGTTTGCCAACAACATCAACACCATCGAGGGTGGCACACACCTGTCGGGCTTCAAAACCGCTCTGACCCGTACGTTGAACAACTATGCACGCTCGGCCAACATATTGAAGGAAAATGACCCCGCCCCAGTCGGGGAAGATTTACGTGAAGGTCTGGCAGCAGTGATTTCGGTCAAGGTGTCGGACCCGCAGTTTGAAGGGCAGACCAAAACCAAACTGGGCAACAGTGAAGTCGAATCGTTTGTCAGTTCCAACGTCAACCAGTTACTGAGTACCTGGTTGGAGGAACACCCGGCTGATGCCAAACGCATTTGCATGAAGGGCATCAACGCAGCCCAGGCCCGTGAAGCGGCGCGCAAGGCTCGTGAACTGGCCCGGCGCAAAGGGGCGCTGGATTCAGGCGGGTTGCCCGGCAAGTTGTACGACTGCACGAGCAGGGATGTCGAACACTCGGAAATTTACCTGGTCGAAGGTGACGCGGCAGGGGGTTCGGCCAAGGGCGGTCGTGATCATCGGTATCAGGCGATACTGCCCTTGCGAGGCAAAATACTCAATGTCGAAAAAGCCCGGCTGGACAAAATTTTGGGCTTTGAAGAAATTCGCGTGATCATTCAAGCCTTGTCATGCGGCATCGGGGCGGATGATTTTGACATCAGCAAACTGCGTTACGGGAAGATTGTCATCATGACCGACGCGGATGTGGATGGGTCACACATTCGCACACTTTTGCTCACGTTTTTTTTCAGGCAGATGCCTGAGTTGGTTCGACAGGGCAGGGTTTACATTGCACAGCCGCCGTTGTATCAGGTGCTGCGGGGGAAAAAGAGCGAGTATGTGCTCAATGAAAAGCGCATGCGCCGGTTGCTGGGCGAACTGGGCATGGAGGGCGCGGAACTGGTGATTTTTGATCCGTCGCATCAGGTGGTGCGCAAGCTGACCGGGGATGAGTTGCGCGGTGCTTTTGAAGCCCTGGATCAGATGCAGGAATTGGTGAACATCATTGAGCGACGCGGCATTCGCTTCACCGACTTTTTGGCGATGCGAAAGGATGATCCGTCGGGGCAGGGACGTTTACCACATGTTCGGCTGGTGCTGCCGGGCAAACCGGGCGAGGCGGATGGCGAACATTACTTTTGGAATGAAGCGCAGGAAGAAGCGTTTTTGGTCGCGCACAAACTTGGCGGCATCGACCCGGATTTGGATGCGGTGATCGGTGAAACCCAACCTGGCGCCAATGCTGCGGCGAGCAACAGTGTGTCGAACAATGGTTCGGCAAACAGCGGCGATGTGAGCAACGGTGCGTCGGCCAACGGTCAGGCCGGGGGCAACGGCAAGGTTGAAAAAGGTCATGGGCAACGTCAGCCGCGACGTTATGAAATGCACGAAGTGCGCGAATTGGAACGGGTGTTTGCGCGGCTGATGGAGTTTGGTTTGCAATTGGATACCTATGGATTGGTGTTTGAGGAATCGGCGGAGGGTCAGCGATTGCCGACGCGGTTTGAGTTGCACGCACTGGATGGCAAGGGTCACAAGCAGGTAACAGCGATCCCGAATTTGCCGGGGGTTGTGCCAGCGATTTTGGATGCGGGAAAACAGGGCATTGAAATCAAACGGTTCAAAGGGCTGGGCGAGATGGATGCGGAGCAGTTGTGGGAGACGACGATGAACCCGGAGAACCGAACCTTGCTGAAGGTGAGTTGGGATGCAGCCAGTCAATCGGAGCGGCTGTTTACGATACTGATGGGCGAGGAAGTCGAGCCGCGTCGCCGGTATATCGAGGAACACGCGCTGGAAGTGAAAAACCTGGATGTGTGAAGAAGTGGAAGTGGTCGAGTGGCCAAGTGGTCAAGTGGACAAGTGGTCGAGTCATTCACCGCGGGTTTCCACCCGCGGCTATGAAGACTGTGTATTGGTTCGTCTAGCCGCGGGTGGAAACCCGCGGTGTAGCCAATACCCGTTGTTGAATCGTCGGGGGTTGGGTTATACTTTTGCCCGTGATAGACAATCCCTCAGCCGTGCTGGAACGACTTCGCGCCAACGTTGAGCGTGTGTTTTTGGGGAATCACGCAGCGGTGGACAAGCTGGTGATTTGTTTGCTGGCCCGCGGCCACGTATTGATTGAAGACGTGCCCGGTGTTGGTAAAACGGTATTGGCCAATTCACTGGCGCGTAGTTTGGACCTTTCCCTGACGCGTATTCAACTGACCCCCGACATGTTGCCGGCCGACATTCTGGGCGTGACGGTGTGGGACCAGCAGCGCAGTGAGTTCGCCTTCAAACCCGGGCCGATTTTTTCCAACATCGTCTTGGCGGATGAAATCAACCGCACCACGCCACGCACCCAGTCGGCGCTTCTGGAAGCGATGAACGAGGGCCAGGTTTCCATCGACGGCAAAACCCACAAACTGGTTCAGCCGTTTCTGGTCATCGCCACGCAAAACCCGTTTGAATTCGAAGGCACTTACTTTCTGCCTGAAAGCCAACTCGACCGTTTTCTGATGCGCATTCACCTGGGCTACCCCAGTCCGGAAGACGAGGCCCGTATTCTTGAAATTCAACCATCACGCACCGCACTGGCGGATTTGAAACCCGTCATGACCGGGGCGGAGCTTTTGGAATTGCAGGCCCAGGTACATCAGGTGCAGACCGATCCGTCGCTTTTGGATTACATCGTGCGCATCGCCAACGCCACCCGCACCAACGATCAGCTTCAAATCGGCGTATCGCCCCGCGGGGCACTGGCATTATCCCTGTGCGCCAAGGCCACGGCCCTGCTGCATCGGCGCGATTATGTGGTGCCCGATGACATTATTTCCAATGTCATCCCCGTCTGCGCTCATCGTGTAATCCCCAAAAGCGCCACCCACGACGCCGACGGTGTGGCGGGACAACGCATCATGCAACAGGTGCTCGAAACCGTGCCCAGCCCGGTGTGAGAGGAAAGTGGCCAAGTGGTCGAGTGGTCGAGTGTAGAAACCAAGCCAAGGACGAGGCCGACCCCGAAGGGGGAGGCGGAGGACTTGGGTATGTTTGAATCACCATTCTGAACTTGCTCGCTGCCTCGCAAGTTCAGGCGTGTATGATTCAGAACCACCCGATCACTGATTAACCGACTCACCGATTAACCGATTCACCAACCAATTAACCAAGTCATCATCATGTTCACCGGACTGGTACAAGCCAAGGGTCGCATTGCCGGATTGAAGCCAATCGCGGGCAATGTGCAATTGCGCATCGACACGATGGGTTGGCAGCCGCCGGTGAAACTTTCGCAGGGTGATTCGGTTTGTGTCAGCGGCACATGCCTGACGCTGGTCGATTTCAATGAGCGCGAGTTGATATTCGATGTCATTGCCCAGACGATGAAACTCACCAAGTTGGGCAAGCTGCGTGTCGGGGCGATGGTGAACCTTGAATCGTGTCTGACCCCGCAATCGCAACTGGGCGGCCACTTTGTGCAGGGACATGTCGATGGAGTGGGCACGGTGCGTCGGGTGAAAAATGATGCCACCGAATGGCGGTTGACGGTGGTTCCGCCGAGGGAATTGTTGGACTATTTGACGCCGCAGGGGTCGGTGACGATCGATGGTGTGTCGCTGACCTTGGCACGGGTGGGTGATGATGATTTTGATGTCGCACTGATACCCACCACGTTGAACCTCACCACCCTCGCTGAATTGCAGCCGGGGGATGCGGTGAATTTGGAAACCGACATCATCGCCAAGACGATTGTGCATTGGTTGCGTCGTCAGCAGCAGGGCGGTGGTACGACAGGCAAACTGACACTCGACATGCTGCACCGCGCGGGGTATTGAAGGAAGTGGCCGATTGGTTGAGTGGTCGAGCCAATCGTATCGGTTAGCGCCGCGACTTCGTCGGGGCCACATCAGGCATGGTGATTCTGTTCCCGCTGATACCAGCAGGCGGTCTGATGGGCTGATGCTTGCTCCACTGATTCAAGCCGGGGCACCTGTTCCACGCACTGGCGCATGACGCGATCGGTTTGCCCGCGCTGGGTGAGGGTGACGATTTCGGGTTCGGGGTGATGCTCGGTGCATTTACGCGCCAGGTTGCAGCGGGGATGAAAGCTACAACCGGTCGGCGGATTGATCGGCGAGGGGACTTCGCCGGTGAGCATGATGCGGGCTTTGCGCCGGGTCGGGTCGGGCATCGGGGCAGCAGACAAAAGTGCCTGTGTGTAGGGGTGACGCGGGTTGTCGATGACTTCTTCACGTGAGCCGATTTCGACGATTTTACCCAGGTACATCACCGCCAATTGATCGCAGAAATGTTGCACGACCGCCAGGTTGTGGGCGATGAACAGGTACGACAGGCCCAGTTCTTGCTTCAGGTCCGACAGCAGATTGAGGATTTGCGCCTGAATCGAAACATCGAGGGCGGACACCGGCTCATCACAGACGATGAAATCAGGTTCCAGTGCCAGGGCACGGGCGATGCCGATGCGTTGACGCTGACCGCCGGAAAATTCGTGGGGGTAACGCTGGGCGTAATCGGGGGACAGTCCGACTTTCTTCAGAAGGACAGCAACGCGATCGTGGACCTCGGAACCTTTGGCCAGTTGGTGGACGAGGATGGGTTCAGCGATGGCACTGCCGATGCGCATGCGTGGGTTGAGTGAGCCAAAGGGGTCTTGAAAAATGATCTGCATCCGCCGCCGGAGTTTTTTGAGGTCGGCTCCGTGTGCTGCAAACACATCGTTGTTGTCAAAGTGAACCGAGCCGCTGGTGGGCGTCACGAGGCGCAGGATGGAGCGACCGACGGTGGACTTGCCACAGCCGGATTCACCGACGAGTCCGAGGGTTTGGCCCTTTTGCAGGGATAGCGACACGCCATCGACCGCGCGGACGTGGCCGACGATGCGTTGCAACAGGCCGCGCTTGACGGGGAAGTAGGTGCACAGGTCGCGCACCTCCAGCAAGGGTCGCTGCGTGGCCGAAGCAGTGGGGGCGTTGGTGGGGGCGGATAAGGTGGCGGTCATGACAGCAGTATAGAAAGGAAGTGGCCCAGAAGAAGTGGCCCAGTGGCCGAGTGATCAAGTGAAAAACACCAAGCCGGGAACGAGGCCGACCCCCGGGGGAGGCCGAGGGCCCGGGTATGGTTTGGTGTGAAGTGGTTATCCACGCCTGAACTTCACGTCTGTGAATCAGCTTTGCTGTTCATACAACAACTGACGCCGAGGGCTTTAGCCCCGGATCATTCGCACAGACATCCGGCCCTGAAGGGCACGGCGTCAAGCACCTAAACAAATCGCGCACCTCATGGCCACTTCCTCAAAAACTGGCACATCCTCCTTTGCTTTGTTAACCTAATTCCCCCATAGGTCGTAACAACCCCAACACTCTTCATAAAGGTTTCATCATGGAAAAAGTACGTGTCGGTGTCATTGGTTGCGGAGCCATCAGCAACGCCTATTTCAATCACGCCAAGCTCTACCCGGACCTGCTGGACGTGTGTGCCGTGGCCGATATCAACCCCGATGCCGCCAAGGCCAAGGCAGCCGAGCACAACATTGCAAACGTGCTCACCGTCAAGCAATTGCTCAAAGACCCGTCGATCGAAATCGTATTGAACCTTACGATTCCCGCTGCGCATGCCGACATCGCCCTGGCGGCACTCAAAGCCGGCAAACACACTTACAGCGAAAAGCCGTTGGACATCAGCGTCGCCAAGGGCAAGCGCATCGTGAAACTCGCCAACGAGAAAAACCTGCGCGTGGGTTGTGCGCCCGACACCTTTTTCGGCGCCGGCCACCAGACCGCGCGCAAACTCATCGACGATGGCGTCATCGGCAAACCCCTGGTCGCCACCGCTTACATGATGGGCCACGGGCACGAATCATGGCACCCCAGCCCGGTGTTTTACTACAAGCCCGGCGGCGGCCCGATGTTCGACATGGGCCCGTACTACCTCACCGCCATGATCAACATGCTCGGCCCCATCAGTGCCGTCACAGGCATGGCTGACATCATGATCCCAGAGCGCACCATCACCCACAAAAAGGACGGCGGCCCCGGCCCCTTGTTCGGCCAAAAAATCGACGTCGAAACCCCCGATCACGTCGCCGGCACCATCCGCTTCCAATCCGGCGTCATCGGCACCATCATCACCACCTTCGCCATCTGGCACGGCACTCACGACGGTAAAAACCCCATCACCGTTTACGGCACCGAGGGAACCATGAAAGTGCCCGACCCCAACGGGTTTGATGGTGATGTGTTTGTCCGTCGTCACGATGAACCCGAATGGCGAGCCGTGCCGCATACCCACGCCAAGGGCTTTGGTCGCATGGTCGGCGTGGCGGACATGGCCATGGCCATTCGCACCGGTCGCCCGCACCGCGCCAGCCTCGAACAAGCCTTCGCAGTGCTGGATGCCATGGACGGGTTTTTGAAAAGCTCCAAGACCGGCAAAGTGCACAACCTGACCACCAATTACCAACGGCCGGCCATGCTGCCCACCTGGGCAACCCCCGGCAAACTCGATTGAGCAGTGACCAAGTGATCTGAATTTCGAATTTCGAATATTAAGAAATCAAGCCGAGGACGAAACCGACAAGTTGAGGACTCGGGTATTCGAAGAAGTGGTCAAGTGAAAGACGCGCCCTCACCCGGCCTCGCGGACTCGGCCCCCCTCTCCCGGAGGGAGAGGGGGCCAAAAAATTACGCGCATTGCACTGATAACACGACGAATCAACAATAAAGCCCAGGCATTTCCGGGGGGCCATGCCTGGGCTTTTTCAATTTTTGATTCAAGCGATCAATTCGAAAATTCGGTTTACTGTTGGGGCATGCCGGGGAAGCCGCCCATTCCGGGGGCGGGTGCGGGGGCAGGTTGCACATCTTTCAATTCGACTTCGAACACCAGCAGGCTGGCGGGCGGAATAGTTTTACCTCGGCCCTGTTCGCCATAGGCCAGTTGGTAGGGCACAAACAGTTGGTACTTGTCACCGACACGCATGAGTTGCAGGCCTTCGGTCCAGCCTTTGATCACGCCGCCGAGTGGGAACGTGGCCGGTTCACCGCGCTTGTATGAGCTGTCAAATTCCGTGCCGTCCAGCAGTGTACCCTTGTAGTGCACGGTCACCTGATCGCTGGCGACCGGTTGTTTGCCTTTGCCATCGCCCTGAGCAATCACCTTGTACTGCAAACCACTGGCGGTGGTTTTGACACCTTCCGCATCCTTGTTTTTGGTCAAAAACGCTTCGCCATCGGCTTTGTTTTTGGCGGCCATGGCGGTGGCCTTGGCGCGGGCCACTTTTTGTAACGTCATCGCTGCGGAGCGTAGGTCTTCATCTTTGAGTTCAGGTTGTTTGCCTGCGGCGGCATCGGCCACGCCCTTGGCGACCAGTTGCGGGTCCAGTTCGATGTACTGTTCGCTCATTTCGCCTCCGACCTGCAGGCCGATCATGTAGCTGACGGTTTCGATGGCGTTGCGGGTTTCTTCCGCCGTGGGTGCAGCGGGGGCGGGGGGTGTCATCGCGGCGGGCGGAGCCACGGGGGCAGCCTCTTCCGCGTTGACCGTCATCATCGGCAAACCGGTCGCACATAACAACGTCGCAATCCATATCGAGCGCATGGGTGATTCCTGATCGAGGGTGTATGGACCTTGAAACACGAACCAGTATCGTACCCACGAATGGGTGATGTGTCTTTTGGAATGAAGTGGCCGAGTGGTCAAGTGGTCAAGTGGTCAAGTGCACAATTCAATATTTTGCATCTTCCACGCCTGATCTTTGTCGTCCCTCGACAAAGATCAGGATGATTTTACCCATGACAATTGCAGACGCGATAAATCGCGGCCCTGAAGGGCACGGCGTCAAAAGCGGCAATAACCACTCCCACTCTGCAAAAAAGTACGGGGGTGTTTCCATATTCAACCGATATACAGCGGGACGGGGGTACATGGGTACACACACATATGACCACGGACGTTTCTAAAAATCGCACGGTGATCGGGGCTGACTGTCACATTCGCGGCGAACTCTGGCTGGAAAACGACCTGCTGATGATGGGGCAGGTCGATGGCACGCTGCAGGTGATGGGGCTGCTCGATCTGCCCGCCAGTGCCCACGTAGAAGGGCAGGTGATGTGTACGAGGCTGCGACTGGCCGGTTGCGTCGAAGCCGAGGTGTTGGCCGAGGAAAGCGTCGAACTGTTGCCCGGTGCGTTTTTATCCGGCAAGTTGTACACACCCAAACTGCTGGTGCATGAAGGAGCGACGCTTGAGGCAGCCGTGTACGTCGGCCCCAATGCCCTGGCCCGCGCCAAAGAAATGCAGGAATTGATCCCTGAAAAAGCCGACGACGCCCCTGCTGTGCAACACCCATCATCCCCCGCGTCGGTCAGCCCGGTTATCACCACTGAAAAACCTTCCGATGATGTCGAATGCAACCCGGCCATTGCGGTCGATGCACGCCGTGAAAGTCCGTTATCGATTGTCGATGAACCTGAAGTCGGTGCCGTGAATGACCCTTTGCGTGGCGAGCCGGTGGTTTCGACGGTACACACCGTGGCTGACTCGCTGCGCAACACCCTGGGGCAACAACGCCCCCGCCTGCCCCGTGTGCTCAAGGGTGGCATCATGCAGCCTTGAATTGATCACCGGTTTGAATTTTCGACGGGCTGGGGTTTCTTCAAAGACTGTTGAAACCTTCGCAACTCCACCAGTGCCGCCGGTTGCAATGTCAATGTGTCCGGCTCGTACAACGTGCGCATCGCATCGAGGCTGCCCAATTTCACCTTGATTTGCTGCATCAAGGCATCGCGCACAATCGTCAGTTCCACCACATCCCCCGAGCTGTGTGTTTGAATCATGTCACGCAGCACCTGTACCATTGCCTCACCCATGATCGAAGGGTCGATGCCCTGACCATTCAGCGCCACGATCAGGTCCCCCAATTGCAACACACCATAGGCAGGGAACCCCGGCAAGGTCGCCTCCACCCGTGCCCCCGGTCGCCCCAGTTCCGCCACTTCCTCGGGTACCAACCACTCCAACGCCACCCCCAACGATGCCTTGCCCGGCTGCGTCACCAGTCGTTGCCCCATCAGGCGTATCACATGATGTTCCGCCACCAGCATCAGCCGAAGCCGCTGCTCGGGTGAAAGTGGTTGCCCCAATGCTTTGGCGATGCTGTCGGGGGTCAGTGACTCGTCCCGCAACAATCGCAACGTGGCTGTTTCACGGATCGGCCATGATTCAGCATCAAGTGCTGCAATCGTCGTTTCATCAATCACGATGCCTGCGCCGGATTGCGTTTTCGTGTTGGTCGTGCTTTGAGTGGTCGTTGGTTTCGAGGGGTTGTTCGGTGCGTCGTTGTCGGTGGTGGTTTGGGCATGCGACAGGTTTGCCCCCGCTGTCAACATCACCCACGACAGCAACAACACTGCGGGTGTGAGCCGAAGTACGCGTTGTTGTCGAGTCGTTTGCATGGGTTGATGATCGATTGACGCTGTGCCCTTCTGTGCCGGGTTACATCATAATAGTCTGCGCTCAATCATCCGGGGCTAAAGCCCTCGGCGTCATGTTAATTTCGCTCGGTCACATCATCAGACGCGACAAGTCGCGGCGCTAACGACCGAATCCCATTGCGACACGCGACCACTTCTTCGAATACCCGGGCCCTCGGCCTATCGGCCTCGTTCCCGCTTGGTTTTTAATTTCGAAATTCGAAATCCAAAATTCGAAATAATCTTCGCTCACCGTCTGCGATCCAATGCCGACAGCACCGCACGCTCAACATCTTCGAGCACCTGTTCCAACGGGGCCTGCACTTTGGCGCCCGATGCCCGTGCATGACCCCCGCCATGAAACTGGCCGGCTAATGTGGCGACATCCACCGCACGCGGCCCGGGCTTGCTGCGAAAACTCAAGCGAATCACCGGCGGCTGCACCGGCTTGTCATCATTCTGAATGGTCGCTGGGCCCCCGTTGCCGTTGTTGCCAGTGCCGTTTTTGTCGGGGGTTTCGGTCGCCAGCACTACCAGTTCGACACTGCCGACGATTTGCGGAATATCCACGAATCGCTCGGTCTCTTCCAGCAACGCACCGGTGTCCTGAAAATCGCCGGCACGTAAAACCATGATCGCTGCACGTCCGCCGAACAGCAGCTTCATGCTGTCGAGCGCGCGGATCATCAGCGCCAGTTTTTCCGGGCGTTCGGTCTGTTCGAGTTTGCGGTAAATCTCTGCGTGATGCACGCCCATGGTGAGCAGTCGAGCCGCCCATTCATGCGTCATCGGTCGGGTGTTGGAAAAACGAAACCAGCCTGTATCCGATGCCAACCCGACAAACAGCGCCTCACAGACCACCGGTGAAAAAAGGGATCGCTCAGCCGGGCGTCCCTGATTTAGCAACTCCAATAATTGGGCAATCACTTCACAACACGCTGCCGCCTGACCTTCAATATATTTGTACGCTGCCTGCACATCGCCCGACAAATGATGGTCCAAAATCAAGGTATTCGCCAAACGCGGTTCCAGCACCGCCTTCATGGGCCAAAGTTGTGCCCAGGCCCCGGTGTCAACGATCACCGTCAAATCCGTCGGCCCAATCTCACTGCCGGGCGTGAACGATTTGCACATCGGGTACCCATCCAAAACCCGCAGGCTTTCCGGGATCGGCGGCATCAGCCAGGGCTCGACATGTTTACCCATCGCCGCGAGCGCCGCTGCCAGGGCCACCACCGACCCATATGCATCACCATCGGGCTTGGCGTGCGTCACCAGCAAAATATTGGTCGCAGCCCGTAACTTGTCCGCTGCTTGTGCCAGTGTGATGTTCGATTGATACGTGCTCACAAAAACTCCTTACAGGTGGACCGGTTCATGGGTGACTCAGTGATTCGTTGACTCGAAATACCCGAGTCCTCAGCCTCCCCCGGGGGTCGGCTTCGTCCTCGGCTTGGTTTCTGCACTCGACCACTCGACCACTTGACCACTTGACCACTTGGCTATTTAATCACTTCCTTCACCTGTTCCACATCGCGCTGTATCTGTTCTATCAATTTGGGCAGACTCGGAAAACTCATCTGTTCGCGCACCCATCGATCAAATCGCACGGTGATAGGTTGATCGTACAAATCACCCTGAAAGTTCAGCAGGTGTACTTCAAGCACTCGCTGCAACTTCCCGAACGTGGGTTTGTGACCAATACTGATTGCTCCGGGTATTTCCACCATGGCAGCCTCACGATGGTTCAATGTCACCGTCCCGGCGTACACGCCGTCGGCGGGAATGATGCGATCATCCAGCGCCGACGGATCGAGGTTGGCGGTTGGAAAACCAATCGTTCGACCCCGCTGTTCGCCCTTGATGACTTTGCCTGAAAGTTCATAGGGCCGACCCAGACAGATCGCCGCCTCATGCACCCGACCGGCCAGTATCAGCCAGCGCACCAGGGAACTGCTCACCGGCACTGCCGTCAATGACCCGAGCATCACCTCCACGGGGTCGATGACGATCATGTCAAAACCCAGTTGCGGAGCCAGTTGTGCAAGCATCCGCACATCACCGCCCCGCCCTTTGCCAAAGCGGAAGTTGGAACCTTCCACCATCGCCAGGGGCGCAAATTCACGCACCAGTTGACGCAAAAACGTCTCCGCATCCAGGGCCAGAAAATCACGGGTCGGTTCGATCACAAGTACCTGATCGGCCCCTGCTTCGCGCAGCAGCCGGGCACGCTGGTCACGATCTGACAAACGAGCGGGTGCCTGCTGGGGTCGTAATATTTTGGTTGGAAACGGATCAAAGGTCAGGGCGATCATCGGCACACCATGGGTTTGCGCGATCGACCGTGCCCGCGCCATGATGGCGCGATGCCCCCGATGCAGTCCGTCGAAGTTGCCCACGGTGATGACTGACTTACCCGCCATGGGGGTTAGTTTAACATAGGGTTCGTCTGGTTTTGGCCTTGTCGCGTGAACACGCTACATTGATAGAGGGATGTACGAACTGACCTGTCCAGAATGCGGTAACGTCACTCACTGGCCCTTCATTCGGCTGGGGGCGGTGCGGGTCTGCGCTGAATGTCGGCATAGCTATCAGATTGAAAAAGAACATGTGCGACATCGAGTACGTGTGGCAACGGCGGCGGTGAACCTGGATGATGATCACGATCCGACGGTGCGTCCAAGTTTGGAATTGTCGCAGGCAGATACGGCTTTGATGGGGGACCCGGCCATCGTCGAAGATGAAAACCAACCGGGTGCTGATGCGACGCAACCGGTCGATACTGCGCCGGTGGTGGGTTCGGCTTTCAGGGGACGACCCGGGCGAGCAACGCAAGCAGCGCCAGCCGATCAGCCCAGGGGGGCGACCACACCAGCGGTTGCGGCACCGCGTACGCCTGGCATTGTGCTTTGGGCGGGCATTGCGCTATTGGGGCTGGGGTTGATGCTGCTGATTTTCTGGATGGTGGGTGGACATGAGGATCCGCCGACGATTCCCGGTCGGCCGGTGGTCAGGCAACCGTTGGGACGGTGAAAGGTTGATCGGTTAATATGTTTTGCGTCAAATGAGTTATGGTTTGCATACCTCTGACCGCGGGTTGCCACCCGCGGCTATGAAGAAAATCAACGGTGTGCAAAAACGTCAAAATGACTTTGACTCAGCGGTGCAACACTAACAGTTAAAGGACGACGATAATGTCAGCACAGGTGAACTGGGGCGTATTGGGTACCGGCGCGATTGCCAAGGCTTTTGCCCACGGCCTCAAACAAAGCAACACCGGCAAACTGTTTGCGGTGGGCAGTCGGTCGCAGGAGTCGGCAGACAAGTTCGGCAACGAGCACGGCGTCGAACGTCGGTACGGGTCGTATGAAGCATTACTAGCTGACCCGCAGGTACAGGCGGTGTACGTCTGCACGCCGCATCCGCTTCATGCCCAGTGGGCGATTCGCGCCATCGAGGCAGGCAAGCATGTGCTCTTGGAAAAACCCTTTGCAGTGAATCAATGGGAAGCGATGGCGGTCGTCGATGCGGCGAAAGTCCACAAACGATTGGTCATGGAAGCGTTCATGTATCGCTGTCACCCGCAGACCGCAAAACTGGTCGAACTGATTGGGCAAAAGCTGATCGGTGAGGTTCGGGTGATATCAGCCACGTTCAGTTTTCAAGCGGGTTTCAACCCGGAAGGTCGGCTTTTCAAAAACAGTCTGGCGGGCGGGGGCATCATGGATGTGGGCTGTTACACAGTGTCGATTTCACGATTGATTGCCGGGGCAGCACTGGGCAAACCGTTTGCCGACCCGGTGGATGTCAAAGGCGCTGCCCACCTGGGGCAGACGGGGGTGGATGAGTGGGCCATCGGTACGCTGATGTTTGAAGCACCCCATGGCGCGATACTGGCACAAATCGCCACGGGTGTGGGAGTGCAGCAGGACAATACGCTGCGCATTTACGGGTCGGAAGGGCGGATCATGGTGCCCAATCCGTTTGTGGCAAATCGGCAAAATTCGGACAGTGGCAAAATCATTGTGCAACCCAAGGGCAAGGAGGCGCAGGAAATCGTCATCGAAGCACCCGCCACGAGCTTTGCGTTGGAAGCGGATTTTGCAGGCGAAGCGATACTGGCGGGTCGATTGGAAGCATCGCCCCCGGCCATGACGCCGATGGATACGCTGGGCAACATGCGCACACTCGATCGCTGGCGTGACGCGGTCGGGTTGCAGTATGAGATGGAAAAGTTGTCGTTTAACGTGCCGCCGGTGGACGGGTTGCCGCTGATGAAAAAAGCCGACGCCCCGATGAAGTACGGACGCATCGAAGGCTTGCACAAGGACGTTTCACGATTGGTGATGGGCGTGGACAACCAGAGTAGCATCGCGCAGGCGACGGTGATGTTTGATGATTACTTCCGACGGGGCGGCAACACGTTTGACACTGCCTTTATTTATGGCGGAGGCACATGTGAAAAGGTGCTGGGCCAATGGGTGAACAATCGCGGGCTGCGGGAACAGGTGGTGATACTGGGCAAGGGGGCACATACCCCGTTCTGTACGCCCAATGATTTGACCGCGCAGTTGCTGCAAAGCTTGGAACGTCTGCAAACGGATCACCTGGACATTTACATGATGCACCGCGACAACCCGGACGTGCCGGTGGGCGAGTTTATGGATGTATTGAATGAGCACGTGAAGGCGGGGCGGATCAAAATATTCGGTGGGTCGAACTGGTCCATCGAACGTTTGCAAAGGGCGCAGAGTTACGCCAATCGCAAGGGTTTGCAGGGTTTTTCCGCGGTGAGCAATAATTTCAGTCTGGCACGGATGGTCAAGCCGGTATGGGATGGGTGCATCGCGTTGTCGGATGAAGCGGGTCGCAAATGGCTGAAAAAGACGCAGATGCCGCTGCTCCCCTGGTCGAGTCAGGCGCGCGGGTTTTTCACCGAGCGTGCGACGCTGGATACGAAGGATCACAGCTTGAAAAACAGTTGGTATTCGGAAGACAACTGGCAACGGCGTGAGCGTGCAGTGCAGTTGGCGGAGGAATTGGGCGTGCAACCGATTCAGGTGGCCCTGGCGTATGTGTTGTGTCAGCCGTTCCCGACGTTTCCGCTCATTGGCCCGCGCACGTTGGAAGAAACACGATCATCATTGGGGGCGCTTGCGATTGAACTGACGCCCAAACAGGTGAAGTGGTTGAATCTGGAAACGGACAAGAAGTAAGCAGGTCCAGTGGTGCAAATGAAGGATTGTCTTTCAAAGCCCAGGCATGGCCATGTCTGGGCTTTGTTGTATTTATAATCGATGTTTTCAATCATCAGACAACGTGGTAACTTGTAGAACTATTCCATGACCCAGCGATTGCACAGCGTGCTGATTCGGGTACGGTACAGCGAGACCGATCAGATGGGCACGTTTTACAACAGCAGGGCGCTGGAATGGTTTGAAGTCGGACGCACCGAATGGCTTCGGCAGAGCGGTTTGTCGTATGCCCAATGTGAAACGCAAGGCCTGCTTTTGCCGTTGGTGGAAGCCCATGTGCGTTATCAGGGCCGTGCCCGGTATGACGACCTGTTGCGCGTGAGTGTCAGGGCGCAGATGGAAGGTCGAGCGTCGGTGAAGTTTGCAGTACACATCGTTCACGAGGGTTCACAAGCCCCCGTGGCCGAGGGTTGGACGGTGCATGCAGTAGTAAATGCGGAGGGCAAACCCATGCGTACCCCGGCCTGGTTTACGGAGCTTTTTTCGCTTGGCTGATGGAGTGGTCGAGTGAACCCTACAAGTATTCTTCACGCCTGAACTTCATGTCCGCATGAAGTTCAGGATGGTTTTACATCGCGAGATCAATCATCGTGATGGTTGTCAATGAAGAATCCTGAACTTCGTCGCGGCGACGAAGTTCAGGCGTGGGTGTATCAAAGGCGCCGAGGGCGGCGGTACCACTTTGTAAAAAATCACACCGCCAGGGGCGGCCGTGCCACAATGCCATCAGGCATGGGGTGAGTTGCCAGCGGGTTTGGGGAATAAGCGGGACCAGAGCGACATCATCGGTGCTGACAAGGCGTAAATGACAAACCCGGCGGCCAGCGCGGGCTGCGGCCAGACTGCCAGTAAAAGCGCACTGATCACGAGTTTGGCGATGGTGGCCACCTTGGCGCGGCCGCGCAGGTAACGATTGGCGGCATGGACGTAGCGCCAGCGACTGACCATCGCCAGGGCCGTGAGCAACATGACCGCCACCATGCCGATGGCCGCCAGTCGCAGACTCATTGGCACATCGGTGGCTGAACCAAACAACACATCACTGGACCCCAGCGCCGAGTGATTGCGGGTGATGTCTGCCAGAAAATGTTGATGCAACAGAATCATGCTGGCCACCGTGCCTGCAGCGCCTGGCGAAGGCAGACCCTTGAAATACAAATGGTCTTCCAACTGCGGGCTGCGGGTTTCGATATTGAATCGCGCAAGACGCAAAGCGGTGCATGAAACGTAAATGCAGGCCACGACCAGCGCGATGCGACCGAAAAAAGTATCCGCCTGGTTGGAGGCGAAATAGGGCGTGTCATCGCCGAGCACCAGTTGCACAGCGATGAAGGCCGGGGCGACGCCGAAGGTGACCATGTCGGCCATGGAATCGAGTTGTTCGCCCAGATCACTGGTTTGGCGGGTCAGTCGGGCGATGCGGCCGTCCAAGGCGTCGAACACCATGCCCAGAAAAATGCACAGCGCGGCAAAGGTGATGGGGGTCCAACCCCAGGGCAGCTCGGCGGTGGGCGGACGACTGGCAAAAAAAATCGCCATGAAACCAGACAGTGCGTTACCAAGGGTAAACAATGTCGGAAGCACGGCTGCGGACTTGCGGATTCGCCGACGGGTCAGACGCAAGCCCGGACGCACCGGTTCATTTTCACCCGGGGCAGGTGTTGGCGGCATTGACGTTGGATTCACACTTTGTCGCATTGACTTATAATATATCGGAATAAAACGATGACCCAATCGACAATCAATCAACCTGAGGTTCGAGGCATCGGTATCGGTTCGATACTTGACGACCCGCGCACGGAACGGCGAGGCATTGCGTTCATCGTGTTATTGGTGAGCTTGTTACCCCTGGTCGTCGGTGCGGCACTTCAGGCCGATCACAACGGTGTGGGCACGCATGAGCAGCTGGGTTTGCCAGCCTGTAACTTTCTGACGGTGACGGGGTACCCTTGTGTCAGTTGCGGGATGACCACGGCTGTGGCGCTGGCGACACAAGGTCACCTGATGCAGGCTTTCATCGTGCAGCCGGCTGGGGCGATACTGGCGTTATCATTGGCGGCGACCATTATGGTGGCCGGCTGGTGTGTCATCACCGGGGCATCGCTCAAACCGTTGTTCCGCCGCTTGTGGAAATTGCCCACGCTGATCGTGATCATCGCGGTGCTGCTGGGGGCCTGGGGGTACAAGGTGGCGGTGATGAATGGATGATGGATTACGGATCATGTTTCAAGCATTAAGCGCGCCGATTTTTGACTGAATACCAGACGCGACCGTGAGGGAGCGGTTCTTGCATCAAAAGCTTATTAAAGTCACCGCGCGCTCACGGTCGCGGCTCGTAACGAAAAAGTTATTTGAAGCACAAAGTATCGTATTTGTTCAACCAAGAGAGCCGTTCATGATGCAAAGTCAATCACGTTTGAATGCAACTTTCGTTTTCGTATTGCTCGGTTTGCTGACCATAACGATGGTGGTGTCGGGCTGCAAAAGTTTTGACAGGCCCAAGGGACCGCAGCGGGTGAACCCCAAGGCCGAGTACCCCGGGCTGGTCGATCAGCGTGTGGCGATATTGGTAACGGCGGATGACCCGGTGCTGTTCCGTCACCCAGGTGCGCCCGAACAGGTGGCCCGGGCCGTCGGTGCGCGATTGGCGCTGACCGTGCCCGGTATTGTGCTGTTGTCACCCACGCAATTGGCGGACTTTCAAAAACGTAACCCGTACTGGACGACGCTGCTGCCCGATGATTTGACACAACGATTGAATGTGCAGCGACTGATCATGATTGATTTGTCGCATTTTTCGACCAATGAGCCGGGCGATGCGCACCTGTGGCAGGGGCTGATCACGGCTGAGGTGTCAGTTTTCGAAAACCCGGCGAAAATCGCCAACACCCCTGCCCACCGCAGCACCATCACCGCAGCGTACCCCGACCGACCGAGCATCGGTCTGGTCAATGCCGACGAACAAACCGTGACGCTGGCGACGCTGAATTACTTTGCCCGCAGTGTCGCATGGTTGTATTACGACGCCCCCAAGGGTGATGATAAATGATGAGAAAAGGGGTCGAGTGCGAAGAAAGTTTCGAATTTCGGATTTCGAATTTCGAATTTAAAAACAAGCCGGGAACGAGGCTGGCAAGCCGAGGGCCCGGGTATTCCGAGTGGTTCACCGTGAGTCGGTGAATCGGTTGAAAAAGTGGTCGAGTGGTCGAGTGTCGCAATGGTATTCGGTTGTTAGCGCCGCGACTTGTCGCGTCTGATGAAGTGGTCGAGTGAAAACACGCCCTCACCCTACCCTCTCCCGGAGGGAGAGGGGGCAGAAAATGGCCGAGTGTATAGGTTACTCATGATGTCACAACGACCGATGCAATTACGATTTTGTCGATGGATGCTGCTGATGTTGCTGGTTGTCATACCGGGCTGTCAGCAACTGGGTTGGCTGGCCGGGGGCGTGGTGCCTGAGTACATTCAGCCGGTGTACCTGATTCAACCCCGCACCACGTTGGTACTGGCCGACGACCCGCAAAATGGTTTGGGTGACCCGGCATTGACTTCCGTGTTGGCCCAACAGGTCGAAAAACAATTGCTGACCGCCAAGGCTGTGCCCACGGTCATCGAGCAGGAACAGGTGACTCGACTCATTCGATTGCATGGTCAGCGATTTGGGCAAATGCCCGTCGATCAGGTGGGGCGCGAACTGGGGGCCCAGCAGGTGATTCACGTCACTGTGGTCGGGTCCACGCTGGGCGAAGAACCGGGACTCATTCGACCGGCTGCGACGGCGATGGTCAAAGTGATCGATGTGCAGGAACGCAGGCGACTGTTCCCGCCCAGCGAGCCTTCGGATGCGATGGTGCAGCGTGAAGGTGAAACAGCGGGGTATCCGGTGAATGTGCGGTTGCGATATCGAACCATGGGGCGCGAGGCACATTCGATGTTGCCGATGATCCGTCAGGCCCTGGCGATTGACCTGGGCAACAAGGCTGGTCAGTTATTCTTCAAACGGAAAAAAGAAACCCAAACCGGCGAATGGAGCGATGCCGATTCGGGAGCACCATGAGGAATTTCGAATTTCGATATTTCGAATTTCGGATATTAAGAAATCAAGCCGAGGGCCCGGGTACTCTGAGTGGTTGATCGGTGAGTCACCAAATCACCGATCAACTGATTCTCCAACCAATCGATTCACCACAACGCACCCGACTTCTTGTCTTGGATTTCATTCAAAATTTCGAAATCCGAAATCCGAAATTCATGATCCTTCACCTCTTCCATCCCCCCGCGCAACCGACCAGCACAACCTCACTGGCACTTTTGTCGGCTGGGTTGAACCTGCCGCAATGTTCTTCAACCGGTGTTTGGTTGCTCGGTGGCAGTGAACTGAAAAAACAAGCCTTGACGATGGGCATCGATCGCGCCACTTTATTGGGCGTACCCTGGGGTCAGGCGATGATGGGTTGGCCGATGGTGCGCTACCACCTGCAACAACTCGAACATGAACCGACTTTGATTCACACCTGGTCATTGGGGTCATTGACATTGGCGATGATGCTGCGACCACGGGTACCACGGGTGCTCACGGTGGCACAGCCGATGTCGCCCGGTCAGGTTCATGCGTTGCGTTTTTTGCTCAGCGACGAGCGTGCTCCGTCCGCACTGCTTTGCACCAGTCATACGTTGCAGCGTGACTTACTGGCCGGGGGCGTGCCTGCAAGTTTCGTTCATGTGCTGCATCCGGGGATTGACTTGGGCTGGGTGCAACATGCACAACAGGCTGAGTTGCGGAAAATATGGGGCGTTCCACCGGTGTCCCCCAAATCATCGGGCAGCAGTGAACCGAGCGTCAACAAACCAATCGTCGTGGGCTTATTGGCCGACCCGGTGTGGTCGGTCGATGCGCGACGGTTGCTACTGGTGATCGGTTTGGCGGATGAAGCACTGCGTTCACAAGGCTTCAAACTGCATGTGCTGGTGCACCCGCAGCAACAGCACTTGCCCCGTGCCCGCCGAACCCTGGCGGAGCTGAACAAAGGGTATCAGTTCATCATCGACGCAAAGGCGGATGAACCCTGGGCGGTGTTACCCGGTTGTGACATTGCCTTGGCCATGGGGCCCGGGGCTGGGGGGTTATCGACGCGCTGGGGCATGGCCGGCAACCTGCCGATCATCGGCGAAGCGACCTACGCCCAGTGTGAAGTGTTGGAGGACCGCCACTCCGCACTGCTTGCCAAACCGGGCGATGCGGTTCAGTTGGCGCGACGCATCGCACAGGCGGTAACCGATACCACCCTGGCCTGGCAACTGCGCGACACGGCTCGCCATGAAGCGTTCAGTTATTTTTCAAAGTTGCGTTACGGGCAATCATTGCAAAAGGTGTATGTGCAACTGATCGCCGGCCACAGGGTTGAAGTACCCGCGATGACCAGCACCGGGGGATTGCGGTTTGAAGCAGCCATGTAATGGTATTTCGAATTTCGGATTTCGGAACCAAGCCAAGAACGAGGCTGGCAAGCCGAGGGCTTGGGTATGGTTTGGTCCAAAGTCCAAAGTCCAAAGTCCAAAGTCACGAATCGTATTTGACCTTGGACTTTGGATCTGTGACTTTGGACTCGTCAGATACCCAAGTCCTCGGCCTCCCCCGGAGGGCGGCCTCGTTCTTGGCTTGGCTTTAAATCCGAAATTCGACATTCACACCACTCGGCCATTTCTTCCCGTAATTATTGTCCGATAAGGAACATGCGAATAAACGCACTTGACGGTCCCGGTTTGAAGTGGGTATGATGGCAGTACGCAAGGACGCGGGGCCGAACCATGAATCACGCGCATTGGCAGCAGCCTGTCAGGCCGACTCATGCGGGTGATGGTCACGAGGTTCCGAACATTTCCTGCGTTGGATACAACCGGCACGAGACAGACGGTTTTTTCGTCTGGAGCGAAGCCGATCAGCCGGATCAGGGCTTGGGCCTTGGTCTTGCACGGGTTTGGGGCAATACCCCAGGCACGAATAGATTGACGATGCACAACCGGATGAGTTCAACCCGCGATTCGTTGTCCCCGGCTGAACGCTCTATTGTCATGCGACAACAGCGTTCGCCCCGTCCTTATCGGTCGGACCGATGGGCCTGTGTCGCTACCCCGGCACAAGGTTCACCCGTGAAGCGTTCATGGGCATGTCCGACGGAGGGTCGCAGCCGCCAGCCATGATTGCCGGCCAGGTTGCGTTGTCTTTATTCGGGTTGAGCTTTTCACGTTGCTCACTTGTCAGTCGATGCTGGTCCGCTCCAGTCTTCACGGAACCCGTGACCTGCTGCATTGCGCGTCACAACGGTTCCGTCCCCGTGGCTTAGCCGTTCTGTTCGTGCCCCATTCAAGGTGACCCTGGTTCCCCGATCGCCTCCGGTCGGTCGCATGGGTTGCTTTCAGAAAGGGGTTCGCATGATGGTTTCTATTTCCCCTCCCTCAGGGGCCTGGCTTGCCCCCATCCTGGCGGCTGTCCCCGAAGGCTATCTGGTCGTGGTCGGCGTCGTCGCCCTGCTGGTCGGTATCGTGGCTGCGTTTTTAGTGATGAAGGTACTGGGTGCGCAAACCATTGCCGGCGCCAAAAAGGAAAGCGAAGAACTACTCAAAGCCGCCAAACTGGAAGCGGAGAATCAAAAACGCAAAGCGGAACTGGACATTCGTGACGAACTGGCCGGCAAACGGGTCAGCTTTGAAAAGGAAACCGAAGCCCTGCGCAATGAACTCAAGGAAGCCGAGCGCAGGCTCACCAAGCGTGAGGACACCCTGGACCGCAAACTCGATGTGCTGACCACCAAGGAAAAGTACCTCGATGAATTAGATGCGGGCATCAAAAAGCGCGAATCAGCGGTGGGAGTCAAGGAAGCACAAATCGATCAATTGCTTGCCGAAAAACGCGAACTGGTCGAAAAAGCGCGTGAGGAACAGAAGCAGGCTTTGCTGCGCATCACCAACCTCAGCCCGGAGGAAGCTCGGCGTCAATGCTTGAAACTCATTGAAGACGAAGTGCAGCACGAAGCAGCACAACTGGTGCAAAAGCAAATGGCCCGGGCGGAGGAAGAATCCAAGGAACACGCCCTGCGCATCACCTTGCAGGCGATTCAGCGTTACGCCAGTGAACACACCAGCGAAAGCACGGTGTCCGCCATTCAGATCGCCAGCGACGATATGAAGGGTCGGGTGATCGGTCGTGAAGGGCGCAACATTCGCGCGTTTGAAAAGGCGACGGGCGTCGATGTGATTGTGGACGATACGCCGGGGGTGATCGTGGTGTCGTGTTTTGACCCGGTGCGTCGAGCCGTGGCCGCCGAGTCGTTGGCGAAACTGTTGGAAGATGGTCGCATTCACCCCGCCCGTATCGAGGAAATCGTCGAATCGGTGAACAAGGATGTGCAGCAGCGCATCGTCAAGTTCGGGCGTGATGCCTGCATTGAAGCCAACATTCAGGGCCTGCATCCCAAGATCAGCGAAATGATCGGCCGACTGCACTACCGCATGAGTTACGGGCAGAACATTCTGCGCCATTCGTTGGAGACGGCTTACCTTTGCCAGGTGATTGCCGATGAACTGGGGCTGGATGGCACGATCGCCCGACGCTGCGGTTTTCTGCACGACATCGGCAAGGCGATGGACCATGAAATGGAAGGCGGACACCCGGCCATCGGCATGGAATTCGCCAAAAAATACAACGAACGCGAGGAAGTGCTCAACGCCATCGGCGGCCACCATAACGACATTCCCGCCACCAGTCCCTACACGCCCATCGTCATGGCTGCCGACGCCATCAGCGGCGCTCGGCCCGGGGCACGACGCGAGACGTTGGAAAAATACGTCAAGCGACTGGAGCAGCTCGAAGGCATTGCCATGGACCAGGGCGGCGTGCGCCAGGCCTATGCGATTCAGGCGGGACGCGAGGTGCGCGTGATCGTCGATCCCGAACGGGTCACCGATGTCGATTGCACGCTATTGGCCCGCAACATCGCCAAACGGGTGAGTGACGAAATGACGTTTCCCGGTGAAATCAAAATCACCGTGCTGCGGGAAATGCGAACGGTTGAGTTTGCACGCTAAAATGTGGGATACAAGGATGCCACAACCATGCTTACCGAAACACGTTTAAAGAAAATCCTGCATTTGAAGGAACTGCGTTTGCCTACTCGTCCCAGGGTACGCGAGATTCTTGCGGAACCTTATGAAGAGCAGAGCAGCTCATCAAGCGACGATGGCGCGCAGGCTTTGCGCGTCACAGTGTTGTTGGACGAATCTACTCCGCTTGGTGATCGATCATGGAAAGCGGTTGCGCCGATTGATCAGGCGATTCGCAAGGCGATTCGGAAAGCGGATGCTAATTTGTTTCCCTACATTGATTTCGTGAAAAAGTCGGAGTTACAGGACTAATGCATGATCAACTGTTGAGCCAAGCACGTCATCTGGCAGAAATGGATTCAGGAAGACCCGTCCAAGCTAATTTGCGTCGGGCGATATCCGCCGCCTACTACGCCATGTTTCATTTTGTCATCGACAGGGCGTTGAGTTTTTTCATCGGTACGGGGGCGGTGCAAGGCTCGGATGATTTGCGGAATCTCATGGCCAGGGCTTTTGAGCATGCCGACATCAAGGGGGCAGCCAGAGCGTTTGCTTCGGGGAATCCTCCCGATTTGATCAAACGTGCCCTTGCGGGTCAACCTATTCCCACGGAACTCCAGGAATTTACCCAAACCTTTGTCGAACTGCAGGAACGACGCCACCAAGCAGACTATGACCTTTCCAGTCGCTTCATCCGTGATAACGTTCTCACCAATATACAACGCGTTGAGGAAGCTATCGTCAATTGGGAACAAATTGATCGGGACCATGCCACCGGGGTTTTTCTTTTGTGTGTCCATACCTGGAATCGAATTCATCGACGTTAACAGTCCAGAACGCCGCCCTACGAATCATGCTCGTGATGCGAGTCAAGTAAGTTTCCCATGCAATCCGACATCGCGCAAATCCTCATCAACCGATCCACCATCGCGCAGCGCGTTGAGCAGATCGCCAAACAAATCACCGCGGACCTGGTCGGGCCGCAAGGTCATGAAAATTTCCGTGAGGAACTGACGCTCGTGCCCATTCTCACGGGCAGCATCATCTTCGTGGCCGACCTGATCCGTCATCTGCCCCTGCGTCTGCGCATTCGCCTGATCTCCGTCACCAGTTACCCCGGCACCGCCACCGCCTCCAAAGGCGCGACCATTGAACAATCGCTGACCAACCTGCCTGCCGACTTAAGCGGCGCTCATGTGTTGGTGGTCGATGACATTCTCGATTCAGGCCAAACCCTGCGCCTGGTCTGCGACACCCTGCAAAAACGCCACCCGGCCAGCCTGCGTACCTGTGTGCTGTTGCGCAAAGATCGTCCCGAAGCGCGGGCTTTCCCTGTCGATTATGTTGGCTTTGACATCCCCGATGATTTTGTCGTCGGCTACGGACTGGACTACGACGGTTACTATCGCAACCTGCCTGATATCGTGACGCTTCGCCCGGAAGTGATCCGCCCTGGGTAGCCGAAACTATTGGCTGGGTGCGAGGAACTCAATCAACACTCAATACCCCCTAGGGGAGTCGAACCCCTGTTCGCGGACTGAGAATCCGCTGTCCTAGGCCACTAGACGAAGGGGGCAAGTGGTCGGGCATGAAGGTTAACCTTGGGGTGATGAATCGTCAATGAAACCGCGGGGGTGAGAGTTGTGGTCAAGTGGCCGAGTGACGGAACTGTATTCGGAAGTTAGCGCCGCGATGGATCGCGTTGGTGATTGCCGTTTGAAAAATCATCCTGATCTTCGTCTGGGAAGACGAAGATCAGGCGTGGATGATTTCATAATCACCAAATCACCAGATCGCCATATCACCAGATCGCCAAATCACTCAAAATCAACCGCTCGTTGCCACTCGCGGCTCTGATGGTTTGCGCACTTGACCACTGGGCGAATCCGCTTGAAACCCCCGGCTTCAATTCGGTCACTTTTGTGGTAAGATGGTTTTGTTCGACTTTAGGGTCTTTTGATCGGCCTTGAGGTTGAATCACGCCGACCGCCCGCCGGTGGCACGTTCTTTTCCAACCAGGCAGGGATCGGAGGACCGGGTCCGGTGGTTGCCGGATCAAGTATCGGCCCCGTATTTTGGCGTGAATGGAATCGTTCAAAGGAACCTCGCAATGAGCAAGTCGCGTCGCATGATCACGGTGGACGGTAACGAAGCCGCTGCCTCGGTGGCCCACCGTACCAATGAAGTGATTGTCATTTACCCGATCACGCCTTCGTCGCCGATGGGTGAGTTTTGCGATGAGTGGGCGACGCAGGGCAAAAAAAACATTTGGGGCGTGGTGCCGGATGTGACGGAAATGCAATCGGAGGCTGGCGCCATCGGGTCGGTGCACGGAGCGCTGCAAGCCGGCTCCCTGGCGACGACGTTCACCGCCAGCCAGGGTTTGCTTTTGATGATCCCCAATCTTTTCAAGATTGCGGGCGAACTGACGCCGTTCTGTCTGCACGTGGCAGCCCGATGTGTCGCAACCCATGCCTTGTCCATTTTCGGGGATCACAGTGACGTGATGGCCTGTCGTCAGACCGGGGTGGCGATGCTCTGTTCCAACAGCGTGCAGGAAGCGCACGACTTTGCCCTGATCGGTCAGTCAGCGACGTTGTCGAGCCGGGTGCCGTTCATGCACTTTTTCGACGGGTTCCGCACGTCGCACGAGGTGGCGAAAATCGAGGAACTGACCGATGGCGATCTGGGTTCGATGCTCAATGAAGACGACATACAGGCCCATCGTGATCGTTCGCTGACCCCCGATCACCCGCGCATTCGGGGCACGGCTCAAAACCCGGATACTTTTTTCCAGGCACGCGAAGCCTGCAACCCGTTTTACAGCGCTCTGCCGATGATTGTGCAGGACAAGTTCGACCATTTCGCCAAGCTGACCGGGCGTCAGTACAACCTGTTTGATTACACCGGACCTGCGGATGCCCAGCGGGTGATCATCATGATGGGGTCGGGTGCGGAAACCGCGCATGAAACGGTGAATTTTCTGTCCAAACTGGGCGAAAAAGTCGGGTTGCTCAAAGTACGTTTATTCAGGCCGTTTGCGATCAACGCCTTTATCAACGCCCTGCCCAAAACGGTGCAGGCGCTAGCGGTGCTGGACCGTACCAAGGAACCCGGTGCCACGGGCGACCCGTTGTACCTGGACGTGATGACCGCTTTGATGGAGTCGCAGAGCACCGGCGCACTGCCCTTTGCGATGCCCAAGGTGATCGCCGGTCGTTACGGGTTGTCGAGCAAAGAGTTCACCCCTGCGATGGTCAAGGCTGTTTACGATGAACTGGCCAAGGCGATCAGCGGTAAAGCCAAAAATCACTTCACCGTCGGCATCAACGATGATGTGACGCATGCGTCGCTGGCCTACGACATGGACTGGGACATTGAATCGGCTGACGTGGTGCGGGCGATTTTCTACGGGCTGGGCGCCGACGGCACGGTGGGCGCCAACAAGAACAGCATCAAAATCATCGGCGAGGAAACCGATAACTTCGCGCAAGGCTACTTCGTGTACGACTCCAAGAAGTCGGGCGCGATGACGACCAGTCACCTGCGTTTTGGTCCGCGCCACATTCACTCGCAATACCTGATCAAGCAGGCCAACTTCGTCGCCTGTCATCAGTTCAATTTCATGCAGAAGGTGGATGTGCTGGGCATCGCCAAGCCGGGCGCGGTGTTTTTGATGAACAGTCCTTTTTTGGGCAAGGATGTTTGGAATCACCTGCCGCGCGAAGCGCAGGAGCAGATTCTGGAAAAGAAGTTGAAGGTGTACACCATCGATGCGCAGTCGGTGGCCCGGGACACGGGCATGGGCACACGCATCAACACGATCATGCAGACATGCTTTTTCGCCATTTCGGGTGTGCTGCCGCGTGAGGAAGCGATCAACCAGATCAAGAAGGCGATTTACAAGACCTATGGCAAAAAGGGCGAGGAAGTGGTTCGCCGAAATTACGCTGCGGTGGATCACACCTTGGCGCATTTGCATGAAGTGCAGTTGCCCGAGACGGTGACAGCCCCGCTGGGTCGTCCGCCGGTGGTGTCGGAAGAAGCGCCCGATTTTGTCAAGCGGGTCACGGCTGTGATGATGGAAGGTAAGGGCGACCTTTTGCCGGTGAGCGCGTTCCCCATCGACGGAACCTGGCCGACGGGTACGACCAAGTGGGAAAAGCGCAACATTGCGACGGAAGTGCCGGTGTGGGATTCGACCATTTGCATTCAGTGCAACAAGTGTGCGATGGTCTGTCCTCATGCTGCGATTCGCGCCAAGGTGTATGACCCTGCGGTACTCAAGGACGCCCCGCCGACGTTCAAGTCCACCGATTACAAAGCCCCCGATTTCAAGGGCAGCAAGTTCACCATTCAGGTGGCCCCGGACGACTGCACGGGTTGCAATCTTTGTGTGCAGGTGTGCCCGGCCAAGGACAAGTCCAACCCCAAACACAAAGCCATCGACATGGCACCGGTGGGTAAGTTACTGGCCACCAAGCGCGAAAACT
This sequence comes from uncultured Phycisphaeraceae bacterium, assembly GCA_964427135.1. Classification (GTDB taxonomy): domain Bacteria; phylum Planctomycetota; class Phycisphaerae; order Phycisphaerales; family Phycisphaeraceae; genus JAJXSS01. The sequence continues at coordinate 87,285 of CAYRTH010000001.1, forward strand.
TCAACTTCTTTTTGAACATCCCCGATCCGCCGAGGGAAAAAATCACGCGGTTGGATGTCAAGGGTTCGCAGTTCTTGCTGCCGCTCTTTGAGTTCAGCGGCGCGTGTGCGGGCTGCGGGGAAACGCCGTATGTCAAACTGCTGACACAACTGTTTGGTGATCGACTTTTGATCGCCAACGCCACCGGGTGTTCGTCGATTTATGGCGGCAACCTGCCCACCACGCCTTATACGACCAACAACGACGGTCGTGGGCCGGCCTGGTGCAACTCGCTGTTTGAAGACAACGCCGAGTTCGGTTTGGGCATGCGATTGGCCGTCGATCATCTGCGTTTGAATGCCGAACACCTGCTCAAAACCCTGGCAGGCAACATCGGTGACAACCTGGTCAGTGAAATTTTGACTGCGGATCAGACCACCGAACCGGGTATTTTCAAACAGCGTGAGCGCATCGCTGCCCTGCGGCAGAAACTCAAAGCCGTGAGCGGATTGGACGCCAAACGACTGGATCACCTGGCGGATTACCTGGTGAAAAAGAGCGTCTGGCTGCTGGGCGGCGACGGCTGGGCGTATGACATCGGCTATGGGGGGTTGGACCACGTGCTGTCAATGCCCCGCAAAATCAACATACTGGTCATGGACACCGAGGTGTATTCCAACACCGGTGGACAGGCTTCCAAGTCAACACCGTTGGGTGCCTCGGCCAAGTTCGCAGCGGCAGGCAAAACCATTCACAAGAAGGACCTGGGGCTGATGGCCATGAGCTATCGGCATGTGTACGTGGCATCGATCGCTTTTGGCGCCAAAGACAATCACACCGTGCAGGCCTTGGCCGAGGCGGAAAGCTACCCCGGTCCGTCATTGATCATCGCCTACAGCCACTGCATCGCGCACGGGTATGACCTGTCGCTGGGTTGTGAACAGCAGAAGCTCGCGGTGAATTCGGGGGTTTGGCCGTTGTATCGGTATGACCCACGACGTGTGGAACAGGGTCAGCCGCCGTTGTCTTTGGATGCGATGCCCACGGGCAAAACCTCGCCCAAGGAATACATGCGCAACGAGACGCGCTTCCGCATGGTGGAAAAAATCGACCCGGCGCGGTTTGCCAAGCTCGCACACGATGCGGTGGAACATGCGACGCAGCGCATCGCGTTGTACGATCAGATGTCCAAGATCGTGCTGCCCAAACACGCTGCATATGTGGCGGCACAGGCGGGCGAGGCCAAGGGAGAATGATTCAGCCCCTCTCCCTCCGGGAGAGGGTGGGGTGAGGGCGGAAAAGCGAGTTGAGTAGCGAAAGAAATCGCTGTGGATGATTCGGCCCTCACCCGGCCTCGTCCCAGCGGGACTCGGCCACCCTCTCCCAAGGGGAGAGGAGAATTGCCATCAAACTATAACCGGACTGACGCAGCATCCGAATAACACGCAATCGTCCCATCTCCCGTGCGCTATACATCCGATAACCTGTTTCCGAATCACGCGGAACATCCAGTAACCCGTTCCGATCCCAATTCCGCAACTGATCTGTTGTTACGCTAAGGTGTTGAGCAGTTTGTCCGATGGTTAAACGACGTTTTGTGGTATCAATCATTTGACCTTGTGTCCAACGCTCTAAAAACTCAACTGCCGCCTCCGCATGAGTCAGCTCTATGCGAACATTGATGAGATGTTCATACGCCATTTCCATCGCCATACCCAGATCGTCAT
>CAYRTH010000002.1:0-84087 GCA_964427135.1 uncultured Phycisphaeraceae bacterium
TCGGCGGTGGGCTTGTTCAAAGTGATTCACCCAGCCGGGGGCGGCTGGGCTACAACCACAGACGCGACAAGTCGCGGCGCTAAAATCATGTGGTTTTCATCATCTCAAAAAGATGCACGAGGTCGGCGTGACACGCTACCATGAGCGTTTCACAGGGAGACGCTTTCAACATGGCGCAATTGCCGATATTGATTACGGGTGCTGCGGGGTTTATTGGTTCGAGTCTGACCGATCGATTGCTGGCCCAGGGTCAGCAGGTCGTGGGCATCGACAACTTCTGCGATTTTTACAACCCGCAGGTGAAGCATCGCAATATCGAACATGCGATGGCGCAGGCGAACTTCACACTGGTGGAAATCGACATTCGTGATCGTGCCGCGGTGCTGGAAACTTTTGCACGATATCAGCCGGGGACGGTGGTGCATCTGGCGGCGATGGCGGGGGTGCGACCGAGCATTGAAAACCCGGCGTACTACACGGCTGTCAACCTCGATGGTACGGTCAACCTGCTCGATGGTGCGGTGGGTGTGGGCGTGCAAAAGTTTTTGTTTGCCTCCAGTTCCAGCGTTTACGGCAACAACCCCAAAGTGCCCTTTGCGGAAACCGATAACGTCGATCACCCGATCAGCCCGTATGCGGCGACGAAGAAAGCGGGCGAACTGATTTGTCATGCTTATCATCATTTGCACAAGCTGCCGATGAGTTGTCTGCGATTTTTCACGGTGTTCGGGCCGAGGCAGCGGCCGGACTTGGCGATTCATAAGTTTTTGAAACTGGTGGGCAGCGGGCAGACGATTCCGGTGTTTGGGGATGGTTCGACGAGTCGTGATTACACGTTTATTGATGACATTGTGACCGGGCTTTGCTGGGCGTTGGATCGTTGCAGCATGACCGGGCCGGGCGGTGGGTATCGTGTGTACAACCTGGGGGGCAATCACCCAGCCAGTTTGAACCAGCTGATTGCGACGATTGAAAAGGTGACGGGGAACAAGGCGAAAATCGATCGTCAGCCGATGCAGCCGGGCGATGTCGAACGCACCTGGGCGGACCTGACCCGATCGCAAGCGGAACTGGGTTACACGCCGCAAACGAGTTTGGAAGAGGGCATCGCCAAACAGTGGGCGTGGTTGCAAAAGCAGTGAAGGCAGGCCGTCAAAGCGCGACAGCCTCGGCGGTTTTTTTTGTACTCGATGGTGTACCGTGCAATTCACAGAACACGGCGGATACCCTCCGCCGCTTTAATGCCGCCGAGGGCGGCGGTGCCGCATTCACGATGTCGGCGGATGCCATCTGCCGTTTTGTCACTAAACGGTCGATGGCGGCGGGTGCATTGAAAATCATCGTCTGCCTGAAAATGTTGCAACAAGGCTTCCAATCGTTAACCCATCGACCCGTTGCCGACGATGTGACGGATGCCGTCGGCATGGCATCGGGTTTGCATTCAAAAGAGCATGCGCTCTCGAAACCACATGTTCGGGTTGACGGCCAAGTGCTGGCGGGGTTTGTTATTGTTGCTTGCACTGACCTGGGCCCAACCCACGCAAGCGCAAACCCTGAGCGTCGCAGCCGGGGCGAGTTTACGTGAAGTTTTGCAGGCTATCGTCACGGATTATCAGCAAAGCACCGGCGTCACGGTGACCTTCAACTTCGGCGGTTCGGGGGTGCTGCTTTCGCAAATCAAACAAGGCGCGCCGATTGATGTTTACATTGCTGCCGCCCAATCCCCGGTTGATCAGGCACGTGAACTGGGGTTGCTGCGTGACGATGAAGTACGCATCATCGCCCGTAATCAACTGGTGCTGATCGTGCCGAGGGGGGCCAATATTGCAAAATCAGGGTTCATGGATTTGTCGCAAAAGCGCATCAAGCACCTTGCCATCGGCCAACCCAAAACCGTACCGGCGGGGGTGTACGCCATGCAGGTGTTGGATCACCTCCAATTGACGGGGGCGGTGAAGGATCGTCTGGTTTACGGGGGCAGTGTGCGACAGGTGCTTGATTATGTCATCCGCGGTGAGGTTGATGCGGGGGTGGTGTATCGCAGCGATGTGTACGCTGCCGGGGGCAAAGTCATGGTGGCCCAAACCGCTGGCGACGATTGGCATGAACCCGTCGTGTACCCCGCTGCCATCCTGCAACGCTGCCCGCATCCGCAGACAGCTTGTGAGTTCATCGCTCACCTGCTCAGTCCGGCGGCGCAGCAGGTGTTCGAAGCGCATGGCTTCATCCCCGTATCACCCCTGGGCCCGCAAACACCAACGTTGGCGGCTGGTTCACCTGCAAACGTCGCTCCGACTGTCAGGCATGAGCTGACCAACGACCTTGTTCGTGACGCAACCAGTACGCCTGCAGGGATGCGGGTGAATGTGCCATGAACGAGCTTGGCCGGGCACTCTTGTTGTCGGTGGGTATAGCGCTGTTGGCGAGCCTGCTGGTGTTACTGGTGACCGTGCCGTTGGGTTACACGCTGTCGCGTCGTCGGTTTCGGGGTAAAAGCGTACTGGAAGCTTTGTTGTTGTTACCGCTGGTGCTTCCGCCGACGGTGGTGGGGTATTACCTGATTTTGCTGCTCGGTCGTCGCGGGTATGTCGGCCAATACCTGTACGACTGGTTTGATTACTCGGTCATGTTTCACTGGCACGGGGGCGTCGTGGCTGGGGCGACGGTGGCATTCCCGCTGATGTACCTGTCAGCGCGGTCCGCCTTTGCCGGGGTGACCCGGGAAATGGAAGACATGGCCCGCACCATGGGCGCAGGGGGTTTGCGCTTGTTCTGGTACGTGAGTCTGCCCATGGCCTGGAAAGGTCTGGCCGCAGGCTGGGTGCTTTCGTTCAGCAGAGCTTTGGGCGAATTCGGCGCGACCTTAATGGTCATGGGCGATTTGCCCCAATACCAGACGCTGCCGCTGCTCATTTACACCCAGCACATGTCCGGCCAACCCGGCAACACGGCTGGGGCAGCGGTGGCACTGCTAACGATGACCGCTTTGTCCGTGGTGGTGCTTTACAATCGTTCCGCAGCCGCACGACAGGACTAAAATAAAGGGGATAAGTACATTTAATATGGGCAAAAAAAAGGTTTTATCAATCGGACGGAATAAATGGGACGGGTCCAATTATCTGTACAGATCCGCAATATTGGACCTGTCCCGTTTATTCCGTTGGCGGTGAGTTGTGACGGGCGACCCTTTGGTTCACAGCGCAACAATAAACCCCCGGTTGGCGTGAAGCGAGGGGGATCGCTTGCCGGGGGTTTTCATGGGGACCCTGTCATAGGGTCCGATCGTGTCGTGGTTCACGGTGGGTTAACCACCACCTACATATATACATCACGCTATGGCGCAGGGCAAGAAAAATCGTGATTTGATGCCCGATAAAAAACCAGGTGTGTTCAACGGGACAAGTGGCTCGGTGATTTGGGGAGGATCACTTTTGCCACGTCTGATCTTCGACATCATGGTTCAACTATGGTGGTGAATTCACATTGCTTTGCTCCACGCCTGATCTTCGTCGTCGCGACGAAGATCAGGATGTATTTCCCGACCCACAATGGAACGCACTCGTCAAGGCCTCACATAGAACACACGCGTTCTTCACGCTTGTCATGAATTCGTGGACTATATTTATGACCTATCGATCAATCGGTAACAGCAATCCAATGATTTGCCAGGCTTGCTTAAAGTAAAAATGAATCGCGTTCATGGCTTGGTAGGCAATAAAGCTAACCAAAATCATACATGATTCACAACATACCCTAGCGAATTCAAAACATTGGTTGGTTAGCATGCCCGACTGTGGGAATTTGATCTTTTGACAAATGTGTTTTTGTGTGGGGAGTCGCCCGAAGGAGGGCGAGTCGCAGGATAAGTGTCACCTTATACGGAGGAGCAAGAGCAACCAGAACACGTTCGCACCACCACGGCAGATGGGCGCGGTACCCATCGACTCACAACGTCAACCCAAGGAAAAGAGGAGAAACATGAAAAACAAGGCTTGTGTACTCGCAACCGCCTTTGCCTCGGCGCTACTGGCCGGGTCCATGGCGATGGCGGAAAACGTGACCGGCTACAACTTCGTCACGGTTCCGGCCAATTCCGATGCGCTTTTGTCCATGCCGTTCAACAACAAAGTTGAAGCCAGCTTCACCGTTCAATCGGTGGCCGGTACGACCCTGACTCCCACCGGCGGCACCACCGCCACGGATTTCAGCGGCGGCACCTACTACGTCCGTTTCACCAGTGGCAACGGCGAAGGTCTCTGGACCACCATCACCACCGACAACGGCACAGCTTTCACCCTCCAAAACGCCACCGCCCTGGCATTTGTCTCCGCCGGTGACAAGTTCCGGGTGTACAAGCACCACACGATTAGCAGCCTGTTCCCCGAAGGCGTGAAGGGAACATCGTTTGTGGATGGGACGGAAGTACAGATTTTTGCCAACAATATTTCGGTGCCTCAGCAAAATAAACCACCTGTAACAGCAATTACATACTTCGATGGCTTTGGCTGGTTTGACGGTGTGCTGGATGGCGAAACCATCATCGCACCCGAAACCCAGTTCACGGTTCGTAACAACTCCGGCAGCCCCTTGATGATTTACCACACGGGCGTTGCCTCTGATTTCAAGATCGCCGTGGTATTGCCCGACAGTGGCGACTTGCAAATCGGATCTGGACTGGCTTTGCCCGTCAAACTTGATCGCTTGGGGATTGAAGGTTTTGGCGGAATCGCGGCAGATGGTCGTGAAGTCCAGGTGTTTGATAATGCTTCACTCGGACAAAACAAACCGCCGCTTACGGCTGTGACGTATTTCGATGGCTTTGGTTGGTTTGATGGGATTCTCGATGGCAATACCGTGATCAGTCCTTCTTCCGCGATTGTGTTCCGTGTACCCGCTGGCTCAGCGGGAACCAAGGTGACCTTGAAAAAACCGTTCTGATCGTTGGTCTATGTTTGTTTTGCTTAACTACTAACTTTGATCCTGTAACACAAAGGAATTGCAAGTGAAGACACAAAAACTGATGGTTGCGGCAATGTTTGCCATGCCGATGATGGTAGCCTCCGCCGATGCTGCTGTGACCTTTACCATGGCTCACCGTGGTGCCACAAAAAACGTTGCGGGAAACATCACGCCGGTTTCTCAGGGTACGGTCATCACCGTTATCGATCTCAATAACGACGGTTGGCTGGGTAACGCTTACACGGCGGCACCCTCAGGCGGTCGAGTCAACGCCAACAGCTGGCTTTGGGATCCCAATGACGTGATCATCGGTCGATTCGCTTTTGGTGGGACCAATCCGCAGTCCGCTTCCACCAATGGTACGACCGTCGATCTGCTTCCTACATACACTCCCGGCGTCGATCGCTGGTACACCATTTGGTTTGATGTGCCGTTCGACGCCGATGCTCAGGGCCCTGGTGCTAACGTTTCCTATTTTGTCAAAGACAACGGTTTTGTCATCGCCACGGGTGGCTCGGCTACTGGTACGAGTACCTCGACAGTTGGTCCGATGAACCTGACCACCGTCATCCCCGAGCCGACCTCGGCGTTGCTCCTTCTGGCCGGCAGCGGTCTTTTGATCGCCCGTCGTCGTCAGGCCTGAACAAAATACGTTTCTCACAATTAAATGACCATTCTCTAACGTTTTCTTTACACAGTTCGCTATCACTCTGTTTATAAAGGAATGAGAAAGATGAAATTGAACAAGTCCATTGCAGTGCTGGTTGCCTTCGCGGGCATGACCTTGGCTACCTCGGCCCAAGCCTCGACCAATGTCGTGGGTAACATCACCACGGATACCACCTTTACCAAGGCCAACAGCCCCTACTTCCTCAAAAATCCGGTGTACGTCATCAACGGCGCCAGCCTGACCATCGAAGCGGGTGTCACAGTGATCACCCTGCCCGCTGACGACGGCGGCTTGGTCATCACCCGTGGCTCGCAAATCTTCGCGCTGGGCACTCAGGCCGAGCCGATCATTTTCACCTCGGCGGAAGACGTGGCCACCTGGACCGGCACCGTGTTCACCGGCCCGGCCAGCGCTCCGACCGCCATCACCACCGTCGGCGACCGCAAGACCGGTGTATGGCGAGACCAAGCCAGCGAATGGCGAAACATCACGATTCTGGGCAAAGGTGTGCTCTCGGGATCCGAATTCAAGGGCGTTCTCGTAGGTCCTTCGACGACTGGTGCGCCCAACAATCCTACCGTCGTGGATGGCACGGCTCAGCGCATCATGGAAGGTTTGGACCCCACCACTGCAGGCGGTGATATCAACAACATCCGCTACGGCGGCAACGATGACAACGATGACAGCGGTGTGCTGCGTTACATCTCCAGCCGGTACACCGGCCGGGTGCTGGGTGCAGGGGACGAATTGAATGGTTTGTCATTGGGTGCCTTGGGTGCGGAAACTGACCTCACCAATATCGACATCATGAACAATGTGGACGATGGCATCGAAATCTGGGGCGGTAAGGTCAACCTCAAGTACATCAACATTTGGAACATCGGCGACGACAGTTTCGACGTGGATCAAGGCTGGCGCGGCAAGGTGCAGTTCGGTCTGATCGTACAGGGCGTGGCCACTCCCGCCAGCAGTGGTTCGGGTGCGCCTGACAACGCTTTCGAAATGGACGGCGGTGAACAGTCCAATGTGCAGCCCTCCACCACGGCTACGTTCTACAACTTCACCGTCATCGGCGTGCCTCAGTCGCCTGATCATGCCACCGCTTGGCGTGACAATGCCAACGCCCAGATCCGCAAATCGATTTTCATCGACTTCCTGGGCCGATTGGTTTCACACGATGCCAGTGACGGTGACGGCGGCAAGGGTTACACCAATATTGTGACCGGTGTTCTGCCCGGAACACCTGCGGCTGGGTTAAGCGATTTCCTCGCACGCTTCACCACCGCTTACAACAGCTACCCGCAGTACAACGCCGGATCGGGCATCTTCGCTCCGACGTCCAGCTTCTACTCGGCACAGTCGGATGGCTTCCTGAGTGAAATCTCGGATAGCGTTTTCCACAAAGTGTCGCTCTTGGGCGGTGCGGCTGGAGCCAGCGGGGATCAGGCAGTGGCTGCAGGTGTTCTGGCTGCTGGTTTCACCAGCAATCCCACCAAGGTCAATGTGGTGGACAACACCAACCTGCCGATCACCAGCCTGACCCGCGGGACACCGTTTGGAGCTATGGGTAGCGGCAGCAACGCTCGTAACGGTCTGCAAAACGTCGTGGGGTTGAACCCGATTCCGCTCACGACCGCAGCGCTTACCGCTCAGAATGTGACCCCGGTCGATCCGTTCTTCACGCCCACCAGCTACCGTGGTGCGTTCAGCCCGACCCACAACTGGATCAAGGGATGGACCGCGGCGGACGCCTTCACCAACATCACCATCGACGGCCCGGTGCAAGCTGACCCGGCTTCGACGCTCAGCCTGTCGGCGACGGTGTCGTTCCCGACGGTCAACGGCGTGATGTACGTGATCGAAAGCTCGACCGATGGTCGCACTTGGAGTCCTGAAACCGTGATCACCGGCAACGGCAGCACGATGACCTACACCGACACGGGTACGTTGCAGAGCGCCAAGCTCTTCCGCACCCGTCCTCTGTGATGGTCTGATGGAAAGGAATTGACCGGAAGGGAACTTCCGGATGTGGACAAACTTGATCTGCTGGCGGGTGACCCCGTCAGCAGGTCTTTTTCTAAGGGACCGCTACGTTTTGAGGTGTATCCATGAGGCGAACAGCTAGCCTGACGTTGTGTTGGATGTGGGTGACGTGGTTGGGTACAGGGCCCGTCCTTGCTGAGCAAGTGCAGGTCGATGAACCCAAAGCAGTCGCGCAAGAAGTGGTGGCAGCTGCATGGTCGGACAAAGCCTTGGCGGGCTACCAGGTGGAGTTGTTGGAGACAGCTTTCAGCGGCGCCAGCGCATTTCCGCTGGTGCCTCACATCAAGAATCGCTCGCGGGCGCAGGAGTCGGTGGCGGTGGCAGCCTTGGCGTTGGACCAGCCGGTGCGTGCCACGGGCTTTGTCAAGCAGATCGTGGATTGGCGTCGTGGGTTGGGTTATGCCCTTCTGGCCAATCATGCCGCGCGGTTGGGGCAAACAAGCCTGGCGCGGGAATTTTCAGCATCCGCCGAGATGGTGGCGACGGCCAGGGATTTGGAGGAACACCGCGCCAACCTGATTTTGCAGTCGCTGGTGGATACTTACGCCACGTTGGGTCAGATGGACAAGGCCAATCAGGTGCAGGCACGAATGCACGATCTGACGCCCCTGCGGGCCGCGACGATGCAGGCCTTGCGCGACCCAATCGCGAGTCACGAGGACAAGATGCTCGGACTCAAGGCACTGCTTGACTCGAAGAATTACGACTCGATGGTTTTTGCTTTTGAGCGTTACCCGGAGCTTCTGGTGCTCAAGATCAAGGACACGGAAACCTGGGGGCAGATGTTGCAGGGGATGGTGGAAGGGATCGGTACGATGCCGATTTTTTTTCAGATGGACCAGTTACTGAAGTTGGCCGACCTTTTGTCAGGCCAAGGCCTCAATGACAATGCGTTGGAACTGGTGAATCGTGCCCAGAAGTTGTTTGAGTCGGCGGCGTGGGAGTTGGACGAATGGGGCATTCGATCAGGCCGATTGGCAGCCAGCCGATATCTGGCGGGCGACCGGGGAAAAGCACTGACGGACATGGAGGCGGCCCTGGCTCGTTACACCGGGGAGATGGAAACCATTTTTGATTACGAGCGTGCCAAGAGCCTGCGGAGCATGGCCGAGGCATACGTCCGTATGGACCAGCGAGAATTGGCTCTGAAGGTCTATCGGCAGGCGATGGCGCAGGGTTCCCTGAACCCCAACCTTCGCCCGCGCATTAACGATTTGACAGCCTTGTGCGTTTCCATGGCGGTTCACGGTGTGGAACCGGATGCTGAATTGTGGGCGCAGATTCGTCAGTTGCACGCGGGATTGCACCAACCGTGAACAAACGGCCACTGTTAATCGGGATGGAGTTGGGTTTGATATTAACACTCTCCGCGTCAGCCTTGGCGCAGGGAGTGGGTTCCATTCGTGGCATGGTCTATGACAAGGATTTTGAAGCACCGCTGCCCTTGGCGCAGATCACGGTGGCGGAAACCGGTGCGCGGGTGCAGGCGACCGAGCAGGGCAATTACGTGATTGAGGAATTGCCGCCGGGAACTTATACGCTGATTTTTGTGAAGGATGGATACACCCGTCAGATCAGGACGGATGTGCTGGTGACGCCGGGGCAGCTCACGGATTTGGATATTTGGATGAGCGGCGAATTTGTGGAGATGGAGGAATTCGTCGTTCGTGATGTGCAACTCGCTGGCGGGACGGAAGCGGGGTTGCTTCAGTTGCGTATGGAAGCGCCGGCGCTGATGGATTCGATCAGTGCGGAGCTGATGAGCAGGGCGGGCGCGGGGGATGCGGCGGCGGCCCTGCGGCTGGTGGCAGGGGCGACGGTACAGGATGGCAAATTTGCGGTGATTCGCGGCTTGCCTGATCGCTATGTCAATTCTCAATTGAATGGTATTCGGTTGCCCTCGGCGGATGCGGAAACCCGTGCGGTGGAGTTGGACCAATTTCCCTCCGCGGTGATCGAAAGCATTCAGGTGAGCAAGACCTTTACGCCCGACCAGCAGGGCGATGCATCCGGTGGTGCGGTGAATGTGGTGCTCAAGGGCATCCCGGACGAAAACATTCTGCAATTGGGCGTGGGTACGGGTTTCAACACGCAAGTGATGGAGAACCGTGACAAATTTCTGACCTACAAAGGCGGCGGCGTCAGCTTTCTGGGGGTTGATGATGGGGGACGCGATCAGGTGGTCGATCGGGTTCACCCCAATGGTCGTGACGTGCTGGCCAACCCACAGGCAATTGGCGTATCACGCGGCACGGCTCCGTTCGATTACGACTGGGATTTGACCGCTGGCGGAAGGCATGAGTTCGACAATGATGTGCGTATCGGCGGGTTGGTGAATATCTTTTATAAGCGTGGTGCGTCCTTCACTGATAATAAACGTGAAGATACGCTCTGGTTGTTCAATGGTCGTGGGACACCCCTGATTCCGCGATTTTCCGGGGAAATTGATTCGGTCGGCGGCACGTCTTTGCTGGATATCACCGAAGCTTCGGAACAGCTGAAAATCGGTGGCTTGGCGGCGTTTGGGGTCGAGACCGAGCACCATGCGTTGAATTTGATTTTTTTGCACACACGTACGACCGAGGATACGGCGATTCTGGCCGAGGACACGCGCAGCCGGGCATTTTTCAATCCGGATTTTGATCCGACGGACCCCTTTTCCTTTATCACTCGTGGTAATGCCTCGTTCATTCGGTTCGAGACGCTCAAATATGAGGAGCGATTGACCCAAACGCTGCAACTTACGGGCAAACATACGCTGCCGATCAATCCATTGGGCGTAGAAGATTTTTTCCAGATGTTGTCACCGCAGCTTGACTGGTCGGTGTCGGCCAACCACGCGGGGATGAACGAACCGGATCGAAGGCAGTTTGGGTCAAGTTGGGTGCCGGAGGCCAACTTTTTTGACATTTTTATTCTTCCGTCCCGGCACAGCGCTGAAACCCCTGCGGCGCAGTTTCTGTTGGGGAACGTGCAACGCACCTGGCAGGAAATTACCGAGGACAGCGACCAGTTTTCGATCAATCTGAAACTGCCGTTCGAGCAATGGAGCGGCGACGAAGGTTATTTTAAGTTTGGTCTGTTCGATGATCGGGTCAAACGTCAATTTCGTCAGGATAGTTTTAGTAATTTCAATTCATTCCCTGAAAACCCCAATCCGGGACTGGACGGCCAGCCTTGGGAGTTTTTTTGGAGCAGTAGCTTTTTAACCGAGGGTTACATTATTGGTCGTGGCCCGGATATTGATATTGATTATCGAGGCAGTCAGGATATGTCAGCGTGGTATTACATGATTGATCTGCCGCTCAATCGTTATTTGAAGCTCATCGGTGGGGCGCGTTTTGAGACCGTGAAGATCGGTACGCAGATCGATCCGGGGCGAGATGCGCGGGTGATACCGCCGGGGTCTGATGGGGGTCGAACGTTGTTTGATCCGATCACGGGTCAGCGCGTGCTGGACCCTGACACTGGGTTGTTACTGGGGGATTCGCAATTTTCGCAGAGCGATGTATTGCCTTCGATCGGTGTGGTGGTGACGCCTTGGGAACCGCTGACGATTCGCGCCGGCTACGCCGAGACGGTGGCCCGTCAGACGTTTCGTGAACTGACGCCGATTGCACAGCAGGAGTTTCTGGGCGGCGATGTGTTTGTGGGTAATCCGAACTTGAAGATGTCGGCACTCAAGAACTATGACATACGAGTGGATTATCGACCCTATAACGGCGGACTGTTTTCGGTGTCGTGGTTTCGCAAAGACATTGACCAGCCGATTGAATACATTCAAAGTTTTGCAGTGGATTCTGGTCGTTATACCACACCAGTGAATTTCCCCAGTGGACGGATGCTTGGCTACGAGCTGGAAACCCGCCACGATCTGGGATTTTTCTGGGAAGAATTGTTGGGTTTGTCAATGGGAGCCAACGCCACATTTATCAGCTCAAGGGTGGATGTTTCGGAATCGGAGATAGCGACTCTGGACCGGGCGTTGCTGGCACCGGTAGGTAGCCGACTGATATCCTCCCGCGAGATGCTGCAGGCGCCGGAATATTTGGCGAACTTTTTTGTGACTTACGATGTCGAAAGCACCGGGACTCAATTGGGTCTGTTTTACACCCTCCAGGGCGATACCCTCAAAGTCGGCCCCGGCCAGATAGCAAGTTTCTTTGTACCGGCTATTTATGAGACAGAGCACGATAGCCTCAATTTCACCTTGAGTCAGAAAATCGGCGAACACATCAAGGTCAAGTTTGCTGCCAAGAACCTGACGAACACAACATTCAAGGATGTTTATCGTTCGGAGTTTATCCCCGGCGACACATTGCGATCCTCGTACCGCAAAGGCATCGACCTGTCCGTCAGCATTAGCGCGGAATTCAAATTCTAATAACAATTTAATCACAAATTAACAGTACAAAGAAGGGTTCGTATGACTGGAGTCTGCCGATGAATAAGGCCATGAAGATGAAAACAAATCAAGACAGAAGTGGGCGTGCAGAGCAACCCGCCGGGACTACTGCGACGACGCAGGGGCGTCATCGGACGTGCTTTGCCAAGGCTGGCGGCTGTGGTCGGGGTGGGTGGTTGCTGGGGGTGGCGACGCTGGGGCTGGCCATGGGTGTGGGTGCGCCGTTGATGGCGCAGGAGACCGACACCCGTGAGCAGGTGAACACCACCCGTGAGGCGATGGCACGCTGGGTGGAGACGCGCAAGGTAATTTCGCAGGAACAGCGCGACATGCTGCTGGGCAGGGAAGTGATGAATGAGCGCATCGAGCTGGTGAAGCGGGAGATTGAAACCATTCGCCAGCGGATCAAGGATGCCCAGCAAAGCATCACCGATGCGGACAAACGTCGGGAAGAATTGGTTCAACAGAACGAACAGCTCAAGGCCTCGGCTGCGGCCCTGGCGGCCAACGTTGGTGAATTGGAAAGTCGAACGTTGAAATTGCTGGCACAATTGCCCGATCCGATTCGGGAACGGGTCAAGCCCTTGAGTCAGCGGATACCAGCATCGGGGACCGCGGCGACGGAAATCAAATTGTCGTTGGGGGAACGATATCAGAACGTGGTGGGCATTTTGAATGAGGTCAACAAGTTCAACCGCGAGATCACGCTGACCAGTGAGGTGCGACCGCTGCCTGATGGAAGCTCGGCAGAGGTGGCGGCGGTGTACCTGGGCGTGGGGCAGGGGTATTACGTGAGCGCCAACGGCAACCTGGCGGGTTATGGTCGGCCCAAGACCGAGGGTTGGACCTGGACGGCGGACAATGCGATTGCTCCGCAGGTGAGTCTGATGCTGGCGATCATGAAAAACGAGCAGGTGGCTTCGTTTGTTCGTCTTCCCATTGAAATTCCGCAAACCAAGTAAGTGAACTGACATGAAAAAACTTTTTGCCAGTGTGGGTTTGATGTTGATGCTGTCGGCGATGCCGTTGGCGGTGGCAGAGGAACAGACCAAGCCGACGTTCGAACAGGCGGCTGGTTCGTTACAACAACGGCTGGAGGCGAGCCTGCGCGAGTTGAGCGAGTTACGCGCCAAGTCAGCCGAGCAAATGATTCCGCTGTCCAGGCAGCTTGGTGAACTGGAAAGCGAACTCACCAAAGCCCGCAGCGAGTTTCAACAGACGACGCGCATTTTGGACTCACGGACGCTGGACCTGACGAACCTGCGCAACGAGATCAAGAGCAGGCAGGATGAGACCGGTTATCTGACGACGCTGATGACCGAGTACATCCGCAATTTTGAATCAAGGCTGCACATTACGGAATTGCAGCGCTACAGGCCGCCGTTGGACACGGCCCGACTGGCGATGGAGAACACGCAACTCAACGAGTTGGAGGTGTTCAAGGCACAGTCGGCTTTGTTGACGCTGTCGCTGGATCGGCTGGGGGATGCGTTGGGGGGCAAAGCATTTGAAGGACAGGCGGTGGATGCGGGGGGCATGGTCAAACCGGGGCGATTTGTGGTGGTCGGTCCGCTGGCGTTGTTTGCGTCCAACGATGGGGCGACGGTGGGCACGGCTGAGCAGCGGCTGGGGTCGTTGGAACCGACGGTGATACCTTTCAGTGTGCCGGAGGATGCGCTGGCGGCTGGGGCGCTGGTGAAAAGCGGATCGGGGCACTTTCCGATGGACCCGACGCTGGGCAATGCGCACAAGATCGAAGCGACTCAGGAAACATTGATGGAACACATCAAAAAGGGTGGGCCGGTGATGGTGCCCATTTTTGTGCTGGCGGGAGCGGCGCTGTTGGTGGCGCTTTACAAGTGGTTGATGCTGACGCTGCAACGTCGGCCTTCACGCAAACACATGCAGGCGTTGCTGGATGCGGTGGCCAAGCATGATGCGGGCGGGGCGATGAATGCTGCCAAGCGCATCGGCGGACACACCGGGGCGATGCTGGTGGTGGGCGCGGAACATATCAAGGAACCGCGTGAACTGATCGAAGAAGTGATGTACGAAAAGGTGATGACCGCGAAGCTGAAGGTGACGCGATTCATACCGTTTATTGCGATTGCTGCTTCGTCCGCGCCGCTGCTAGGGCTGTTGGGCACGGTCACCGGCATCATCAACACGTTCAAGTTGATCACAGTGTTCGGCACGGGGGATGTGAAAATGCTGTCCAGCGGTATTTCGGAAGCACTGATCACCACCGAGTATGGTTTGATCGTGGCGATTCCGTCATTGCTGCTGCATGCGTTTTTGAATCGCAAGGCACGGGGCATTGTCGATGACATGGAAAAGGCAGCGGTGGCATTCGTGAATCAGGTGAGCAAGGCGGGAAGCACCCCGGCGCCAACCGTACCGCCGACCCCACCGGCGCCACCGGCTCCGACGACACCACCGCCGTCGCCATCGACACCGGAAAGCAAAGCAGCGTGATGGGGTTGGTATGGCTGCAGGGATGCGTAAGTTTGCTGGCGGAAAGCGTGAGTGATGACGGGTGGAAGTCGGCGTGTTGGAAACGATATGAATCATTGGATGTTACAACTTCAATCGTTGTGGGAGCAGGCGTGGGTGCTGTGGCTGTCGGGCGGCTGGGCCATGCCCGCGATCGCGCTGACGGCGGTGGTGATGTTCGGCATCGGGGTGCACTTGCAGCTTAAGTTTTTCAGCAAGGGTTTTTTGAATGTGCCGGAGAAGACCTGGCGGCACTGGATTGATCACCCGCAGGAACGCAGCGGGCCGATCGGCGAGATGCTGGAGTTTGTGACCGGGGCGCATACGCTGCGGGAAATGAGCGTGGCGTTTGAAGAATTGCGGACGACGGAGATTGCCCCGCTGACGCGCGATTTGAAGGTGATGAAAATATGTGTCGGGGTGGCGCCATTGCTGGGGCTTTTGGGCACGGTGACGGGCATGATCACGACGTTCGGGGCGCTGTCATCAGGGTCGGGGGGTGAGAAGACGATGACGCTGGTGGCATCGGGTATTTCGGAGGCGTTGATCACGACGATGACGGGTTTGGTGATTGCCCTGCCGGGGTTGTTTTTTCAGTATCAACTGGCACGCAAGCACGATCGCTACAAAGCGTTTTTGATGCACTTGGAAACGGTGTGTACGCAGCGGCTGTATCGGCGCATGAAGGCGATGGAAAAGCTGGCAGCCAGGCATTCATCGCCATCGTCATCATCGGGTTCGGGTTCGGCGTCGTCGCCGGGAGCGTCGGTGAGCGCGGAGGCGACCGGTACTTCGCCGATGAAACCCAGTGGCGCATGAGTCGGAGCGATGTCGAAAAATGTAAAGATCAAGCTGTGACACGATAGCAAAGCAGGGTATCGACGGGAGTTTGATATGGGACGTTTTCGAGATTCAGGCGCGGATGACAGCGGTGAAGCGGGCATTGACATGTCGCCGCTGATCGACTGCGTGTTCATTCTGCTGATTTTTTTCATTGTGACGACGGTGTTCGTGGAAGAGACGGGCGTGGAGGTGGACAAACCGCAGGCAGCGTCGGCGGCGCAGCTGGAAAAGACCAGCATATTGATTGCGCTCACGAGCAAGGGTGAAGTGGTGTACGGGGGGCGTGAGATTGGAATCAGCGGGGTGCAGCCGTTGGTGAAGCGGATGCTGCAAAAGGAAAACGTGCCGGTGATCATTCAGGCGGATGCCGCGAGTCAGTCGGGTTTGCTGGTGCGAATTATTGATGAAGCGAAGCTGGCGGGTGCGGAGAAGGTGAGTTTGGCGAGCTTGCCGCCCAAGCGATGAAAGTCAAAGCGTGAAACAGCGAAAAGCGACCCATTTTTTGAAGGCTTTGTTGCACCGCGTGCTGGTGGTGGTGGGTGCATTGGGTTTGACGCTGCTGTTTTTCATGGTGTTGCCGTTGATGCAGAGTATCAGTGGCGGGCCCCAGGCCGACACGATGGTGACGACGGTGGATGTAACGGATGTACCACCCCCGCCCCCGCCGCCGGAGGAGGAGCCACCCAAGCCGGAGGAGCCGCCACAGGAACCGCCGGAGTTGCAGGAACCGATGGAGCAGCGGCTGGATTTGTCGCAGTTGGAGTTGGCATTGAACCCGGGTGGGTTTGGCGACGGGTCGTTTGGCGGTGATTTTGCGGTGAAGCTGAACACGGTGACGGCTTCGAAGGCGGAAGATGTCGATGCGTTGTTTTCGTTGTCGGATTTGGATCAGCAGCCACGGATTGTGTATCAGCCCGGGCCGACGATCGATGCGACCATTCGGCGGAAAGCCCCGGGTACGGTGCACATTATTTTCATTGTGGACCAGCGCGGCCGGGTGGAGAACCCGATCGTGCAACAATCGACGGACCCGATTTTTGACAAGCCCGCATTGGCGGCTGTTCGGCAGTGGAAATTTGAACCAGGCAAGCGTCAGGGCCAGCCGGTGCGATTCCGCATGCGTGTCCCCATTACATTCCCGAAAGATTAAAGCATCATGAAACGATTGGCATTAAGCGTGTTGTTGGTCGGCATGGGCGTGAGCACCGTGAGCGAATCGGTGCGGGCGCAGGGTTCGCCTTCATCGGTAACGCCCGCAGCGGCATCGGCGCAAGGGCAGCAGCCCGACGGCGGTGCGGTGGCGGCGGGGGCGTGGTGGAAGGAATCGCCCCCGGCTGGTGTGGCGGCAGAAGGCACGGTGACGAGTGCGGCTGCGAGTGTGAACAGCGCCAGTCGTGGTGGCGAGTCATTGGATATGTCAGCGATCATGCGCTCGGCGGAGTTTCAAAAACAACTGGCGGAAAGCTACCTTTCAGAAACCGACGTCGAACCGCGCGTGTCCGTGAAGGAACGCGAAACGATGATCAAGGTGATGGAGTTCATCGCCGGGAATCAGATGCCCCAGGCGATTGAATTGCTGGAAAAAAGTCGGGGCGAAGCGGTGAGCGCGGTGTTTGATTTCACGCTGGCGAATGTGCATTTTCAGCGCGAGGAATATGAACCGGCGGCGGCGGCGTATGCGGTGGCAGTGAAAAAATTCCCCAAATTTCGCCGGGCATGGCGGAACCTGGGTTTGATTTACATGCGGTTGAATCAGTTCGACAAGGCGATACCGGCCCTGACCAAGATGGTCGAACAGGGCGGGGGTGACGGGCTGGCGTTTGGGCTGCTGGGGTTTGCCTATGCATCGCTGGAGAATCAACTGGCGGCGGAGTCGGCTTACCGCATGGCGATATTGCTGGACCCGGGCACGCTGGATTGGAAGATGGGTTTGGTGCGCAGCTTTTACAAACAAGAGCGGTGGCACGATGTAATCGCGCTGGTGGGCAAACTGATCAACGACAACCCGCAGCGCGGCGACTTGTGGCTGCTGCAGGCCAATGCGTATATCGGTTTGAATCAACCGATGCGGGCGGCGGAAAACTATGAAATTATGGATCAGATGGGTCAATCGACGCTGGCGAGTTTGATGATGCTGGCGGACATTTACATCAACGAGGGGTTGTACGGGCAGGCGGTGGATGTGTATATCAAGGCAATGGCGCTGGACCCGAAAGTGAAACCCGAGCGTGCGGTGCGGGCGGCCAAAGTGCTCACGGCTCGGGGGGCGCTGGACGATACCCGTCGATTGCTGGATTACATTGATCAACACCATGCAGAACAGTTCAGTGCTGACGAACGCAAGGATGTTTTGAAGTTGCGGGCACGCCTGGCGGTGGCACAGGGTGCGGGCGAGGAAGAATCGCGATTGCTGGAAGAAATTGTGAAACTGGACCCGCTGGATGGGGAAGCGTTGATTTTGTTGGGTCAGTACAAGTTGCGTGCGGGGGACCGGGACCAGGCGATTTTTTACTTTGAACGGGCGGCAGCGATGGAAAAGTTTGAAGCGGATGCGAAGGTTCGACATGCACAGCTGCTGGTGCGCGAGGGCAAGTATGACCAGGCCCTGCCGTTGTTGCGAAGGGCGCAACAGGTCAACCCGCGCGAAAACATTCAGACCTACCTCGAACAAATTGAACGGGTGGCCCGCGGTCGGTAGCGACAGCCAACCACTCAGAAGCGCCCCAGGGGACCGTCGGCGGCGCGGGTACGAAAGATCGAGGGGTTGGAGAAAGTCATGAACGGAAAATTCACATCATTTTCACGCTGCCTGCTGGGGGCGGCGTGTTTGTATTTGGGCAGCATGGGGGTGTGGGCGCAGGGAACGACAACGCCCAGCGATGAAGGAACGACACCAGCGCAGCAGGGCATGGTGACGCTCAACTTCCCGGAAAATGTCGATTTGCGGGTGTTGGTGGATTACGTCGGTAAACGACTAAACATCAATTTTGTGTTTGATGAAACGGTGGGGGCACGCAAGGTGACGCTGAAGGTTCCGGCGGCGATACCGTCGGACATGCTGATGACACTGCTGGAAAGTGTTTTGAAGATGCATGGGTTGGTGGCGGTGCAGACGGAAGTGCCGGGGCTGATGCGGGTGGAAAACGTCAAGCAACTGACGACGATCGCGGTCGGGCCGGGGACGACGGGGGATGTTCGACTGACGCAGCCGGTGACGCGGGTGTTTGAATTACGACATGCGCCGACGGCACAGATGCAGCAGTTGGTGACGCCGTATTTGTCGAGCAATTTGGCGAGTGTAACGGTATTGGCGGATCGGGGGCTGGTGATGGTGACGGATTATGCGGGGAACGTGGCGCGGATTGAGCAATTGATGAGTGTGATTGATCGGCCGAGGCGTGAAGTGGCGGTGCGTCAGATAGCGGTGGTGCACACGGAGGCGGCGGGGCTGGCGCAACGGGTGACGCAGGTGATCAGCAGCAAGGCCAAGGCTCAGGGGGGCGATGCCCCGGGGGCGGGAGCGACGACATTGTCGGTGTTGCCGGATGAAAGGACCAATCAACTGACGGTGGTGGGTTTGCCGGGCGAGGTGGAAGAAGTGGTTGAGTTGATTCGTTCGATGGATGTGTCGCTGGGGTTGGAGACGAAGGTGTATGCGTTGACCACGGCTGCGCCGGAACAGGTGGATCGATTGGTGAAAAGTTTGATTGGTGAGCTGACAGCAAAACGGTTGTATCAGTCGGCGACGGATCGGGAGGCGAATTTGTTGATTGCGACGACGACGGCGCAGGTGCATGAGCGGATTGCGGGGATGCTGGAGGTGCTGGATAAGCCGGTGGCCGAAGCGCAAAGCCCGATACGGTTTTACAAGTTGGAAAATGCAAAAGCGCTGGATGTGCTGAGCACGTTACAGGATATCGAGGGCGAGGGCTTGGCGGGGGTGAGTTTGGACGGAGCGACCACAGCAGGGGAAGGTGTGACAAGTGGGCAGCGCGAACGTACACAAGCTGCGGATCGAGTATTCATTGATGGACCGACGCAGGAGAGCCTTAACACCCCAGGCCTTGGGGCGACGGATGCGGGGAAGGACGGTCAACGGCGAGGTGGCGGGCGATCGGTGCAGTTGCGTGATGCGCGGTTGATTGCGGATGAAGCGACGAACACGATCATCATGATTGCGCCGCCGTCGATGCACGCGGTGTATGAAAAGTTGATTCAGCGATTGGATGTGCGTCGGCCACAGGTGCTGGTGGATGTGACGATTGTGGTGTTGGATACGAGCGACAATTTTTCACTGGGGGTGGAAATCAAGCGCAGGGACGGTGTGGACGGGGGGAACTTGCTGAATTTCACATCGTTTGGGTTGAGTACGAGGAACCCGCCGGGGACCGGGGCGCTGACATTGCAGCCGGGGCTTGGTTTTACCGGGGCGCTGATCAGTGCGGACATTGCGGAGGTGGTGATTCGGGCGCTGGAATCGGACAGCAGGGCGAGGGTGCTTTCGAGGCCGAGCATTTTGGTGAACGATAATGCGACGGGTTCGCTGGTGAGCGAGAATGAGGAGCCGTTCACGACGTTGATTGCGACGGGTGAGGCGTCGAGGGAGGGGTTTGGTGGGTTTGTGAAAGCGGGGACGAACCTGACGATCACGCCACAGATCAGCGAAGGCGATTATTTGAAGCTGGAATACGAAGCGACACTGAGCAGTTTCAGCAGTGAGGGATCGGAGACGCTGCCACCGGCCAGGCAGAGCAACACGCTTAAAAGCGTGGCGACGATACCGGACGGGTACACGATCGTGGTGGGCGGACTGACGCGCGAGAATTTGTCGGAGTCGGTGGACCGTGTGCCGATTTTGGGGCGCATTCCGCTGGTGGAATATTTGTTTTCCAATCGCAGTAAGGAAGCGCGACAGGCGACGCTTTTTGTGTTCATTCGTCCGGTGATTTTGCGGGATGACAAGTTCAAGCACCTGAAAATATTGTCAAGCCAGGCAGCAACCCAGGCGCAACTGTTGAGTGATTTTCCGACCAGTGAGCCGGCGGCGGTGAGGTAATACGATGAAGTGGCCGAGTGGCCGAGTGGCCGAGTGGCCGAGTGGCCGAGTGGCCGAGTGGCCAAATGAAATGTGATGCAGGATGTGAAGGTCATGATGCACAGGGCTGCAATGAAGGAAAAGAAAACCGGGGCTAAAGCCCTCGGCGTCAATGAATGAAAAGACGATGACGGTTTGGCTGAAGCCCTCGGCGTCAATCAAGGGAATGACGGTGAAGGCCTAGGCCAAGCCCTCGGCGTCAAGCAGTGAAAGCACAATGTGTACATGGGCTGATGATGGCGGCATCAACAGGTGATATTTGTGATGAAGGCAGCGGCGGACAACTTGCAGTCGGAGACATCGACCCCGGCACCGTCAGTGTCAACGGAGGGGGTGGCGATGGACTTGGCGAAGCTGCAACCATCGGCGAGCTTTGTGCAGAAGGTGCCGATTCATTTTGCGCGGAGTAAAAAGGTGTTGGGGTTGGCCAGTGACAACGGGCATGTGCTGGTGGCGATGACGAACCCGAATGATGCGCAGACGCTGGATGTATTGCGTCGTCGGCTGGGGGGTGTGGTGAAGGTGGTGGCGGTGGATGAAAAAAACCTGCATGCAGCGATCAACGTGGCCTATGGGCAGCAGACAGGCGCGGCGCAGGCATTTGTGGAGAAATTGGATCGGCAGCAGGTGATGGAGGAAGTGCAGGGATTGGCGGCGCGGGAGGATTTGCTGAACGTGGCGGATCGTGCGCCGGTAATCAAACTGGTGAACCTGATTTTGTTTGAAGCGGTGCAGCAGGAGGCATCGGACATTCATGTTCAGCCGTATGAGGATAAGTTGATGGTTCGGCTGCGGATGGACGGGGTGTTGTTTGATGTGTTTACGTTGCCGGGGGGAGTGAGAGAGGAAGTGACCAGTCGCGTGAAAGTGATGGGGAAGATGAACATTGCGGAAAAGCGGCTGCCGCAGGACGGACGGGCGACGGTGCAGGTGGGGGATCGGGTGATTGATTTGCGGATATCGTCGGTGCCGGCGAGTCACGGGGAGCGGGTGGTGATTCGGTTGCTGGATAAAAGTGCGCGGTTGTACACGCTCAATGAGTTGGGGATGGATGCGCGGGCGCACGATCGGTTTGCGCGACTGATCGGGGTGGAACATGGGTTGATATTGGTGACCGGGCCGACGGGTTCGGGAAAGTCAACGACGTTGTATGCGTCGCTGGGTCAGATCAATTCGAAGCAGCACAACATCATCACGCTGGAAGACCCGATCGAATATCAGTTGGATGGCATCAGCCAGATTCAGATCAGTGACAAAAAGGGGATGACGTTTGCCAGCGGGTTGAGGAGTGTGCTGCGGCAGGACCCGGACATTGTAATGATCGGGGAAATACGTGATCACGAGACGGCGGTGTTGGCGATTCAAGCGGCGCTGACGGGGCATTTGGTGTTCAGCACGTTGCATACCAATGATGCGGCGAGTGCGGTGACGAGGCTGCTGGATTTGGGGATTGAGCCGTATTTGGTGAGTAGTTCGCTGGTGGGGGTGCTGGCACAACGATTGGTGCGCAAAGTGTGTCGGCAATGCGGGCAGAAGTATGAGCCGACGGAGGCGGAGTTGGCAGCGTTGCATTATCAGCCGGGGGCGGAGGAATTGGAAAAATATCGGAAAGGAATGGGTTGCAAGGCATGTCGCGGGACGGGGTATCACGGGCGGATCGGTTGTTTTGAATTGCTGATGATGGATGATCGAATTCGCGGGCTGGTGCAGGCACGGGAGACGGCCTCGGCGATCAACCGGGCGGCAGTGGAAGCGGGTATGCATCATTTGTCGGATGACGGGTTGGCGAAGGTGGCGAAGGGATTAACGACACTGGATGAAGTGATGCGAGTGTCGATGCGGGGGGTGATGTGATGGCGGTGTTTGTTTACACGGCGCAGTCGTCGTCGGCTTCGCACGGCCAAGCTGTTGGCGAGGGCAATGGCGTGGGCATTGGCGGAGCGTGGGGCGGGACGGTGCGCGGGTCGATACAGGCGGACTCGGCGAGGGCGGCGCGGGACCAGTTGCGGGCACGGGGGCTTTTGGTACGGGAATTGGTGCAATCAAAAGCGCGATCGGGGCAGGGTCGATGGACCGGGTACCTGGTGAATCGGCATCGCAGCGAAGTGACAAGTTTGCTTCAGGAAATGGCGACACTGCTGGGTGCGGGGATACCGTTATTGGAGGCGCTGGACACGATCGGTCGGCAACATCAGGGGCGGTTTGCGCAGGTGATTTTGCTGTTGCGGGATCATGTGGCGGGCGGGGGAAGTTTGACGTCGGCGATGGCAGAGCAGCCGGGGTTATTTGATGAATTGTGTTTGAACATCGTGGAGGTGGGGGAAAATGCAGGGACGCTGGATGTGTCACTGGCACGATTGGTGGAGTTTCGGCGCAAGTGGTCGGGGTTGCAGAACCGGGTGATGTCGGCGTTGATTTATCCGTGCATTGTGCTGTCGATGGGGGTGGTGCTTTCGGTGTTCATGATGATGTATGTGATGCCGAATTTGCTGGGGGTGCTGGTGGAGAGTGGCAAGCCGTTACCGACGGTGACGCTGGTGGTCAAGGGCATGAGTGATGTGCTGGTGGGGTGGTGGTGGTTGATGCTGATCGGGGTGGGGTTGCTGGTGATGGGGGTGCGGGGGTTTTTGCGGAGGGAGAGGGGGCGAAGATGGTGGCATGAGGTGAAGTTGCGGTTGCCGGTGGTGGGGGATTTGATACGCAAGCAGGCGATTGCGCGAATGTCGATGGTACTGGCGACGCTGTTGAAAAGCGACCTTGCGTTTGTGAAAGCGGTGCAGATTGCGCAGCGGACGGTGAGCAATGAGGTTTTAAGGGAGGCACTGGTGGCGTGTGAAAAGGCGGTGCTGGCGGGAAGGGACATTGCACCGGCGTTGGAGGAGACCAAGGCGTTTCCGCCGTTGGTGATTCAGGTGTTTGCGGTGGGTCAAGCTTCGGGGAAGTTGGAGACGATGCTGGAGAATTTGGCGGCGGATTACGATGTGCAGGTGGACATTGCGACGAGTCGGCTGACGGCGCTGTTGGAGCCGGTGATGATGGTTTTGCTGGCGATCGGGGTGGGTTTTTTTGCGTTTGCGACGATTTTGCCGATTTTGGAAGCGGGGGATGTGTTGTGAGGATTTTCAATGCAAAGAAATTACACCGCAGAGAGCGCAGAGAACGCGGAGAAGAAATGGAAGCGGAACGGGCGAAAGGAGAAACAAATGAAAACGGCAAAGAGATGTGGACGAAACAGAAACAGGGCGGGGTTTTCGTTCATTGAAGTAATGGTGGTGGTGGTGATTATTGGATTACTGGCGGGAGCGGTGGTGCTGCGGGTGGCGGGGAATGTGGATGCAGCGAAGGTGAATCGCGCCAAGTCGGACATCGCGACGATCGTCAATGGCATTGAGATGTTTTACCTCAACCACAGCCGATACCCGAGCAATGAAGA
Source organism: uncultured Phycisphaeraceae bacterium (assembly GCA_964427135.1). Taxonomy (GTDB): domain Bacteria; phylum Planctomycetota; class Phycisphaerae; order Phycisphaerales; family Phycisphaeraceae; genus JAJXSS01. The sequence goes on from CAYRTH010000002.1 coordinate 23,942, forward strand.
AGGGCTGAGCAAGATTGATCTGAAAAGCAGGACGGACCCATGGGGCAACCCATACGCATACAACAGCCCGGCGGAGAAGGAGCCGTTTGAGGTGATCAGTTTCGGAGCTGATGGTCAACCCGGCGGCGAGGGAATCAATACGGACGTTTTCAGTTGGAATTTGGAAACCAAGGCCAAGGGTGACTGATGCGTAGCGCGTTCACATTCATTGAGGTGATGGCGGTGGTGCTGCTGATGGGTTTACTGGCGGCAGCGACGGCGTGGTCGATGGCGGGCCAGGTGCGTCAGGGGAGCAGGCAAGGGGCGGTGCAACAGGTGGTGCAGGCTGAGCGGTTGACGCGATTGGCGGCACAAAGAGCGGGGCAGGCGACGGTTTTGCGGATTGATTTGAATCGGGGTGAACTGCGACGAATGACGCACGGACGTGACGGGGCTGAGGCGGGGGGTCATACGGTGCGATTGGCGATGAATCGGGGGTTGAGGATCGAAAAGGTGATTTTGCCGGGGGAGTCGTTGTGGTTGGAGGATGAAGCGGGAAGCAGGCGGATCAATACGGTGAGATCGGGGGTGGTGGACGTGAGGTATTCAACGCAGGGTCGGAGCGAAACGTTTGCGGTGCGGTTGGGGTGGGTCGTGGACCAAACGAATAAGGATGAGGCGAAGGGGGTCAATGAGTTTCGTGGTGATGGTGTGTGGTTGATATTTGCGGGACTGACAGGACAGGTGACGCTGATACATGATGAACAGGAAGTGCAAAACCTGTTTGAGTGGCTGGAAGCGGGCGGGGCTGTCGCTGGTTGAAGTGGTGGCGGCGATCGTGATATTGGGCACGATACTGGTGGGGGTGGTATTGGCCAAGGCGCGACACACCCGGCAACTGGCGATAGCGCAGCAGCAGCAGGTGGCGGTGCGCGCTGCGGATGAATTGCTGTCGGGTTGGTGGGTGAGCAGGGAAGGGGTGCCCAGGGAGGGACGGGGTCAGTTGGCGACGCAGCCGGGGATGGTGTGGGAGACGAAGGTGGTGGAAAACGCAGAAGTGCAGCGACTGGGGGCGCGGGTGGTGCGGCTGGAGGTGAGGTTGGCCGAGGGGTTGGGGCAGGCGGGATCGATCAGTTCAGAGGACCAGATACTGGTGAAGGTGGATTTGATGCAACCGGACCCGGCAGTGGAGGCGGCGAGATTGGCACGGCGGCAAGCGGAGCAGGCAGCACGTGAACGGAGAAATCAGGCAGGTCGTGTCCGTCAACCGGCACGGGAGGCGCGACCATGAAGAATCGCGTGCCGTTACAACAGGGATTGACGCTGGTGGAGTTGTTGCTGGCATCGGCATTGGCGACGGTGCTGATGGTGGGCGTATTGGCGGTCGTGACGAATCTGACAATGACGGAGAAGGCGTTGAACCCGTTGCGGGGTGAGAGTGGAAAGAACAAAGCGATGACGTTGGAGGAGCTGGATGCGTGGGCGAGTTTGTTGCGGGAGGATTTGAACCATGCGGGGAGGATCGAGGCATTGGCGTCGGGGGAAGTGCAACTGACGGGATATCAGGCAATGGTGGGATCGGCGCGGGAAGTGACGCATCGGGTGGCAACGGTTCGGTATCAGATGCAGGAAGTCGATGGTCGGCGATGGGTGGTGCGACGACAGACGATGCGCGATGGGTTGGCAGGTGCACAGACAACGCGGGATTTGGTTGGAGCGGGCGTGAGGCGATTTGAGCTTGTACCGACGGGCTATCGTCAGATTGGGACGGGGTTGGTATCGGGCGCTGCCAATGCAACGTTATCGAGCGAGACGACCTCGGCAACGACAACGAGTCAAATGGGAGCGGCAGGAGTGACACGAATTGGGGGGGTAGTGGTGGATTTGTCGGAGTATCAACGCGCTTGGCATCGGTGGGAGGGGCAGTGGTTGTGTATTGAAAACGCGCCTCCCTGGATCAAGGCAATGCGGCCGGATGCACTGGGACGGCCAAGTATGGAAACAACAGAGCAAGAGTTGAAGGGCGTACAGGCAGACGAACAGGGTGAAGGTACGGATTTGATTCGTGAAATTGTACCGGGCGGGTTTGTCTGGCGGTTGCGGGTGTGGATGGATGATGCGGTGATGCCGACGCATGAAAGGATACTGACGATTCAATGAAGCCCCCCCGGAAGATACAAGGCGAGGTCGGGATGACACACACGCGAAACGGTGGGTTTGTGCTGCTCATGGCGTTGGTGTTGGTGCTGGTGGCTGGGGTGGCATTGGCGGGGATTGCGGGGCTGAGTATGAATAGCGCGCTGCATGCACGCAGCGGGGTGGAGGAATTGCAACGGCGCTGGGCGGTGACCAGCTTGCGGGCGACGCTGGCGGGGCAAATGGAGGAGTTGTTGAAACAAGCGGAACGGGGAGGAGCGGCGATTGCAGAACCCGGTGAAGTGCAGATATATGAAGGTGAACCGACGAGCGAGCGACGTTTTTGGTTGACCCTGGCGGAACAAGATTATGAACTGATCATCACCGATGAACAGGCGAAGTTGAATGTGAACCAATTACTGGAAGGAAACTCGAGCGCGAAGTTGACAAGCTGGTTGCGACGAACGGTACAGGTAAGTGGTTCGGGGGCGAATGTTGGTGAGGTGGTACAGGTTCGGGTAAGGCCGATGGCGGAAGGGTTGGTGATGGGGGAATCGTTCAAGGGGTTGGCGCGGTTGGGGGGTTATGGTCAGTTGTTTGCAAACGCACAGCCGGGGGATTTGGTCGGCAGTGAAAAAGCAAGCGGATTGGTGCGTGATATCACTTGCTGGGGGAATGGTGCGGCAAATGCGCGGCGGGCATCGGAGCGGGTGTTGGAGCAAGTGTTGGGTGAATTGCTGACCAAAAAACAGATGGGGGATTTGATGGAAGCAAGGCGGGAGCAACCGTTTGGAACGATGTCGCAGTGGTTGAAAGCGGTGACGGATTTGGATGACCCAACCCGGCAGCGATTGCAGGGGGTGATGACGGATCAATCGGAGGTGCATGGACTTTGGATTATTCGCCGAGGGGCACAACGCGACTGGTACACACTGATGGTGACGGTGGGCGGGTTGCTGGCTGAGAATGAAACAGGCAGTGTCGCAGCACGTATCAATGATGGGCAACAATTTGAGTTTGCATGGTGAACATGACCCGACAAAAGCAGCAATATTGGATGAAGCTGACTGCGGCGACGCTGATGGTGGTGTCGTTGCTGGTGTTGCTGATGGGGGTTTTGTTACCAGTGAAAACCGAGGCGGTGGAGGCGGAAACCCAATCGTTGATGGGCACAAACGCAGCAGGTGCAGGCACCGCAACGCCCCCAGCGAAAACAACAACCATTGATCGGGTGGACCTGGCGGCACTGCTCAAAGTGGCGAGGGTCAACTGGCAGCGGCCTGTGTTCGCGGAGGGGGGCGATGATGAATTGGCAGCGGGGGATGGTTCGGGCTTGCCGATGAGTTTGCGACTGGTGGGGGTGGTTTATGAACCGGGGCATTCGATGGCGATTTTTCAAAGACAGGATGGGTCGATGGAAGTGTGCCCGGTGGGGCAGATGGTGGACGATGCGGGCGGCAATGTGAAAGTGACTCGGGTGGAGGTGGACCGTGCGGTGGTGGTGTTCGGCGGGGTGACGCAGACGTTGATGGTGCCGATGCAGACCGAGGCGTCGATGACAACCGGCGTGGGTGCGGCAGGTGGAGCATCGACTACAGCGGCAGGTGGCGCAACAGCGGGTTCGACCGTGGGCACAACCCGGCGACCGTTGCCGCCGGAGTTGCAGAAAAGGTTGGATGAAATCAGAGCCAACCGCGCGAAGCAAAAAGCAGCAGGGGCTTCAACCCCACAGCCCACGACGACCACCAATGATCGAACGAATACAGGGACACCCCACGACACAAATAAAACGCAAGACAACCCCGGTTGATGCAACATGAGTGAAGCAAGGGTCATTATGTTGGAGTCGGATCACGCGCTGGTGATGGTCAAGCGTGAGGGGTCGTGTCGTGCCGTGGTGGTGTCATGGTCGGACAATGAAGCGATGGACCAGCGCGCGGGGAAAGTGAAGCAGGCGATGGGGTTGGAAGGGGCTGTCGATCAGCCGACGGTATTGGCGGTGCCGTCGTCGTGGTGTTTGTGTGCGACGGTGGATACGAGTGCCTTGCCACGATCGGGTCGACGGCAGGCGATGATGTATGCGCTCGAGGAACATTTGCCGGTGTCAGCCGAGGACATGGTGGTTGATTTTGTGGAAATGAGCGATGCGCAGGCAATGGGGGTGGCTTGTGAGACCAAGCTGCTGCAACCGATGATCGAGGCGTTGGAAAAGGTCGGGGTGTCGGTGCGACATGTGGTGCCGATGAGTTTACTTGCGGCGGGGTATGTACTCGAACAACAGCCGATGCTCATGGGTTTGTTGGTGGCGATACCAAACAGCAACTCGGACAATCGCAGCGAGGGCGAGCGTGATGAAAAATCAGCGACAAACGCGCAGGGGGCCATCGGTTTTGACTGGCTGAGTTTGCGTGAAGGTCGGGTGGTCGGATGGTCATGGTTGGCGACGGATGCAGCCGAAGCAAAAGCATGTGTTGAGAAAGCGATACAGTCGGATGAGGCCAACCCGTCAACTGACAAACAACCGCTGGTCGCGGTGTGTGGTGATGTTGAGGCATCAACACGATCATGGACAGAATCAATACGTCAGCGTGTGGTTGATTTATCGACGACAACCTTGGCCGACGCGGCTTGTTTGCAGGCGGAAAAAATCATCGGCGGCACCGCACAACCCATCGTTGATTTGCGCCGCGATGCGTTGGCGGCCCCGGATCATCAGGGCGCGTATCAACGTTCATGGTTGATGTTGGCGACAGCGATCATGGTGCTTTTCGTGAGTGTGAGCGTGGCCATGCAGTGGCGTGGTCGGCAATATCAGGGACAAGTGCGCGAATCATTGCAGGCCCAGGCGCAGGTGTTCAAACAGGCGATACCGGATCAGCGTGTGCCGACGGGGAACATTCGTGGTCGACTGGTGAGTGAGCAGCGTAAACTGGCGGGGCTTAGTGGTCAGGCGGAAACGGGATTGCAGCAAGGGACCAGCGCCAATGCCTTGCAGCATTTATTGCAGGTGTTGGCGAGCGTGCCGCGTGATTTGCGGGTGCGCATTTTGGAATTGAGTGTTGAGCCGGGGGTGGTGCGGGTGGATGGCGAGGCACGCAGTCACAGCGATGCGGAACGGTTGGCGACGGTGGTTCGGCAAACAGGGTGGTATGAAGTGGAACCGCCACGGACGCAGGTGCTGCGTGAACAGGGGGTTGGTTTCAGTTTCACCGCCAAGCCGAGGGTGAGTTTGGCAGTGAGTCAGCGGGGTGAGCCATGAGTTTGGCACGATTGACAAGCAAGGCTCGTTCCGACGGTGCGGGTGCGTTGGGTGATGCAAGCCTGCGACAGCGTTTGCTGGCGGGGCTGCTCGTGGTGTTATTGGCGGGGGCAGCCTGGTGGAATTATTCATGGATGACCAGTCAACGTCGGCAGGCGCAGACGATGGCGCAGGATTTGGCGGTGTGTTTGCAGGCAGCGGAAGACATTGAAAGGTTACGTGCCCAGCCGAGGGTGGCCTCGGTGCGGGACATGGGGGTGCAGGAACTGGGTCAGCGGATTGAGCAGGCGATGCAGCAGGCACAGTTACCCTCCGCGACGTTGGAGAGCGTGGCACCGCAATCGAGTCGTCGGGTGGGCGATACGCCGTATGTGCATAAACCCACAGCTCTGTCATTGCGGGGGGCGACGCTGACGCAGTTGGTGACGATGCTTTATCATCTGACCAACGACACGGGGCTTTCGGTGCGTGATTTGCGATTGCGAACATCGCGTAGCGGGACGGATGAGCAGCCGAAGTGGGATGCACAGGTGACGGTGGTGTATTTGTTATACGCACCGACCAGCCGGGGACAGCGTGAGGTTCGAGGGCAACCAGGTTCATGAGTATGAATATGCATCATTGGTGCGTGACAATTGTTGGATGGATCATCGTAATGGGCGCGATGCTGGGTTGTGGTCAACCCAAAGCGCGGATCGGCGATGATGTCGGCAACGCCTCGGGCAACTATCGCACGATCAGCGCTTCGCCCTTGCGTGACACGGATGCAGCCAGACGGTTGCATGAACAGGGGTTGAAGGCGTTGGACGCTGGGCAGATCGACGAAGCGGAAAAGGCGTTCAAGGCGGCGCTGGAGGCGGATGTCGATTTTGGACCGGCGCACAACAACCTGGGCAAGGTGTATTTCAAGAAAAAGGATTGGTACGCAGCGGCGTGGGAATTTGAGTTTGCCAAAAAGCTGATGCCCCGACAGGCCGAGCCTTGGAATAATTTGGGGATGGTGTACGAACAGGCGGGGGAATTGGATCGCGCGGTGGAGGAGTATCGTAAAGCGATCGGATTGGACGGGGAGAATGTGAGTTATCAGGCGAACCTGGCGCGGGCTTTGGTGCGTCGGGGGGACAAGGGCGATGAAGTCAGACGGTTGCTGACGGTGGTGGTGGCAAAGGACAGCCGAGTGGAATGGGCGAGCTGGGCGCGGGAGCAGTTGGCACGGTTGGGGGCTGAGTGATTATGCGATGTGGTGATTTGGTGATTTTGAATTTTACACACCCGAATTGCTTTGCCTACCACGCCTGAACTTCACGTCCGCGTGAAGTTCAGGATTTTACTTTTTCATGACTCATCCATTTTCATCATTTTCATAAACAAAAACCATCCTGAACTTCGCCGCCGCCGACGAAGTTCAGGCGTGGATGATTCAAAATCACCCCATCACCCCATCACCCCATCACCACCCAATCATTTCAATTTTCACTCGCGCAGCAATGTCGCCACCTGCCTGCTGTCGAGGGTGGAAGCCTGTTGTTCGACGGTTTGGCCATGAGCATCGTCAAGTCGCAAGGCTCGGCCAAGCTCATTCAAAAAATCACGCTCCGGCGGAGTGATCGACCCCTGAGCCTCACAAACACACACCGCCCACTCGTACGCCAATTGACGCAATTCAGGCGTAGTGAGCGGCTGCACCACTTCCGCGATCAGCGGTTTGCGCAATAACACTTGTTGAAATAGGCCGGGGGGAATGTCCGAGCCTAAACTGTCCATCACCTGACGAATCTGATCACGCTCACGATCGTGTTTATGACCGTCGGCAAAGGCTGCCAGCAGACATAAAGTGAGTACGGCTTGTTTTTCAGCGGGGGTCATGGTGAATACTTCCGGGGGGTTGATTGATGGTACGCTGCTGCGGGACCGGGGTTCATGCCGAATGAGCAAAACCCTGACAGGGACATGTCATGAGCGACAGTGATGCATCGTTACATTCAGCGTTGGAACCCTTGTGGTCGGCGTTGCCGCGGGATCAGGCGATGCAGGCTTTGGTGGTGGTCGAACCGGTGGTCGATGCACGGGGTTATGTCACCAAATTGATGGTAAACCCGGTGCTTGCCAGTCACCCGCGACATGAAGCGCTGTTGGCGGGATTGTGGTTGTATGTCGATGATTTGGAAGCTGCTCATCAGATATGTCAAAGGCACGAGGGCCAGCCGACGTTCGACTATTGGCATGCGATTTTGCACAGGCGCGAAGGTGATTTTGGCAACAGTCGATATTGGTATCGCCGGGCGGCTGCCCATGAATTGTTGCGCGATCAAAACCGCTGGCGACAGACGACAACGCTGCTGGATGAAGTCGAAAAGGTACAGGGGGCATCGACAACGGATGTGTCGCTGGCGCAGAGACAACGCGCCGAGTGGTGGACGCTTTGGGAGTGGTGCGGGCGATGAATTTCGGATTTCGGATTTTGAATTTTGGATTTAACAAGCCAAGGACGAGGAACGCAGTGACGAGGACTTGGGTATCGGATGAGTCCAAAGTCCAAAGTCGAAATTCGATTATCCTTGCGGCATGTCACTTTCACTTTCGCATGGCAAGCCGATGGATGTCACAGGTTACGGGTACACGCTGGCGGACCTGCCGGCGTTACCCACCGAACCCGGTGCCCCGCTGCCGTATCAAACCGGTTTTCATCCGCGTCAATGGTTCCCGATTGGGTCGCAGCAGCACCCCTTGGAACTGGAAATCGGTTCGGGCAAGGGCACGTTTTTAGTGCAGCACGGATCGCTCTTGCCGGGGGTGAATTTCATCGGCATCGAGTATGCCCGGGCTTTTTGGAAATATGCCGCCGACCGGGTGCGCCGTCACGCCATGGCCAACGTGCGTTTGCTTCATGGTGAAGCCGCATCGTTTGTCGCCTGCTACCTGCCGGATGCGTGCCTGCGGACGGTGCATATTTACTTCCCCGACCCCTGGCCCAAAACCCGTCACCACAAACGTCGGTTGATTCAGGTCGCTTTTTTGCGTGAATTGCATCGTGTGCTTGAAGCGGGCGGATGTGTGCGTTTGGCCACGGATCACGCGGATTATTTTGCATGGATGCAGGATCGCGCGGCCCAGGTGTCGGAGTTGTTTGCCGTGGAACCATTTGAGCCACCGGCCGGGGCGGGCGAAGGGGAATTGGTGGGTAGTAATTTTGAACGTAAATACAAGCGTGAGGGCCGGCCGTTCAACGCCATGGTTTTGCGTCGTCGATGAAATCGAGTGCCACTGGCAGCTTGCCGCCGGTGACACATGTGTCCTTGACGCCGTGCCCTTTAGGGCCGGATGTTTGAGAAAAATCCGGGGCTAAAGCCCTCGGCGTCAGTTGTTGTTTGTATCGCATGGGTGCCACAGGCACCCTGCGTCTGTGCGATTTTTCATATAACCCTCGGTCATTGACCGGGGGCTATATGCCCCGAGTCCATGAAAAAACCACGGGCTTGCGCTCGTGGTTCACCAATATTCATTTCAGCAAATCATTCCACCAGTGCAAAGGGGTTGACACTTTCGGTCATGTTGGTGTTCTTGTAAGTCACATAGCCGATGCCTGCCAACAGCATGAGGACCGACACCAGCGCCAGCACGGTGTACACGTTGCTTTTGGCGGGAACCGTCGCGGTTGGAGTGCTCATTTGCGTCATGTCAAAAATCCTTCAACAAGCGGTCGTCGGGCAAAGGGTGATTCAAGCGATCACATCAACCTGACTCGATGATGTTGAAAACACAGGCGAGGTTCAAAACACGCCGCTCATCACCCGGTCGCCTGCGGACAGGGGCACCTGATTGAGTTCCACCCGGCCCACGGCTTCACGATCGCTGACGGTCATGATGATGAGGTTGCCCATGAACTTGTTGTCCCGATAAATCATGAACTTGGTGTTGGGGGCGACCTTGTCGGTTTTGCCCAGGTTGATTTGTGCGAAGGTCTGATCGCCGACGGTTTCGATTTTGGTGATCTGCCCACGCACGGGCACAGCGGTTTGCACGGCCTCAACCACGCCGGCGGCGGCCGCAGCCGTGGTCTGGGTCAATCGATCACGCACATCCTGCGGCACGCGGGTCCATAGGTCGCTGATCTTGTTCTTTTCCTCGTCGAGCTGGGTCATCTGCTCGTTGAGCCGACGCACCTGACGGTTGTAGGCTTCGACCTGATTCATCAGTTCATTATTGCGGTCGGCCAGTTGAATGGCACGGGTTTCCAGCTTCACCGCATCATCACGACGCTGCGCCAGTTCCTTGAGGGCGGCATCCAGAATCGCCTGGTTCTGCGACATCGCAGCCGACAGACCCGACACCTGGGCTTCCAGCTTGGCGGTGTCACGACGGGTACCGGCCAGTTCGGCACGCACGGTTGCAAGCTGGTCTTCCGCAGCCTTGGCCTGCGCCAGCTTGGCGTTGATTTCGTCAGCGTAGGTCTTGGCCTGCTTGTCCCACTCTCCTTTGAGCAGGTTGAGTTCGCCCTGAATCAGGCGGGCCTTGGCGTCAAAGCTGTCTCGCTCGGCTTTGACTTCCGTGAATTGCTGTTTGAAGTTTTCAGTGTTGGCGACAAAGGCGATGACCAATGCCACCAGCGCCACCGACAACACGTTCACCAGCACGACGAAGACTTTGGTGAGAACGCTCAAGGCGACCTCCTTACAACAGGGCCAGTTGTGACAGGGAGTTCCATCTCGAAAAACGATCGGGTGCCACACCCGATCACGATGGAGCCATTATGACGCAGGGCGTGAAAGCTTGTCAAACGGGGGGTTCGAAGAAGTGGCCAACGGGTCGTTGCTGAAAAAGTAACTTTCAGGCCAGGGTATATCGTGAGGCAGTGAGCATGAGCAGGTTCCACAGTTCTAAGCCCCGTTGGAGCAGCCTGGTTCAAAGCGCACAGGGTAAAAGCCTGATGAGCCGTGCATGAGCAACGCCGTGGCTTATCACCTTATACTATGGTTCGACTGATTCGCTGCGTATCGGTTGGTTTCCCGAATACCACCTTTTATAGAGAAATGGACAATCGATCCATGCCCCTGACCCTGCCCAACCGTCAGATTCACCTGGACTTTCACACCGGCCCGGCCATCCCCGATGTCGGCTCGCAATGGGACGCTGACACCTTCGGCGACATGCTGGCCCAGGCCCACGTCAACAGCGTGACACTCTTTGCCAAGTGTCACCATGGCCACCTTTACTACGACACCCAAGCCTCGGCACGTCATCCTTCGCTGCCCAAGGGCCTTGATTTATTGGGTGAACAGATCGATGCCCTGCACAAGCGCAACATCGCGGCCCCGGTGTATATCTCGGTGCAATGCGATGAGTTTGCCGCCGACACGCACCCGGATTGGATCGCCCTGAACCCCGATGGCAGTCGCGTCGGTCGCAAACCGCTGGAAGGCAACCAGTTCTCATGGCAAATACTGGACATGTCCAGCCCGTATGCCGACTACCTGGCGCAGCAGATTGAAGAAGTCTGTGACAAGTACAAACCATTGGACGGGCTGTTTTTGGACATGTGCTGGGACCAGCCCTCGGTCAGTAACTGGGCCAAGGCTGGCATGGTGAAACAAGGTTTGAACCCCGTCCACGAAAACGACCGCGCCACTTATGCCCGCTGGGTGGTCCATCAATACATGACGCGCTACAACAAACTATTGGCCAAGTATCACAAGAAGGCGCCCAAAGTTTACTACAACAGCCGACCGAAGGTGCATCTGCCCAGTGAAAAGAAGTACCTGCAACATATTGAAATCGAAGCCCTGCCCACCGGCGGCTGGGGCTATACCTACTTTCCCCTCAACGTTCGCTTTGCCCGCAATTTCGATCTGCCTGCCATCGGCATGACCGGACGCTTTCATAAAAGCTGGGCGGACTTCGGCGGACTCAAACCCCATGCCGCCCTGCTCTACGAATGCACACAAATGCTCGCCCATGGCTGCGGCTGCTCCGTCGGTGATCAACTGCACCCGCGCGGCACCCTCGATCGTGCGGTGTACCAAGCCATCGGCAGTGTCTATCAACATGTGCAAGCCTGTGAACCCTGGTGCGTCGATGCCAAACCCGTCACCCAAATCGGCATCATGCGTTCGTTGGACCCCAAACAATATCAAGCCAAACCCGGCGATGCGCCCGAAGGTGTCGTCCGTGCCCTGCAACAACTGGCTCACCAGTTCGACTTCGTGCATATCGATAGCAACCTCGATGACTATGAACTGATCATCGTGCCCGATGGGTATCAAGTCGATGATACTTTGGCAGGTAAGTTGCAAAAGTATGTTGCAGCAGGCGGTGCGGTACTGTTCAGTGGTCCCGCAGGGTTTGATAGCGAGGGCAAACCGTGGTTGAAGGAACAGGGCATTGAAAACCTTGGCGCTTCGCCTTACACGGTGACGTACCTGCGCCTGGACAAAGCCGACCTGGGTGAACTGCCTGCCAGTGATCATGTGATGTACGAACCGGGTCTGCGTTTGGCGTTGAAAAATAAAAATGCGCTGGGCGTTGGTAAGGTCGTCGAACCCTACTTTGAGCGTGCCTGGAACCATTTCTGTTCACATGCCCAGACGCCGACGGACAAAGCCAGTCGATACCCGATTGCGGTGCAATGCGGACGGGTGATCACCAGTGCGTACCCCTTGTTCAAGGCTTACGCCACGCATGGCACGTTGTCGAGTCGGCAGGTCATCGCTGCGTGCCTGAATCGCTTGCTCCCCGAACAACTTACCCTGTGGCAAGGGCCCAAACACGCGGAAATCACCGTCACCACGCAACAGGTCGGACGTAATCACCAGCGCACGATTGTGCATGTGCTCAGTTTCGTGCCCGCCCGGCGAACCCCGACGCTGGACATCGTGGAAGAACCCACGCCGTTGGTGAACGCCAAACTTTCATTGATGCTGCCCCGCGCCCCTGAGCAGGTGACGCTGCAACCGGTGGGGGAAGCATTGCCCTTTGAGTATGTCAACGGCCGGGCGGTCGTCAGCCTCACCAGCACCCGTGGCCATGACATGATGGTGTTTGAGTGACTTTTGTATCGGAGCCGCGAACGCAAGTGCGCGGTGTTTGGATGTGGTGATGTGGTGATTTTGAATCATACACGCCTGAACTTCACGTCCGCGTGAAGTTCAGGATTCTTTTGATCATCAACCTGCTGCTTTCATTCCCAAAACCATCCTTAATCTTGCAGGCAGCCAAGGAAAGCGTATGCGGCATTTTGCATGCGCTTGCAAGATAAGGCGTGGTTGTAACGGCGGTGGGTTTGCCAAAGCAGCGGATGGTATCCGCTGTCTTCATGGAACATTTGATTCATCCTTCCCCCCGACGAACCGACCGCCGATACCATCGGCGGCTTTATGATCAACCAACCTCATTGGGGCACCACTGCCGTCGCAGGTTCACGGTTCGCACTTGCCGCCTCAATCTTCCCCGGCAATGTCGTCTTCAATCGAACCACTTCGGGGTCGTCCTTCATCATTTCGTCGGTGATGCCCTCCAATGCCACCTGCCAGTAACGCACGGCTTCGGTCTTGCGCCCTGCCCGCCAGAGTGCATCACCCAGGTGATCCAAAATCACCGGATGGTCCCCGCCCGGCCGCATACGGGCTTTGGTGAGCTGGTCCACCGCGCCGTTGAAATCCCCCAGCTTGTAAAGCACCCAGCCCAGTGAATCCAGGTATGCTGCGTTCTCCGGTTCCTTCACCAGTGCCTGCCCAATCATTTTTTTCCCTTCCTCCAACCGCACACCCCGATCCGCCCACGCATACCCCAGGGCGTTGAGCACCCGTGCATCACTGGGCGATAGCTCCAGCACCCGCAGCAACTCTTTTTCCGAACGCTCGCCTTTCTGTAATCGCTGCAACATCATCGCCCATTCAAAACGCAGTTCCGCTTCCTGCGACGGGTGCTTGCGCAACATCCGTTCAAACAGCGGGTCGATTTCCGCAGCACGATTCAGCCGAAGTAGTGCCCGTGACAAAAGTCCGATCGCCTGATCCAAACTCGGTTGGTCATCGGCCTGTAACTCGGCTTCCTGTTCTTCCGTCACGCTTGATGGCATCGACTCTGGCAAAGTCGTCGTCACCTGGTGGGCCGATTCACCCTTGCCCTGCACCCGCACCGGCCAATTATCCACCGTTTGCGTCAGCAGCGCCACCGCCTGCTCCGCTCGCTCCGTCTGCAAATACAGACTCGCCAGTTGTACATCACGCCTTGCCCCCGCCGGCTCCAACAGCGCCAGCCGTTCAAACATCGCCATCGCCTTGTCACGTTGTCCTGTGCCTGCATAAATCTGCTGCGCCAAAATCAACCACCGCTTGTCCGTCGTGGCGGGTCTGACATGTCGATCCAGCAGCGCTTGTGCCGCATCAGCCTGCCCGCTGCGATAGAGCACAATCAACATCAACTGCACGGTTGCCAGATCATCCGGCTGCTCGGTGAGCAGGTTTTCCAACTGCCTGCGAGCTTCCACCAAATCATTGGCACGCACATGCTCCTCCGCCCGTTTCAAACGAATCAAACGCGCCGTCGGCAAATGCTGCATCCCTTTGCGAAGTAAAGCCACGCGCTGCCGGGCCGCATTGGGCACACGATCCCGGTCGTACATGCCAAACAACAGTTGATAAAAACGTTCCTGCGAGGGCGACGCTTCCACTGCTGTCAATAACAATCGCTCGGCTTCCTGCGCCTGTAATGGTTCACCACTTTGCAGCAGCAGCAGTGCCTTGGCGATGAGGTAATCCACCTGCGTCGGTTGCGCTTTGAGTTGCTCATCCAGCAACGTCATCGCTTCATCGCGTTTACCCGTCGCACTCAGCCATTGCACCCGCAAGCCCACCACTTCGACGCTGCTTTCGGGGATACCCTCGAGCACTCTGCCCGCATGGTCCCACTGACGCTGCGCAAGCAGGACTCGCACCAAATCAAGCTGTGCTGCGGGGATGGTTGGTTCAAACGTCAGTGCTTCCCGCAAGGCGATTTCCGCAGCCAACCAGCGCTGTTGTCGTATCGCCGCTTGTGCGGACAAATACAAAAGCCCCGCGCGTTTTTGCCCCGATTCGCGCAGGTTTTGCACCGCCTGTTCCACCTGCTGGGCAGACACCGTTTCGAACAAAGCCTGGGCATACGCCCCGGCCGCCCGCGGGGTTTTTTCAATCGCCTTTTGCGTGGTCAAAAGGGCGCCTCGTAAACCCGTCGTATCACGCTGCCCCGACTTTTTTGTTTTACCTGTCGGCTGTGCCTGTTCTTCCTGCACCGCCAGTTGCAGCAACCTGGCAAACACGCGCCAGGCCGTCGGGTCGTAAGTCAGATGTTCCTGCAATAATTTCTGCGCTTGGCGTTTGTCCGAAAGCTCCGCCAAGGCCAGTGCCAAACCCTCCGGCCGACTGGCGTTGGCGTACACCTGTTGCAGGCGCTCAACAAACATCTCCGGGGGTAACTCATACCCACGCAGATAAGTCACCAACTCAATCCCACGCGGATCACTCGGGGAAGTTTCCAGAAAATCCAACACTGCTTCTGATGCCGCCTGCTTTTGACCCAGGCGAAGATTGACATAGGCAAGTCGTGCGGTCAGCCCGGGCCGATCCTGCGGGTCATCCAGTTCCGCCGAACGCTGGTACGCCCTGGCTGCCTCGTCCCATCGACCCACCCGTGCCCACAGGTCTCCGACGCTCTGCCAAAGTTGGGGCTTCTGGCGATTGAGTAAAAGTAATTCGCGCTGGTAAGTGCTGGTGCGACCAAACGGGGCTTGTTGATCCAGGTACATGGTGAACTGCTCGGCTGCGGCCACATCGTAACCCTGCCTTTCCAAAGCCGTGCCCAGCAAGTGACCCGTGAGCACCCCCATGCCCGCATCGGTGGACGATGATGTTGTTTGCCCCTGCATGCGTTGTAACAACTCGGCCAACAGTGCGATGGCCTGGTCCCACTGGCCCTGTTCCCAGGCCGATCGCCCCAGTAAAAAAAGCGATTCGACATCCGTCGGGTCCCCCGCCACCGCCTGTTCCAAAAACAGCACACCCCTTGCCCGCTGATTGAGGGTTAATAAGTGAATGCGACCCAGCAGTGCCAGCACCTGCGGTTGATCCGGCACCAATCGCAGCGCACTGTTCAACTGATTGATCGCCTCAGCCGTCTGCCCTGCCCGCCAGGCCAATCGACCGGCGGTGTAGGCGCGTAACACTTCGGGGGGCAGAGATGAAGTGGCCACTTGGTCACTTCCCTCCTTCAAATACACCGGCCAAGGCAATGTCGCCAATACATCCGCCAACGTCATCTGTGCCTTTGCCAGGGCTTCATCACGACGTAACTCCAGCAGAGCAGGGGCCAACCCAGGCGGCAATGCCGCGTTGATCGGCTGCAATTCCGCCTTGTCCGCAATCCCCGGCCCGACCGGTGCCGTCTGACACCCCATCGCACCCAGCAAACCCAGGGCGATCACCCCACCACATATCCATGAAGTATTGCAACGCATGACAGATTATAGAGCATCGCCGGGTGCCACTGGCAGCTCGTATGCTATTGATTCAATCATTGCTTTGCCGCGGGTTTCCACCCGCGGCTATGAGGAAATGTGATTGATCTGTCTAGCCGCGGGTGGAAACCCGCGGTGCTTCGATTGATAAAAGCACAGTTCATTGACGGTCGTGGTTCGTTATCAACCTCAATCCCCCGGCTCCAAATCCATGTCAATATTCAACCGATCACACAACGACTCCAGCGAACCACGCAACTTTTTCACCGACACGGTTGCCGGAACCGTCAGCAAGGCCTGCATCGTAAACAACGTCGTCCCCGCAAACGGGGCCGACTCCTGCCTCGTCGTCAATTCCTCAATGTTCACCCCATGCTCATGCAAAATGCTCGTCACCCCATGCACGATGCCGGGTTGATCCATCGAGTAGGTCTTCAACCGATACGGCACCCCCGCCCCCGGAATTGTGCCACCGAGACCACTCACCCCTGGACTGTGCATCGCTGCCACGGTCACCTGCAAACCAATCGTTGCCCCCGCCTGCGGTGCGCTGGTTTCCAACGATTGCAACTTCGCTGCTTCCCCTTCCACCAACAAGAGCAGTGCAAACTGACCGCGCAGGTTCACCATGCGTGAGTCCGCGATGTTCACCCCCGCCTGGTGCAAATGACCGGTGAATTGTCCGACCAACCCCGGGCGATCGGTTCCCACTGCCGTGATGATCCGCTCTGCCATGGTGAAACTCCCTGTTAACGGGTGCTTGGGTGACGGTGTTGATGCGCCATCCAGCCGTGCGCCAAAAGGTTAACAGCTTCGTTCCACCGCTGCCGCGATGCGCGCCAATGATTTCATCAGTTCCGTCAGCGCCCCGGGGGTGATCGATTGTGCCCCATCGGTCATGGCGTGTTCCGGGTCATCGTGTACCTCAATAATCAAACCATCCGCCCCAGCCGCCACCGCAGCCCGGCACATGTCCGCCACGAGCCTGGCGTGCCCTGTGCCCTGCGACGGGTCCACGATCACCGGCAAATGCGTGCGCTGATGCAGTTCCGGGATCGCTGACAACGACAACGTGTTGCGGGTGTGATCTTCAAATGTACGAATGCCCCGTTCACATAAAATCACATTGGGGTTGCCTGCCGCGAGTATGTATTCCGCTGCCTGAAGGTATTCATCAATGGTCATGGCCATGCCGCGTTTGAGCAGCACCGGCTTGGGCTGTTTACCGCAGACTTCCAACAAGCGAAAGTTTTGCGCATTGCGTGTGCCGATTTGCAGACAGTCAGCATAACGGGCCACCAATTCGACATCGCCGGGGGTCACCACTTCCGTGATTACCGCTAATCCGGTCTGTGCGCGGGCCTCGGCCAGTATTTTCAAACCCTCTTCCGCCAGGCCTTGAAACGCATACGGGCTGGTGCGGGGTTTGAATGCTCCGCCGCGCAGTGCATGTGCCCCCGCAGCCTTCACATGCTCGGCTGCGTTCAACAATTGATCATGACTTTCGACACTGCAAGGCCCGGCCACCACCGGCACATGGTTGCCCCCGAACACGCAATTCGTACTGACCTTCACCTGCGTCGGTTGTTTACGCATTTCCCTGGCCGCCATTTTGTACGGCGCCAGAATGCGCATGACGCGATCGACGCCCGGGGCCTGTTCGAGTCGGTCCTTGTCTTTTTTGCGATCATCGCCGATGACCGCTACGACGGTCAGTTCCGTGCCGACGATGGGGTGGTCCTTGAGGCCCATTTCCCGTACCAGTTCTTTCACGTGTTCGACTTGCATGGGGGTGGCATCCGGTCGCATCACGACGATCATGACTCGCTCCTTGGGGCTGTGGTTGGCGATCCGCCCGACACAGGCAATGGCCAACAACAAAAAACCCCGACGCAGCCGCGTCAGGGTTCGTGTGCTTCTTGTTCTTGGTAGAAGGATTACGTTCCCGTCGCGGCTATCCGTGGGGTGGCCCAAAAGTACGCAAAATAAAACGCAGCGGTGAACATTATGCCGTAAGTCTGACGCATAAACCGGTGAAAGTCAAATATTGACCACGAACTTACATTCAAGTATCCGTCGTTGTTTTGACGAAATGAATTTCGAGAGCTACGATCCAGAAGAATCATGATTTCCCCATAATAATGATGAATCCTTAACAAGGGTTTACAATGTCATCTTTCTGGCGCGGTTTTCTTTCACTGACAGCCTTGTTCCAAGGGCGCGATCATGCTCCCATGGATGCACCCATCGTCTATCCTTGGCCAAGCGAGTCGGCTGCGCTACACAACGATTGGAAACGTGTGGGTGGTGATTTACGACGAGCCCTTCGTAGTTATGAACGCCAGGGAACCAAAGGCCAAATGCATTTGTTTGATGTCAGTACCAAGTGAGTGAAGATTTACCAAATTCCCCGCTCGAAAAACGACCTTCTGCTTCTGAGGTTGTCTTGGAAGCTAATCAGGAAAAGGCCGGGCGATCTGCTTTGATTGCTGCCAGCTACCGCGAAGGTCCGTTACCTGCCGCAGACGAGTTTGCTGATTATGAGCGCGTGTTGCCCGGTGCCGCTGATCGTATTTTGCGTATGGCGGAAGCCGAACAGCAACACCGCCATCAAATGGAATCAGACAGCACCAAAGTTTTTTCCGAAGATCGACAAGCACAAAACGCACAGTTTCGACGTGGTCAATTTTTTGCCCTGTTGATTGGCTTGTTGGCTTTGCTCGTGCCCGCGATCATCGCCATGCTTTATGACAACCCCACGGCAACGATCGTGGCGGGAGTGGTGAGTGTCGTACTCGGAGGCAGCGGCCTGGTCGCGGTCATTCGAGCTTTTACGGGGCCACGGGGTCAAACTTCCGACTCTTCTTCCGATACCGTCACACGTTCATGAAGTGATGACTCAAGGCCTTGGGTCCACCGTTTCCGGGCTCACATGATTGGCCGTCGCTGGGGGCAGGGGCGCGGGTGTCACCGCCTGCACCGGGCCGATCACTTTTTCCAACTCCGCCAAAGTCGCGCGATGCACCTGCGGTAACGCTCCGGGCAGTGCCTCCTGCATCACCAAAATCAGCGCCCGGGCGCGTTCGGGTTTGTCCGGCAATTGCTTTTGCGCCGCCTGCAAAAACAGGGTTACCAATTCATTCACCATCGGGTCCGATGTCGCTGTATTTTCCGCGCTCGTATCCACCGGTGCCCCCGCTGGCGCAGCCGTGACCAGTTTCGCATACGAACCCAGCAGGTCGTAATCCGCCAGCATCAGTTTGCCTTGTGTCACCAGCAGTGCCCATTGCCGCCGCTCTTGCAAGGTGATCGACCCTTGCAACTGATGGCGTTCGATTTTCAGGGCATCGCTCAAAGCCGGTCTCCACTGTTTTTCACCCGCGTGCAACTGCGCCCTTGCCAACAGCAACGCCCCCGCAGTCTGCGCTTGTGCCAGTGACCATTTGCTCGTGTCGTGCGTTACCGATGCCCCTGCATTGCCGTTGGCGTTGGTATTGCCGTTGCTCGTCACGCCTGCGGTCGCGCCGGGGAACAATCGATCAATCGCCGCCGTGAGCACCCGTAAACGCAACTCCGGGCCGACGCCGTCGGTCAGCAATCGTTCATCCACCCGCAACACCATCGTGGCCGACTCGCGTCCGGCCAGGTTCACCAAAGCTCGTTCCCAGCGTTCGCTCAATGCGGTGTCCGTCGGTCGCTGTTCCACCAAAAACCACATCACGCCCGATTCGCCCGGCTGTGTGCTTTGCTCCGGCGCGTTGCCCCGGGTCAATACACCCTCGAGCAATACGGCGTACAACTCGTCGCGTTCACCCGTCGGTAACTCTTTGAGTCGTTGCACTAGCGGCCAGAGCGACCGGGTTGACTCCGCCAACAAGCGTGCTGCGGTGCGACGTACCACCGGTTCACGATGATCCAAAAGCCCTTGGAGGTACTGCCAATCGTTTTCTTCACCCACCTTTGCCAGCAAACGCACCAGCGCGGGTTCGGGTGATTCACTGTTGATCACAGCCGAGCGTGTCGCCTGTAAAACCGAGGCCTGCTGTGCTGGATTGAGCATGGCATTGGCCGACAGTGATGATGTGGTCAAAAACTCGGCCGCTTCGCGCTGCAATTGACTTTGTTGCAAAAACTGGATCACCGGTTGCACCGCTGCCGTGCGCGGCATGCGTGTCAATAACAACAAATAGGCCCGCAACAATTCGGGCCGCTTTTCCTGTTCCAGTTGCAACACCGCTGCCGCCTTGTCCGCCGCTGCCGGTTCCGCCAGGTCACGTAACACCAGCGTGGCCCGCTGCCGCAGTTCAGGGAGTTGATCGTCCATGGTGGCCAGCAATGCCTGCCGCAATTCAGGCGTAGCCATGGTCGGCCCGGCTTCGCCCACCGCCAGTTCGCACAAACTCATGCCCAGCAAGCGCACCGCCTCGACCGTGTCCCCAAGCATGGCTGTCAGCAGTGCCGGTCGTTTGTCAGCCGTGCTGTTGCGATAAAGTGATCGTTGTGATTCAACCAGCCGCAATTCCGTTTGCCTTAGTTGATTGATCAATTGATCGCGCTGCTGATCAAGGTTGTCAAAAATCAGCCGCTGCCACTGCTCAGCCGACAGATCACGATGCGTCAGCCACCATTGCTGCCAACGCGCCTGGTCGTAGCCGAGGTTGCTTTGACCGGTGATGCGAATCAATCCGTTGTACGCGGCGTTACGTACCGTGGCTGGTTGCAGGGGTTCAATCAGTTGCATCAGCGTGGCGGTGGCGTTGCGACTTCGCTCTACCGACAACGCATTGATTGCTGCCACCCTTGCCGGTTGAGGCAAGCGCGGGTCCAGCGCCAAAGCCGACACACCTGACAAGGTTGCCGGGTCGTTGTAACGCGACAGGGTTAAACTCAATTCCGACAATAACGGTTCCTCGGCTGACGCCAGCAAATCCGTCAGCACCGCCACCCACTCCCTCGGCGGGGCAGCCCCCTGTGAACTCAATGCCACTCCTCGTAAAATCGCCCAGGGCACCACCGGGTCCGGCGAAGTGGCCAATTCCAAGCGCAACTGATTCCGTGCAGCCGGGTCACCCGATTCATACAACCTACCCACCGCCTGTACCCGCACATTGGCATCCGCCTGCGGGTTGCGCAGGGTTTTGAGCAACTCCGCCAATGTCGCCCCCTGTGGGTTCGCTTCCGCCGGCGTCACTAAACCCGGTACCGCCCCCGGTGTCGTGCCCGGCTGGGTCGCGGGTATGGGGGCCTGATTTTGTGCATAAACCGCAGCAACCGGACCGAGCACACCCAACACCGCCCCCACGCCAACCTGTGACCAGGTGCGGGCTTTGAACCAGGGCTTGATGGGGGACGATGGTTTCATAAAAAACAAGGCGTGATATTGCACGATCTATGCTTATAATATCGAACGTTTGACCCCCCGCTGAGCAGACTTTGTTTTGCGTGACCTTATGAGCGATTGGAATCAGGCCGAACATCACGCCGAGCGAGCCCGACGCTTTTATCAGGCCGGCCAATGGGAAAAAGCCCTGGCCGAGTTGAACTGCGCCCTGGCGTCCAACCCGCAACAGGGCGATTGGCACTTTGGTAAAGGTTTAACGCTCGATGCCCTGCGTCGGTTCGACGAAGCCGTCGCCAGTTTTGAAGAAGCCTGGCGATTGCGGGGCGACGATGTCGAAACCATGCTGCATCTGTCGGTGGACCTCATCCGAGCCGACAAACCCCAGCGTGCCATTGAAGTACTGGAAAAAGTCGCAGCCGTGGACCCGGATTGCGAATCATCCTTTTGTTACCGCATTGCCGCTTACGCCCAATTGGGTGACCACGAAGCCGCGGAAACCATGTTTTACCTGGCAAGGCAACTTTCCGATGAATGCCCGGTGTGCCTGGATCATTTAGCGCAAAGTCTGGCCACGCGGGGCAACTACATCAAGGCGCAATGGTGTTGGCAGCAGGTGGTGAAAATCGAGCCGCGCTTTCCGGGTGTGCACCTGAACCTTGCCCGGCTGTATTGGAAGACCGGTCGGCATGAGCGTGCTGAACAGGAATACCACCAACACCTGCGTGAAGACCCCGGTGATGCCCACACCCGCCTTGAATATGGTCAGTTGCTGTTGGAAGAAGACCGCCGGGCCGAGGCAACCGAGCAATTCAACCGTGTGCTTGAGTTTGATGCGACGCAGACGCGGGCAATGCTGCATTTGGGTGAATTGGCCCTGGCCGATGGTCATTATGATGCGGCGCAAAAATTATTGGAGCGCACCGCCCAGCAGCAGCCTGATTTGCCGGGGTTGAAGCTGCGCCAGGCCCAGTTGCTTTTTCAGCGCGACAAAATGAGCAAGGCTCGGGAACTGGCGCTGGAAGAAATCACCACCCCCGGTTTGAATCCGTCACAGGCGCTGGAATTGGGCCGACTACTCATCGAACTGCACACCCCCGGCCCGGTGCCGCGTTTGCTCGAATCGTTCATCAATAAAGCCGTCGAACAGAGTTACCCTGATGAACTTCATGCCACGCTTTTGCTTTGCCGGGGCGTGTCGCGCTTGTTGGATGAACAGTACCACGCCGGTATCCGTGATTGTCAGCGTGCCCATCGTTTGAACCCCAGGCACCTGCTGGCACCGCACAATCTGATACTGGCGTACCTGCACGAACGACGCTGGCCACGCGCTTTTTTCTGGATGCGCAAAGCATTGAGCTTGGCACCCAAAGAAAAAGACTTAAAACGCCTGCGCTGGCGGCTGCGCTATCACTTTGTCCGCGATCGATTCCGACGACTGTTAATGAAGTTACGCCCACGCCTGAACTTTGTCGCTTTGGACAAAGATCAGGATGGTTTGAGGAAATAGAAGCAAGCGGTGGGTGATCCAAAGAATCCTGAACTTCATGAGGACATGAAGTTCAGGCGTGGCATAAAATCCTTTCATGCCGGAACTGCCCGAAGTCGAAACCACCCGTCGAACCCTGCTCCCTGCGCTGGGCAAACAGATCGTCCAAGTCCAACTGCGCACACCTCACTACGTCACCGGCCGACGTGATGCCGACAGTTTGCTCGAAGGTTGCACCCTCACCGCACTGCAGCGCCAGGGTAAAGAATTGTTGATGGTGGGTCGGCAACAACATTCGCATCAACCTGACGATCAACCAACCTTGGGTTTGCATCTGGGCATGACCGGCTCGCTCTGCCTGGTGTCGGACACTTCACCCCTGGTGCAACGCAAACATGTGCACATCACCTGGCACCTGGACGATCAGCGAGCCATCGTGTTTCACGACCCCCGCAAGTTCGGCGGCGTATGGTCATTCCGTGATGTAAAAATCGCGCAATCAGTACGTTTTGCCAAACTCGGCCCCGATGCTTTGCTCATCAACCCCGATGATTTATTCACTCGCCTTCATCACACCCGCCGATGCCTCAAAGTAGCATTGCTGGATCAACAACTCGTGGCCGGGCTTGGCAATATTTATGTGGATGAAACCCTTTTCCGTGCAGGCGTTTCACCCCGCAAAATGGCGCATCGGGTCAGCATGGAACAAGCAATACTTATCGCCATCGAATCGAAAAAGGTATTGCACGAAGCGCTCGACTCCGGCGGATCGACTCTGCGCAATTATGTCAACGGCGACGGTCAACCCGGTGCCTTTCAAATGCAATTACGGGTTTACGGCCGTGGCGGTCAACCTTGCCTGCAATGCAATACCAAACTTCATAGCATCACCCTGGCGGGACGAACCACGGTGTACTGCCCCCAATGTCAGCGGGCGTGAATGACAAACCTGATGCATTGCCGTCAAGCCAAGTACGAATCGGCACCGTAGTTGACGATGAGGGCTTGGGTATTTTTTATGTCCAAAGTCCAAAGTCACGAATAGTATTTGACCATGGACTTTGGACCTGTGACTTTGGACGCACCAGATACCCAAGCCCTCGGCTTCCCCCGGGGGTCAGCCTCGTTCTTGGCTTGGTAAATCCGAAATTCGAAATTCGAAATATGTCTTCGCTGGCTGGACTTTTCATTTTGCGGTACATTGCCGATGAGTTCCCTGAACCGTGCAGGCATCGTGGTCGGTGGCGTGTTGTCAACCAACCACCCCCCCCATTCCAACGAGGAGTTCTTCCCCATGCAGACGACATTCAAGCTGATGGCTGTGCTTCTGGTCAGTGCGACTATGTTGGCTTGTGAATCCACCACGACGACCTCAGCCGACAAAACCACCGGCGCGGTCGCTCCCGCCGTCATGCCGGTGACGGTGTTGCGGCAAATCAGTGGCAATGACCCGGCTTTGAAATTCCCCGCGGTCATGCTGATCAAAACTCAGGTGGAACTCGACGCCCTGCAGGCCAAGGAATTGGCTGGCGCAAAGGTCGATTTCAGCAAAGAGTCAATGGTCGTGATCGCCCTGGGTGAACAGGCCACCGGCGGATACTGGGCACAGGTGACCGCAGTGCAATCCGCAGGTTCGCAATTGTTTGTGCAAGGTATCGCCAACCGTCCGGGTAAAGATGAAGTTACCACGCAGGTGAAAACTTACCCCTTTGCCGCCGCCGTGATCGCCAAGTCCGCCGCTGGCAGCGTGCGTAGTGATGTGCAATCGGTGGTTGGGCAGAAGAAGCCTTGAGTGAATTAAGCATCGCGATTGTTTTGCAAATTCATTTCGCCCCCGGTCATTGACCGGGGGCTATGTTTTTCATGAGGCATTCAGGGCAACCGCAGCTTTCATCATTGGCGAAATTTGTTACAGAGACATGACAGGACGAACTATGCAGAAAGTGCCACGAAGTCACGAAGGACACGAAGAAGACCGAAAACATATTGCCGAACCAAACAGGGGCCATTGAACAACGCCAAGACGCCAAGTAGATCATCATGGATCGTGAACTTCACCCAGAGTTTCACCGCAGAGTACGCAGAGAGCGCCGAGCAGAAAGGTGCTGAGTGCTCGGAGCTTGTGGTTAGGTTAAACCGCATCATTTTTGAATCTACCCAGGCGCTCGCCATTTGGTATCTCTGCGTTCTCCGTGTTCTCTGCGGTGTCAACATGCCGATGAAGTACGGCTGGCCATGGTTGCTGGTCAAGGCAATCGTCAAGAACAGTAAATGAATATCGCAGTAAGCACAGAGGTGATTTTGCAACCCCCTTTTTCTTCGATTACTTCCTCTTCGTGTACTTCGTGACTTCGTGGCCCCTCTCTGCTTGGCAACTTGGCCCCTTGGCGGCTTGGCGTTTAAAAGCGAAGGTAGTGTTTCGAGGGTGGAAATTCGGGTGCTGCAAGTAGAACGCGGTTACCCTGCATGATGCATTGAATGACGAAACAGTATTTCAACCCATGGGGCGGGTTGTTATGCCACCGGTGAATTCATGTTAAAATCCGGGAGTCGTGTTAACCTTTTTCTGACGTGGCGCTGACCGGAAGCTCACGATCGGGCGCTAGGGTGGTTGCACATGACCCTTACCAAATGGGCCAGTCAGAAGGTCAAACGTGCCGCGGCGCGAAGGCGCATGGCTGTCAAGCGTTCACGTCGGGTGAACCCATCGGTATCCGTTGCCCAGGCTGGTGATTCCAAGACTTCAACCAAGGCTCAGCCGTTCCGCATTGACCTGTCACGCAATCACGTTTGGACCAAAGGCCCCATCGGCTCGGCCCTCGAACGTTCGCTGGAAAAAATGCTGCATTTCCCGGAAATGCGTGACATTTATCGACGGGTGCACGCCATGCACGATGATCGCCACTTTGTTGACAAAGTGCTGGCGGCGATGAGCGTGGCTGCGGACGTTTCCGACGACGACCTGGCGCGCATACCGACCACTGGGCCGGTGGTTGTGGTGGCCAATCACCCGTTTGGCGCCATTGAAGGGTTGGTGCTGGCGTCGGTGTTGCGACGGGTTCGGCCGGATGTGAAGGTCATGGCCAACTACCTGCTTTCACGTTTGCCCGAACTCGACGATGTGATGTTGTACGTCGATCCGTTTGGCAAAAAGGAGAGCGCAGCGCGCAATTTGAAGTCGATGCGCGGCGCGGTCGATTGGGTGAAAAAGGGCGGGCTACTGGCCGTGTTTCCAGCCGGGGCGGTGGCCCATTTGCACCTGCATCAACGGGCGATTGTCGATCCGCCCTGGAGCGCGAGCATCAGTCGCATCATTCGCCGCACCCAGGCGCCGGTGGTGCCGCTTTTTTTCGGCGGCAGCAATGGGCCGATGTTCCAATTGGCCGGGATGGTGCATCCCCTTTTGCGTACCGCGATGCTGCCCCGTGAACTGCTCAACAAGCAACACAGCAAACTGCCCCTGGTCATCGGCAATGCAATCCCCGTCGGCAAAATCAAAACCTTTGACGACGATCAAACGCTGATTAACTACCTGCGGGTGCGCACCTACATCCTGGGCAATCGATTGGCTCGACCCGCCACGGTCCATATGACCGATGCGACCTGGGCACATGGGGAAACGCATCGGCAACAGGAGCCGATCGTACAGGCGGTGGAGCCGCACACCCTGGCGTGGGAAATCGATCATTTGCCCCAGGAGGCGAAACTGGTCGATGCGGGAACGCAGTCGGTGTATCTGGCGGCTGGCAAACAGGCGCCGCACGTGCTTCGGGAAATTGGTCGCTTGCGTGAAGTGACGTTCCGCAAAGCCGGCGAAGGGACCGGACAGTCGATCGATTTGGATCAGTACGACCCGCATTATTTGCATTTGTTCATCTGGAATCAGCCGACGCGGGAGATCGTCGGGGCGTATCGACTGGGACGGACGGATGTGATTTTGCGTGAACAGGGGCTTAAGGGTTTATACACCAGCGACCTGTTCGGGTACCCACGCCAGTTGCTCGATCAAGTCGGCCCGGCACTGGAGTTGGGGCGCGCCTTTGTCAGGCCGGAGTATCAGCGTTCGTATTCGCCGCTGATGCTGCTTTGGAAAGGCATCGGCCAGGTGATCACCCGTGAGCCTAAGTACCGCCATTTGCTCGGGCCGGTGAGCATCAACAACGAATACCACAGCGTGAGCAGGGAATTGATCATCGCCTTTTTGAAGGCCAACAAACTCGATCCGCAATTGGCGAAACTGGTCAAGCCCAAAAACCCGCCCAAGCTGCGGGGCGTGCGTGATGGGGCCACGGGGCTGTCGCTGGTGGTGAAGGACATCGAAGATGTTTCGACGATGGTGTCGGAGATCGAGCAGGACCACAAGGGCGTACCGATTTTGCTCAAACAGTACCTCAAGCTCAACGCCCGGATGCTGGGCTTCAATGTGGACCCGGCGTTCGGCGATGTGACCGATGGACTGATTCTGGTGGACCTGATGCAGACCGAGCCGCGCATTTTGCAGAAGTACGTCGGGGCTGAGGGCACGGCTGCACTGCAACGGACGCATGGTCAAGAAGCCAATCATTGATCGACGTTCGTTCGGATTCAAACTGGTTCACAACCAATCTGGTGGGGTAGGCGTCCCGCCTGCCAATGGGCGACCAAGCCCATTTCGAACGACACCGTGCATGAACATGAGCCTTCGGCTCATTGACAGGCCAGAGGCCTGCCCCACCCAGACCTGTGATGAAACAATCTTTTAGCGCCGCGACTTGTCGCGTCTCTTGTAGCCCAGCCGCCCCCGGCTGGGTGAATCATCATTGACAATCACACCGCCGAGGGCGGCGGTGCCACATGAAGCGTGGTGGTGCAAACATCATCAATTCGTAAGCAATGAATACCCGGGCCTTCGGCCTGTCGGCCTCATTCCCGGCTTGTTAAATCCGAAATCCGACCTTCGAAATTCAAATCATTCCCACTCGATCGTCGCCGGGGGTTTGCTGGAAATGTCGTACACCACCCGGTTGATGCCGCGCACTTCGTTGATGATGCGGTTGCTGATGACCGCCAGGACATCGTAGGGAATGCGCGCCCAGTCTGCGGTCATGAAATCCTGCGTTTCCACCGCCCGCAGCGCAATCACCTGGTCATACGTTCGGCCATCCCCCATCACACCCACCGCCCGCACCGGCAGCAGCACCGCGAAGACCTGACTGGTTTTGCGATACAAATGGTTGGCGACGATTTCCTCCAGCAAAATTTCATCCGCGTCCCGCAACAGGTCCAGTTGCGGCTTGCTCACTTCGCCCAAACAACGCACCGCCAACCCGGGGCCGGGGAACGGGTGTCGCCAAACCATCTGTTCGGGCAGCCCCAGCACCTGGCCGAGCATACGTACTTCATCCTTGAACAAAGAGCGCAAGGGTTCGATGAGTTCAAAGCCCAGTTGTTCGGGCAGGCCGCCGACGTTGTGATGCAGTTTGATATTGGCAGCCGTGCCCGCGTAACCCTGACCCGATTCGATCACGTCCGGGTAAAGCGTGCCCTGCGCTAGATAGCGAATTTCGAATGTCGAATGTCGAATTTCGAATTTGTCAGAAGCTTGCTTAGGTTGATTGGCTTGCGCACCGTCGTTTTGTAATTGATGAGCTGTTTGCTTGAACACCTCGATGAACCGGTGACCGATGCGTTTGCGTTTGTCCTGTGGGTCGGCGATGCCCTGTAAATCACTCAAAAATTGTTCAGCAGCATCAATCACGCGCAGGTCGATGTCAAAGTGACCACGGAAAGTCGATTCGACCAGGTCGCGTTCCCCTTTGCGGAGTAAACCGTTGTCCACAAAAATGCAGGTGAGTTGTTTGCCGATGGCCTTGGCCAGCAGAGCGGCTACAACGGAGGAATCGACTCCGCCGGATAAACCGCAAATCACCCGGCTAATGCCAACGCGCTGACGGATGATTTCAATCTGTGATTCCAGAAAGTCGGTCATGCGCCAGGTGCCGGTGCAGCCGCAGATGCCAAAAAGGAAATTGCGCAGAATGTCGATGCCGTGGGGCGTGTGGGTGACTTCGGGGTGAAACTGCACCCCGTAAAAATCGAGCTTACGATGCTTCACCGCAGCAATCGGGCAGGTGGGCGTGGTGGCCAGGGGTTGAAAATCGTCGTTGAGTTGGGTCACCTGATCGCCGTGGCTCATCCATACGGTGGTGTGCGCCGGCACCCCCGGAAATAATCGATGAGCACCGGTGACCTGCAATGCAGTACGACCAAATTCACGAGCCGGGTTGCCTTGGACCTTGGCGCCCAGTAGTTCGCAGCCGATTTGCATGCCGTAGCAGATGCCAAGGACAGGCACGCCCAGATCGAAAAGTCGTTTGTCACAGGTGGGGGCGTTGTTTTCATAGACACTCGCCGGGCCGCCGGAAAGAATGATGCCCATGGGGGCGATGGCCTTCAAGTCTTCAACAGCAATGTTGGGCGGAACCAGCACCCCAAAGACCCCTGCTTCACGCACTCGGCGGGCGATGAGCTGAACATACTGTGAGCCGAAATCCAGAATGGGTACGATTTCCGTCACCCCGGACGGAATTTCGAGTTTGCTGCGATCGATGCGGATCACGGGCATGGTCATGGTGCGTTCCTTGGAAAAGAACGATCATATCACCAGCCGATGCGTGTGTTGGGCGCGAGGTGATCGCAACGATCATGATTGCACTTAGCCCACGGTCAATGACCGGGGGCACAATGTCAAAAATCAAGGATTCATTGAAATGTCCACCATTGACCTCACATTCCCGCAGCATCGTTACACCGTATACATCGCCCCCGGCTTGTTGCAGCAGGCCGGCTCACTCATGAAGCAGGTTGTGCCGCATGGTCAGGCCGCCCTGTTCATGGATGCAACCGTGGCCCCCCTGCATGGTCCAGCCGTGCAACAAGCATTGGTTGCTGCCGGGTATCAGGTGGTCAGTCACGCCGTGCCCAACGGCGAGGAACATAAAAACCTGGAAACGGTGCGCGGGTTGTACGAGGTGATGCTCGACGCCAAGTTGGAACGTAAAAGCCCGGTCGTGGCACTGGGCGGCGGGGTGTTGGGCGACACCGCCGGGTTCGCGGCGGCCACGTATTTGCGGGGTGTGCCGTTGGTACAGATACCCACGACGTTACTGGCGATGGTGGATTCATCGGTGGGGGGCAAGGTGGGGGTGAATGTGCCACAGGGCAAAAATTTGATTGGGTCGTTTCATCAGCCGGGGTTGGTGGTGATCGATCCGCAGACGTTGCTGACGCTGCCCTTGCGCGAATTGCGCTGTGGTTTGGCGGAGTGTGTGAAGCATGGGGTGATTCGTCAGCCGGGCAAGTTTGTGTGGTTGAGTGAGCAACTTGAAAAAGTGATGAAGTTGGAGGTAGAGACGTTAGCGGAATTGGTGGATTGGAATGTGCGGATCAAAGCTGATGTGGTGATGAAGGACGAAAAGGAGACGGGGGAACGGGCACACCTGAACTTCGGCCACACCTTTGCGCATGCGATCGAAGCAACCGCCGGTTACGGGACGTTTCATCATGGCGAAGCGGTGTCGCTGGGGATGGTGGCAGCCACGACCCTGGCGGTGAATATCGGTCGATGTGAGCGGGGGGTGTTGACGGAACTGGTGCGTTTGCTGGAACGCATCGGGCTGCCGGTACGGGCGGACAATTTGCCGGTGGTGGATGTGTTGATGCAGGCGATGACGCTGGACAAAAAGGTGGCCGGGGGCGTGGTGCGATTGGTGTTGCCGATGAAAATGGGCCAGGTGGTGGTGACGACGGATGTGCCGGGCCGTGAGATTGAAAAAGCCTGGCAGGCGATACGATGAATTTCGGATTTAGCGGGACGACCCGCTGTTGAAGCCGTCGGATTTCGGATTTTGAATTGATGTTTGATGTTTAGCGCGGACGCTTCGCGTCGGCGTGCTTGATGCCGTGCCCTTCAGGGCCGGATTCGGGGTATGAAATCCGGGGCTATAGCCCTCGGCGTCAGTGTGTGTCGTGGCATCACCGCATTCGACGATGTGACAAAGCCGCCGATGGCATCGGCGGTCGGTTTGACTCGATGAGTGACAAATCAAGGATGCAATCAAGACGGCGGATACCATCCACCGCTTTGTGAATCACACCGCCGAGGGCGGCGGTGCCACAATCAAAATACGCGCGGGTGCCTGTGGCACGTCTGCGTGCCACAGAAGCTTGTTGCTGTGGGCAGGCAAAATCGCCTGCCCACAGGCACCCAGGGCAAACAGGTATCATTCACGCGACCACTTCTTTTTACCGATTCGCCGATTCACCGCGCAGAATACCCAGGCCCTCGACCTCCCCCGGGGATCGGTCTCGTTCCCGGCTTGGTAAATCCGAAATTCGAATTTCGACGGCTTCAACAGCGGGTCGTCCCGCTAAATCCGAAATTTTTCTTCCTCAAATCCCCAAGGCACTGCGCCGCAATAATTCCTTCACACCGCTCGGCCGTTGCACCTGATACCCCGAGAGCGGAATCACATGTTCATGAATCGCGTCGAGTATGTCATTGGTGAACGGGAAGAAAGTATCTTCCACCTCATCAGCCGGGGTGATCCAATTCCGTGCCCCCACCACCACCGGCGGAGCATCCAACTCATCAAACGCAAGCTGCGTGATTTTCGCTGCCATCGTCTGCAACACACTGCCCCGTTCACACGCATCGCTGGCCAGTACGATCTTGCGCGTCTTTTTCACCGATTCCAACACCAGCGTGTAATCAAAGGGCACAATGCTGCGGGCGTCGATCACTTCCACCGACAACCCATACTGTTCCTCCAACACCTTGGCAGCCTCCAGCGCCCGATACAACGTCGCACCCACGGTCAAAATCGTCAGGTCCTTGCCGACCTTTTTCACGTCAGGCTGACCCATCGGTATTTCGTATCGACCTTCGGGCACTCCGCCAGCCGCAAACATCTCCGGCATGTCGTACAGCCGTTGACTTTCGAAAAACACCACCGGGTCTGTGCCCAGCAGTGCCGAGTACATCAAACCCTTGGCGTCATACGGCGTGGCCGGGAACACCACCTTCAATCCCGGAATATGCGCACACAAAGCCGTCCAATCCTGACTGTGCTGCGCCCCGTATTTACTGCCCACCGACACCCGCAACACCACCGGCATCTTCAACAACCCGCCCGACATCGACTGCCACTTGGCGAGCTGGTTGAATATTTCATCGCCCGCCCGGCCCATGAAATCGCAGTACATCAATTCCACCAGCGGCCTGCCACCTTCCAACGCATACCCCACCGCCGATCCGACAATCGCGCCTTCACTGATCGGTGAGTTAAACAGCCGATGGTAAGGCAACGCCTCGGTCAACCCGCGATACACCGCAAACGCCCCGCCCCAGTCACGGTTTTCCTCCCCGTAAGCCACCAGCGTCGGGTCGGTGTAAAACATATCCAAAATCGCTTCAAACAAAGCGTCGCGCATCAGTATGCACTTGCTCTTGGCAACAGGTTTGCCCGACGCATCAACCCCATTGCGCGACTTACCCACCAAACTTTTACTGCGCGGGTTGTCCGCTTTGTTTTCAATCAACACCTCCGGCTTACGGTCTTCCAACTTTTCCATACGACCGTTGGAAAACATCGTCTGTTCCAGCAAATTGCCCGGCTGCATCAGGTCCGCACGGGGGCTGATCTTCAAATCGATCGCCTTCTGATAACAACGCAGCATCATCGCATCGATGCCCGCCTTCATCGCATCGATGTCGCCCTGCTTGCACACGCCCGCTTCGACCAGTTGCTGACCGAACACATGCAACGGGTCCTGCTGCTGCCAGGCTTCGACTTCCTGTTTGTCACGGTAGCTCGACGCATCCGACGGCGAATGCCCTGAAAACCGGTAGGTGACCGTATCCAGCAACACCGGGCCGTCGCCTTTTTCGATGATCGCTTTTTTCCGACCGATGGCATCGACCACCGCCAGCGGGTTGAAGCCGTCGATGCGCTCGGCGTGCATCTGATTAGGGCACAACCCGGCACCCAGCCTTGCCAGCATTTTGAAACCCATGGTTTCGCCCACGGGTTGGCCGCCCATCCCGTAAAAGTTGTTGACGAAATTGACGATCAGCGGCAGGCCGTGTTTGTGGGCCCCGGTCCACAGTTCCTTGAACTGGTCCATGGTGGCAAAGCAAAGCCCTTCCCACACCGGCCCGCACCCAGCCGAGGCATCGCCGATGTTGGCGATCACCACCCCCGGTTTGCGATTGACATGTTTGAACAGGGCTGCCCCGACCGCGATGTCGCCCGATCCGCCGACGATGGCGTTGTTGGGGTAAATGCCAAAGGGCGGAAAGTAGGCGTGCATCGACCCGCCCAACCCTTTGTTGAACCCGGTTTCGCGAGCGAAAATTTCCGCCAATGCCCCGTACACCAGGTAATCAATCGCCAGTTCGCGCGTCGTGCCTTTGAACCCCTGTTCGACGACTTTGAGGCACTGCCCGCCGAAGTAATCTTTCATCAGGCTCATCAGCCGGGCGTCGTCGAGCTTGGCGATGGCGGACAAACCCTTGGCCAGAATTTCACCATGACTGCGGTGCGAACCATAAATATGGTCATCGACGGTCAGCAAATACATTTCGCCCACGGCTGTCGCTTCCTGTCCGATCGACAGATGCGCCGGCCCGCGATGGTTGTATTCAATCCCCTGATAGTTGCCCTGACGCTTGACGCTGTCGAGCATCATTTCAAAGGCGCGAATCACCATCATGTCGAACTGAATGCGCAACAAGTCGGCTTTGGTGAACCTGCCGCCGACCAATTCGTCCTTGATCGACCGGTCATAGCTGTTGACCGGGATGGGCTGAAAGGTGATCTGCGCTTTGCTGCGCGCGGTTTTGGGGTCGATCATGATACTTTTGGGCATGGGTAGGCTCCAGTACGGCTTTGGATTTCAATTTTCACCACAGAGACAACATGTGGCTGGGTGCTAGTGACTGGGTGCTGGGCAGAATGGCTGGTGGTGGTTGTTTTTTTCTAGCCA
Source organism: uncultured Phycisphaeraceae bacterium (assembly GCA_964427135.1). Classification (GTDB taxonomy): domain Bacteria; phylum Planctomycetota; class Phycisphaerae; order Phycisphaerales; family Phycisphaeraceae; genus JAJXSS01. The sequence goes on from CAYRTH010000002.1 coordinate 57,657, forward strand.
CCAGCTACCAACTCCTAGCTTCCCTTTTCTGTGCCTCTGTGGTGAATGCTTTGCGTTTCCGCTTCCGACTCCGGTTGCGGGTAAATCACTTCAATATTGTGTTCCCGGAAAAACGCCAGCCAGTGTTCATCCGGCGTCTGATCGGTGACCAGTTTCTGTATTCGTGGCCAATCGACCAGCTTGAAGAGCGATGCGCTCTGAAACTTGCTGTGATCGACCACCACAATGGTTTCGCGGGCGTGTTGCACCGCCAGTCGGTACAAGTGGGCGCTGTCGATGTCGGCAGCCGAGGGACCAAAATCCATCGCCAGGCCGTCGGCCCCGATGAAGCATTGAAACCCGCGCAGTTGTTCAAGGGTGCTGGTGGCAATCGGGCCGATGGTGTCCATGCGATCGGGGCGATATTGTCCGCCGAGCATGATGAGACTGAGGTTGCCCATGCCGTTGCCAGCCGGACCGGTGCTGGTGTTGTGGGCAACGCCTTGCAATTCCATGGCCAGTCGGGTGCTGTTCAAAATGATGGACAGATTGCGACGACGGCGCAGGTGGGCTGCCATTTCAAAACAGGTGGTGCCCGAATCCAAAAATATTTGATCGTTGTCGGTCACCAGTTCCGCCGCCAAAGCCCCGGCCACTTTTTTGGCGTCCAGGTTACGCAGGTGCTTGGCATCAAAGGAAAACCCCGACACCGGTGACAATGTGGCTCCGCCATGCACGAGGGTGAGTTTGCCATCGTCGGCCAGGCTGCGCAAATCACGCCGAATGGTCGCTTCGCTGACGGCCAGCAAAGCCGACAGATCGCGCACGGTCAGGTGGGTTTTGTCCACCAGCCCGCCAAGGATGCGATCCCGTCGTTGAGCCGTCGCCATCGACATTCGAACATCACTCCAATTTGCACATAGTGAACACCAAAACGTCAAAAAAGTCAATAGAATATTCAATATAATCATAAAATGTACTTGACTTGTGACGGATTTTATCTAATTTAGTCAATATCGACATCAAGCCGACAAGCCGAGTACGAAGACAAGCCGAGTACGAGGCCGACAGGCCGAGGGCTCGGGTATGTTTGGTGCTTCCAAGCATTGTGAAGCGATGACCAAGGCTTGGTCTTGTATGAAATCAGGTGACCCATGGCCGAGTTGAAATTGCCCGACAAACTGCCCTCACCACAAGCGACCCTGCGTCGTTGGCTGGTGCAACCCGGCCAAGCGTTTGCCATGGGCGCAACCTTGGCGGAATTGGAATTGGAAGAGGCGCTGATTCACCTATTCGCCCAGCAGCCGGGCGCGGTGGGCAAGGCGTTGGTATCACCGGGGCAGACCGTCGCAGCCGGGGCAACCTTGGCGCTGCTTACCACCTCCGAGGGCGGGGGCACGGTGACTGCGAGCACGGGTCATACATCATCGGTCGTTCATCAACAAACCAATTCGTCAGCGGGGAAGGACAAACCCATGACTCAAAGCTCAGCCGGCAGTGCAACACCGATTTTGATGCCCCAGGCCGGGAACACGATGGAAGAAGGCCGGGTGCTTGCATGGAAAGTCAAAGAAGGCGACACCATCACGGTCGGCCAGGTGATTTGTGAAATTGAGACCGACAAGGCGACGATGGAATTTGAATCACCCATCGCTGGCAAGCTGGCCAAAATCGTGGTGCCCGAAGGCGAAGCCGCCCCGGTGAAAACGCCGATTGCGTTTGTCGGAGAGGGGGACATTTCGAATATCGGATTTCGGATTTCGAATTTGGAAAACAACCCGGCGGCTACCAATCAATCAACCCCTGCAGCCGCGGACACACAAACAACCACTTCCGAAAATTCCAATTCCGAAATTCGAAATTCGAAATTCGATGGTCGTCCGAAAATATCACCTGCCGCTCGAGTCATCGCAGCACAACAAAACCTCGACCCGGCAGCGCTGGCAGCCGTTGGTAACGGTTCAGGGCCGGGCGGTCGGATATTGAGCAGCGATGTGGCAGGGTTGGCCAGTCGTTTGACCACGCAGGCCACAAGTCAGACACGCCCTCACCCTAATGTGAGCGCAGCGAGCACTCCTACTCTCCCGGAGGGAGAGGGGACCAAAGCCAAGCCCCCATCTGCGATCACCAGTACCCCCTGGGTCGATGGCATCACGCGCAGGCCGATGTCGAAAATGCGTCGGGCGATCGGTTTGAATTTGCAACAATCCAAGCAGACCGTGCCGCATTTTTATGTGCGGCAGACCATTGATGCCCAGCCGTTGATCTCTTATCAAAAAGCCATGAAACAACTGGCCGGGTGTTCGATCAACGATTGCATTTTGTACCTGCTGGCCCGCACCATGAAATCGTTCCCCGCGTTTCGCAGTCGGCTGGAAGGTGACACGATCGTCGAATACGCAGCCGTGAACCTGGGCGTGGCGGTGGGTATCGACGATGGGCTGGTCGTGCCGGTGCTGATGAATGCCGATACTCGATCATTGGCGGATTTATCGGCTGAAACCAAACGCATCATCGAAAGCGCCCGCAAAGGCAAGCTCGAAAACCTGGGCAAAACCAGTTTCACCGTCAGCAACCTGGGCATGTTCGGCATTGAGGAATTCGCAGCCATCATCAACCCCCCGGAAGCGGGCATATTGGCCGTGAGCGCCGCCCGTGAAGGCGTGCTGGTGAAGGGCGGAGCACTGCGGGCAGGGCAGGTGATGACGCTGACGATTTCCGCCGACCATCGCATCGTCGATGGCATGCTGGCGGCCCAGTTCATGGCGGCGTTCAAACTCAACCTCGAAAACCCGGGCAATGTGGCATGAGGTTTTGAAATTTCACCGCAGAGAACGCAGAGAACGCAGAGAAAACAATAAAAAGTACTTCAAGCCAAGATTTGGTGAGATCCATACGAAGTAATCGAATCGGAAGACGCCCCAAAAGGATGAAGAAGCACAGATTATGAATAATATTACTCAACGAGGTATAGCAGAGATTCATTTCTATGCTTTGAACATGACTAATCATCCATGATTGCCCTTGCCATTGATATGAAATTGTTTTTGTCTCTGCGATCTCTGCGATCTCTGCGGTGAATCTCGGCTCTGTCCTGCTGCAAAATCAAGAAGCGTGTAAATGAATATGACAAACGATCAATACGACATACTCGTTTTGGGAGCAGGCCCGGGGGGTTATATCGCCGCGCTCAAAGCAGCGCAACTGGGCGCGAAAGTCGCCATCGTCGAAAAACATCACTTGGGCGGCACGTGCCTGAACTACGGCTGCATTCCGTCCAAGGCACTGCTGGCCAGTGCGGAGCTTTTGCACGGCATACACCACGCCAGGGACTACGGCATCAGCGTGCCAGCGGGGGTCAGCTTTGACTGGTCCGCGATCCAGCAGCGCAAAGACAAAGTGCTTCGTCAACTGCGCGGCGGGATCGGCTCGGCATTCAAAAATCGTGCCGTGACTTTGCTACCGGGATTGGGGCGATTTGATGGGTCGGTCAATCAGGTGGTGGTGGACCCGACGCAAGCCGACCCCAAACCCCCGGCCACGGGGGCGGGGACTGGTAACCAGCCGGGGTCGCCGTATGCGGTGCAGGCCAAAAACGTGATACTGGCGGTGGGCAGTGTGCCGGTGCGTATTCCGGGTTGGCCGGGGGATGTGAATATCGTGTGTACGTCCGACGAGGCGGTGCATTGGAAGAGCTTGCCGACGAAATTGCTGATTGTGGGCGGGGGGGTGATTGGTTGTGAGTTTGCGTGTCTGATGAATGCGATGGGGGTGCAGGTGACGGTGGTGGAATTGCTGCCGAGGTTGCTGCCGACGCTGGATGGTGAACTGGGCGCGGGGCTGGAAAAAATATTCAAAGCCCGGGGCATCACGCTGCATCTGCAAACCAAAGTCGATGATTTGAAACTCAATGCCGCAGGCACCGGGGCGGTGGCGCAATTGTCGAGCAGCACCAAGCTGGAAGTCGATCGTGTGCTGGTGTGTGTGGGGCGGGCACCCAATACCAAAAACCTGGGGCTGGAAACGCTGGGCGTGAACCTGTCGAAAAAGGGGTTCGTACCGGTGGACGACACGATGCAGACCAACAAGCCGGGGTTGTACTGCATCGGTGACGCCAATGGACGATGCTTGCTGGCTCATGCCGCCAGTGCTCACGGTGTTGCGGCGGTGGAAAACGCCCTGGGGCATGGTCATGGGTTCACAGCACCGATACCCTCGGCGGTGTACACGTTCCCGGAAGTCGGTGCGGTGGGCTTGTCACAGGAAGAATGTGCTGCTCAGGGGTTACCCGTGTCGATTGGTCGATTCCCGCTGGGGTATTTGGGCAAAGCCATGGCTGCGCTACACACCGAAGGGTTTGTGAAGGTGATCAGGCATCGTGAAACCGATGCGATTTTGGGCGTGCACATATTGGGTCACAATGCCACGGAATACATTGCTGCAGCGGGAACGATGGTGCATCAAAAAGCGAGCGTGCACGACCTGGCGGAAGTGGTGTTTGCCCATCCGACCTTGAGCGAGGCGATCAAAGAGTCGGCGGAGGATGCGCTGGGCATGGCCCTGCACCTGCCCCCACGGAAGATTCACAAACTCGAGGCGGTGATGGTGTGAAGCAAGTGGTCGATTAAAAACCAAGCCGGGAACGAGGCTGACAAGCCGAGGGCCCGGGTATGTGGGTCGATGAATCAACATTAAACCACGCCCTCACCCTCTCCCGGAGGGAGAGGGAACCCAACCATCATGAACAACTCGTTCACACAAAACTTGTCAGCACTGGGCCACTCCGATGAACTTTGGCAGGCGGCGCGCGACTTGAAAGCGTTACCCGCCCCACGACCGCATAATGCGCATGTGCATTTGCCCCCGAATTTCAGCGCGTTTACGACGGTGGAGCAGGCGGTGCAATTGGCACAAGCTCAATCACTGGTCGGGCTGGGCACAGCCAACTATTACGACTACACCGTTTACGATCAGTTTGCCCCACTCGCGCAACAGGCGGGCGTGTTTCCGCTTTTGGGCCTTGAAATATTGAGCATGGATGATGGGTTGCGTCAGGCAGGCATCAAGGTCAACGACCCGGGCAACCCCGGCAAAGTGTACCTGTGCGGCAAAGCGATCCAACCTTCAGCCTCACAGTTTTCCGCCAAGGCACGCAACACCATCGAACGCATTCGTCAGGGGGATGCAGAGCGCCTGGCGCAAATGATCGACAAACTCGAAACTTACCTGAAGCAGCAGGGCACACCCACAGGGCTGAACTATGCCCGCATTGTCAAGCGGGTCGTGGCCCGTCATGGCTGCCCAGCCCAGACAGTGTTTTTACAGGAACGGCACGTCGCGCAGGCGTTTCAAGAATTATTGTTTGAAAAATTACCAGGCGCCCAACGGCTTGAAAAACTCAGCGGATTGCTGGGCGCAACGACCAAAGCCAAGTCGCCCGATGATGCGGTGACAGTGCAGAACGATTTGCGTTCACACCTGCTCAAGGCGGGCAAAGTGGCGTTTGTGCCTGAACCATTTATTCAACTGGAAGAAGCCCGCGCCCTGGTGCTGGAATTGCGCGGAATACCCGCATACCCCGTGCTGGCGGACGGCGCTTCGCCCATCTGCCCGTTTGAAGACCCGGTGAGTGCGTGCATTCATGAACTCAAAAAACGCAAATTGCATGCGGTGGAGTTAATCCCTGTACGCAACAGCCCGCAGGTGTTGTCGCAGTATGTACAGGCGTTTCGCGCTGCGGGGCTGGTTGTGACAGCCGGGACGGAACACAACACCCTCGACTTGCTGCCGATGGCGCCGACTTGCGTGAAAGGTGCGGCAATCCCCGCGGAAGCGGCGGCTGTGTTCTGGGAAGGGTTTTTGGTACTGGTCGCTCATCAATACCTGACCAGTGTCGGAGCACCAGGGTTTGTGCAAAGCAGTGGTGAACCGTGTGCTGGTTTTGCGAATGCCGATGAGCGCATCTGCGCGTTTGCAAAATTGGGCGCGGTGGTGTTGGAAAGGTTTGGGTCAGGGCATTAACCACGAAGACACGAAGGACACGAAGAAGAAATCAGAAATGATGTGACAAGTTGAAGGCGACAACGCCAAGACGCCAAGATAGGAAGACGCCAAGAAGAAGGAACCGACCAAGCAAACATGAACAATCAATAGAAAATATTGAGTCAAGAAACGAACTCGATACGGTTGTTCTGTGAGAAAAAAATAGTTTCTTTCGGTGGCTCGTTTGCTTCTTCGTGTCCTTCGTGTCTTCGTGGCCAACACTCTTCTTGGCGACTTGGCGAAAAAAGATCGCAGAGCAGACCGTTTGCATTTTGCATGAATTAAAGGACTGGAACCATGGCTTGGCCGACGTTTGCAGCAAGTGATGACCCGGTGGAAGTTTTGGTGAAGCTGTCGCGCTACTACGGCGGTGACGCTGATTTTGTATTGGCGGGGGGCGGCAACACCTCGGTGAAAATCAGCGATCGACTGCACATCAAGGCCAGTGGTTACCCGTTGGCAACACTCACCCGCGACGGACTGGTCGAACTGGACCGCTCCCGGTTGACAACCTTGCTGCAAAGCGACCTTGGTCATGACCGGTGGCAACGCGAAGAACGTTTCAAAAGCGCGATCATGGAAAGTCGTATCGATCCTTCGGCGGGTCGTCGGCCTTCGGTCGAGTCGGTGGTGCATCATGTCGTGCCGGGCCAATATGTGGTGCATACCCATGCGACCGTGGCCAATGCCTTGACGTGCTGTGTGCAGGGCGAGGCTTTGTGTCGCAAGTGGTTTGGGGAAGCGGTGCTGTGGGTGCCGGTGGTCGATCCGGGGTTTGTGCTGGCGCAGACGATTCACCAGTTATTGCAACAACGCAGCGATCAGGGCAAAGGTGTGCGTGCCATACTCATGGCCAATCACGGGCTGATCGTGTCGGGTGATACGCCGCAAATCATTCGTGAAAATACCGACTTTGTGTTGCAAACCATTGGAGCGCACCTGGGGCTGGATTGGGAACAGGCACTGGGTACCCCCGTGGGCATCGACAGCCCGCGTTTGTTGGTGAACACCATCGCGCCCTTGTTGCGCGGGTTGCTGGCCGACGACGCGAAGTTGAAAGTGGTTGCTTTCGATGACAGTGACCGGGTGATGCGACTGGTGGGTACAGCGTTGGGTAAACAACTGGTCATGAGCGGGCCGCTGACCCCCGATCAGATTGTGTATTGCAACAGCTACCCGTTGTGGGTGGAAGTGAACCCCTCAACCGACGCCCCGGCCCTTGCACAACAATTGCGCCAGGCCATTGAGCAACATCGTCAAAGCAAAGGCGACCAGCCCAAAGTGGTGCTGGTGGCGGGGCTGGGGCTTTTTGCCATCGGCGATGACCCGGCAGGGGCGGCCACGGTGCGCGAATTGTACCTGGATGCGATTCGTATCATGAGCGGGGCGCAGCGACTGGGCGGCGTGCATCACTTACCCGATGACCAACGCAAATTCATCGAAAACTGGGAAGTGGAAGCGTATCGCAAATCGATCGCCAAATTGAACGCAGGCAAAGTGGGTCGCGCGGCAGGCAAGGTGGCGGTGGTGACCGGGGCAGCCCAGGGTTTTGGGCTTGAAATCGCGCAATCATTTGCAGGCGAAGGCGGCTGCGTGGTGCTGACGGATTTGAATCACGCAGCGGCGGAGGCAGCGGCAAGTACGTTGTGTGAAAAACTGGGGCGCGGCAGGGCGATTGCATTACCCATCAACGTGACCGACAGTGCTTCGGTGGCTGAGTGTCTGCATCAGGTGGTGCGAACCTTCGGCGGGTTTGATGTGTTCATCAGCAATGCTGGGGTGCTCAAAGCCGGCAGCGTGAAAACGCAGGCGGTGAAGGATTTCGATTTTGTCACCGCGGTGAACTACAAGGGTTACTTCGTCTGCGTGCAGCAGGCAGCCCCGATCATGGGGTTGCAGCGACTGGCGCAGCCGACGTATTTGTCGGACATCATTCAAATCAATTCAAAGTCGGGTTTGCAGGGCAGCAACAAAAACGGGGCGTATGCGGGCAGCAAGTTCGGGGGTATCGGGCTGACGCAATCATTTGCGCTGGAATTGATTGAGGACGGCATCAAGGTGAACTCGATTTGTCCGGGTAATTTTTTCGATGGGCCGTTGTGGAGTGACCCGAACACTGGGTTGTTTGTGCAATACCTGAGGACGGGCAAGGTGCCGGGGGCGAAAACGATTGAGGACGTGAAAAAGTTTTACGAGGCGAAGGTGCCGATGGGCCGGGGGTGCACGACGCCGGATGTGATGAAAGCGGTGTTTTATTTGATGGAGCAGCAATACGAAACCGGGCAGGCGGTGCCCGTCACCGGCGGACAGGTGATGCTGAATTGATGGAGTATGTGCACTGACGCCGAGGGCTTTAGCCCCGGATTGTTTTGAATGTCGCCGATGCCCATCCGGCCCTGAAAGGCTCGGCGTCAACAGCGTCATGAATGGTTCGAAAATGTCCGACACGCGATGACCAATCAAGGATTTGCCATGACAAATGCCACGCTTCCGACGACGCAACAGGCTGTGCAACTGGTCGGCCCGGGTGAACTCAAACTCAACCCGGCGAAAAAAGTACCCACGCCCGGCCCGCATGAAATACTGGCCAAGGTTGAGGCGGTCGGGTTGTGCTTTTCCGACCTGAAACTGCTCAAACAATTTGACACCCATGCCCGCAAGAGTGAAGTGGTGGCGGGGCTGTCGCCGGAAACGTTGGCCCAAGTGCAAAGTTATGTGCCGGGCAAAAAGCCGACGGTGCCGGGCCATGAGGTGGTGTGCCGAATCGTGGCTGTGGGCAGCCAGGTCAAACATCACAAGGTCGGCGAACGCTGCCTGGTACAGACCGACTACCGGGACCTGCCGACCGCCAACTCGGCCTCGGCATTTGGTTACAACTTCGAAGGCGCGCTGCAGGAATACATCGTCATGGACGAGCGCGTGGTGGTCGATTCGAAGGGGCAGCGATATCTGATTCCGGTGAGTGAAGAAAAAAGTTCATCAGCGGTGGCGCTGGTGGAACCCTGGGCCTGCGTGGAAGATTCATACGTCACCCGTGAACGGCAAACCATCAAACCCATGGGGCGATTACTGGTGGTGGCGACACCGGGCGCCAGTTTCGATGGTCTGCCCAGGGCCTATTCACCCTCAGCGCCCCCGGCTCAGGTGACGGTGATCGCCCCCGATGCCGCAGCGACGCAACCTGATGAAGGGTTTGATGACATTGTGTATTTCGGAGCGGACAAATCGGTGATCGAAATTTTGAATGACAAGCTCGCTTCACGGGGCATCATCAACATCGTGCTGGGCGGTCAAAAAATCGGGGCCCCGGTGAACGTCGGTGTGGGTCGGGTGCATTATGGCTTGACACGCTGGGTTGGCACCACCGGCAATGACCCGGCCCAGTCATATCAAAACATACCGGCCACGGGCGAGGTGCGCGCGGGGGATCGTATATTGGTCGTCGGGGCGGGTGGGCCGATGGGTCAGATGCACGTGCTGCGCAATGTCAGTTTGGGCTTGGCGAACCTGCACCTGGTGGGCACGGACATGGATGACCCCCGGCTTGCCTCGTTGCTGCATAAAGCACAACCCCTGGCGGACAAATTCGGCGTGAAGCTCGAGCTGGTCAACACCAAAACCAGCAAACTGACGGGCAGGTTCAGTTACATCGCACTCATGGCCCCGGTGGCGCCGCTGGTGGCACAAGCCGTGGTCGATGTCAGTGATAACGCGATCATCAATATTTTCGCGGGCATCCCCGCCCCGGTGAAACAGGTGATGGATTTGGACGCCTACATCAGCAAAAAGTGTTTCATGTTCGGCACGAGTGGTTCGACCATTGCCGACATGATGATCGTGCTGGACAAGGTGGAAAAAGGATCACTGGACACCAATGCGTCACTGGATGCGGTCAGCGGTATCGCCGGGGCGATTGATGGTATTGCTGCGGTGGAAAACCGCACCCTTGCGGGCAAAATCATGGTGTACCCGATGCTGCGTGAGTTGCCGTTGACACCGCTGACGGAACTGGCGAAAAAATTTCCGACGGTGGCCGCCAAGCTCGATCGTGGCCAGTGGACCAAGGCAGCGGAAGAGGAGTTGTTGAAGGTGGCGCGGTGAAGAAGTGGCCAAGTGGCCAAGTGCGTTCAATATTTTGAATTTCGAATTTCGAATTTCGGATTTACCAAGCCGGGAACGAGACCGACCCCCGGGGGAGGCCGAGGGCCCGGGTATGGTTTGGTTAATTGAGTGATTTGGCGATTGTCAATTCACTCACGCCTGAACTTCACGTGCTTGTGAAGTTCAGGATGGTTTTCCAACATACAGACGCGATCAATCGCGGCGCTAACCAAACACCCTGCATACAACCAAGTCCCGCGCTGCCAACTTTTTTTACAGTTCGCTACAATATTAGACTTGTGGATTGAATGATCCTTTGTTAGAATGATTATGAAAACCACGGGTGAGGCTGGTATCAGCCGATTCGTGGACTTAACTGAAAGGAACCCCCATGCCTGCTCAAGTAGATGCCGAAAAGTGCAACGGTTGCAAGACATGCCTGGACAGTTGCCCCAACGAATCGATCAAAATGGCCGACGACAAGGCGGTCGTCGATCGTGACTCCTGCATCGACTGCGAAGTCTGCATGAGCAACTGCCCGCAATCCGCGATCGCGATGGAATAATCCCGCTCCCCCGGTGAACGACAATCTGTGACCTTCGCAACCCGCACTTTCAGAGTGTGGGTTTTTTCATAGGTTGACGTGATGACTGACGCATGTGTGCCACTGGCAGCTTGTCTGCCAGTGCCGCTGCCGACTTACCAAACGACTGACGCCGAGGGCTTTAGCCCCGGATGATTCCCACAGTCATCGGGCCCTATAGGGCTCGGCGTCAACAGCACCGAAGCCAAGCGTCTGCGCTAAACAAAGACAATCACTCGGCCACTTGGCCACTTCAAGTATCACCCCAACCCCGGTCGCGCCTGATGATGCGTCGTGGCGGCTTCATAAATCTGCGCAATTTGCAGCAGTTTCGCCTCGCCGAACATCGGCCCAAACAGCTGCAGACCGATCGGCAACTTTTTGCCCGCTTCCTCCACCAATCCGCCCGGCAGCGAAATGCCCGGTATGCCCGCCAAATTGCAATTCACCGTGTACACATCATTCAAATACATCGTCAGCGGATCATCGGTCTTCGCGCCCAGTTCAAACGCAGGCCCGGTACTGGTCGGACACAAAAGTACATCGACCCTGGCAAACGCCTGGTCAAAATCCTGTTTGATCAGTCGCCGAACTTTGAGCGCCCGCAGGTAGTACGCATCGTAATATCCGCTGGAAAGCACATACGTACCCAACATGATGCGCCGTTTGACTTCATCGCCAAACCCCTCGGCTCGTGAGGCGGTGTAAACCTCCAGCAAATCACTGGCCGAGGCACTGCGATGTCCGTAGCGCACGCCGTCGTAGCGCGCCAGGTTGCTGGAGGCTTCAGCCGTGGCCACGATGTAATAGGTGGGTATCCCGTACTGGGTGTGCGGCAAATCCACCTCGATGATTTGTGCCCCCGCTTGCCTGTAAATCTGCAAGGCTTCATCCATCATCGACCGCACTGCCGGGTGATTGGCGTCCGACATGTACTGTTTGGCGACACCAATGCGCAAGCCTTCGACCTTTTGCGTCAACGCCTTGGCGTAATCAGGGACGGGCACCGGGGCGCTGGTCGAATCCAAATCATCATGCCCAGCGATTGCGTGCAGCAACAACGCCACATCGCTGACACTGTGCCCAAAGCAGCCGACCTGATCCAAACTCGAAGCGTAGGCGACCAACCCGTAACGTGATATGCGACCATAACTGGGTTTCAAGCCGACGACCCCGCAGTACGCCGCAGGCAAGCGCACCGAACCACCTGTGTCCGACCCCAAGGAACCAGCACACAAATCCGCAGCCACGCTCACCGCGGAACCGCTGGACGACCCGCCCGGTGTTCGTGTGGTGTCCCACGGGTTACGACAAGGCCCCCAGGCACAATTTTCCCCCGATGAACCCATGGCAAACTCGTCCATGTTGGTCTTGCCCAGCACAATCGCCCCCGCAGCTTCAAGTTTTTGGACCGATGTGGCGGTGTAGGGCGCGTGAAAGTTGCCCAGCATTTTGGATGAGCAGGTGGTTGAGCCGTAGTCGGTGCAAAGCACATCTTTGATGGCCACGGGTACGCCGGCCAGTGGGCCGGTGATTTTGCCATCATCCACCAGCTGGGCGCGTTGCAAAGCCCGCTGTGTGAATGTTTCGTGGTAGGCATTGAGTTGCGGGTCGAGTTTTTCAATGCGCTGCAGATACGCACGGGTGAGTTCAAGTGCGGACACTTGCCGCTGGAGCAAAGCATCGCGCAGTTGGGTGAGGGTGGTTTGGGTGAGGTTCATGCTGGCGTTTTTTTGGTCAATATTGAATGTAATTGCATTCATTGGTTCATCGATACAGATACCCAAGTCCTCGTCACTGCGTTCCTCGTCCTTGGCTTGTTTTTTCACTTGGCCACTCGACCACTTGGCCACTTGGCCACTTCTTCAAGCTCCGCTGCCATCGTCGATGACTTTGGGCACCATGAAAAAGGGCGGTTCCTTGGCCGGGGCGTTGGCCAGTACCTGTTCCACCGATAAGCCCGGTTTGGGTTCATCTGGGCGGAGCACATTGGTCAGGTCCAGCGCGTGGGCCATGGGCTGCACCTCATCGAGGTTCAATTCGTTGAGTTTTTCCACGTAAGTCAGAATGTCGGACAGTTGCCGGGCGAACTGCGCCACTTCCGCCTCGCTGAGTTTGAGTCGGCTCAGCTTGGCGACGTGACGCACCTGATCATGGGTGAGTGTTTGGCTCATGGGTGAATAGGTTAACGGCCTGACTGTGCGTTGCAAAAGGCCAAGTGGATTTACAAAGCGGCGGATGTTATCCGCCGTTTTTATTGAACCATTGATTTACCCTCGGTTGTGTCAAACAGACCGCCGATAACATCGGCGGCTTTGCCATCGCTTCCGGGGCTAAAGCCCTCGGCGTCATACTGAATGCAAATGCCAAACAAAAAAACCCCCGCACAAAATTTTCACATCACAACCGCAATAACTCCCCTGATGGTGTAAGATGCAGCTTCAATCATCCATCCACCCTTATCCCTTGCAACACGGAATCGACATCATGAGCCAAGTGCAGACGCGCTTCATCGACACCTCCCTGCGTGACGGTCATCAATCCCTGCTGGCGACGCGCATGAGTACCTCGCAGTGCATGCGGGTGCTGCCGATGCTCAAGGACGTCGGCTACCCCATTCTCGAACTTTGGGGCGGGGCCACGCTCGATAGTGCCCTGCGTTTCACCGGTGATAATCCCTTTGATCGCCTTGACCAGTTTTACAAGGTACTGGGCAAAGATGGCCCGGCCATTCGTTCGCTTTGTCGCGGGCAAAACCTTTTTGGTTACTCGCCCTATGCCGACAACGTGGTCGTCGAGTTCATGAAGGAAGCGGTGCGCAGCGGCAACCATCGCGTACGCATTTTCGATGCCCTCAACGACTGGCGCAACATCATGGTCGCCATCATGGCCACCAAAACCTACAACGGCCACGCTGAAGCGGCGCTGTCCTACACCACCAGCCCGATTCATGATGTGAATCATTTTGTGAACTTCTGCCGTCATGCCCTGGACCTTGGCGCTGATTCACTGGCGATCAAGGACATGGCCGGGCTGTTGCATCCTTCGACGGCGTACGAAATGATCGAAGCGATGCAAAAGGAATTCCCCGGCGTACCGATCACCCTGCACAGCCACTGCACCAACGGCCTGGCAATCGCCAGTTACGTCGTGGCCATGATCAAGGGCATCGACTACATCGACACGGCCTACGGCCCCATGGCCGGTGCCACCAGCCAACCCCCTGTCGAACTCATGGCACTCTTCGCCCGTGAACTGGGCATCAAGGTGGACCTGGACCTGTCCAACACCGCGAAGATCGACGCGGAGTTGCGCGCCATTCGCAAGGAACTGGTCAAGGTCGATGCCGCCCCCGACAAATTCGGCAACCCCTGGCCCAGTGAACCCGATGCCACCCTGCGCGGTCGTATCAGCGAAGCTGTGAAACTTTTGCAGAAGCGCGACAAGGCCAGCCTCGATGAGGCCATTGCGATCATTGAAGATCAGATCATGGTCGATCAGGGTTACCCGGCCATCGACCGCAAACAACTCGATGCCCAGGTGCCCGGCGGGATGCTTTCCAACCTGCACAACCAGCTCAAGGAACAGGGCAAGCTCGACCTCATGCCGCAGATTTTGGAAGAAGTGCCCCGCGTGCGTGCAGCTTCGGGGTTTGTGCCGTTGGTGACGCCCACGAGTCAGATCGTCGGTTCGCAGGCAGCGTTCAACGTGATGACGGGCAATCCGTACAGCATGATGACCAAGGAATTCAAAGCCCTCATGGCCGGTCGTTACGGTCGCACGCCCGCCCCGCCGGATGAAAAGGTGTTGGAAAAGGTGATCGCAGCCGGGGAACAGGTGCTGACCAAGCGGCCGGCGGACTACGTTCCCGAAGCCGACCTGGCGGCCATTTACAAGGAACATGGCGACCTGATCAAGTCGCCACGCGATGTGCTGCTGCTGATTTTGTTCCCGTTGCCTGCCAAGCAATTTTTGGAAAAACGCAAAGCGGGCTGATCGATCGTCAAAAGATTATCGCATGTTGACGCCGTGCCCTTCAGGGCCGGTTGGTTTTCTTTTTCATGGAAGCATCCGGGGCTAAAGCCCTCGGCGTCAAGTTGAATGTGGCCCGCCTCAACCGGTTCAACTTTTGGACCGATCTTTTATAATGAACGTATGACTCCGCCCGCTTCCAAAACCAACCCCGCCCCGCGCACGCTTTCGCTGTCGCGCCTGTTTGCCGACCATGCTCGAAAGTGGCGCGATTTTACTTACATTTACCCGGTCATCAGTCGTCGATCGCGCGGCCTGTCCATCGGCGTCAATGTCAACGTCCATCAGCAATGCACCTTCGACTGCGTGTACTGCTCCGTCGATACCGATGCGCCGCCGACGGTCACCAAGGTCGATTTGAATCGCTTGCAAAGTGAACTGTCGCAGTTGCTCACCCAGGTGAAAACCGGCTCGTTCTGGGACGATCCGCAGTTTCGTGACACGCCTGAAAAGTATCGTCGCCTGAGCGACATCGCCTTCTCCGGCGATGGTGAGCCGACGCTTTACGCCAAACTGGACCAGGCCGTCGAATCGGTCGCCCAGGTGAAAAAAGAACACGAGCTGAATGATGCGAAAATTGTACTGGTGACCAACGCGACTGGATTGAGTCGTCTGTCGGCGCAGCGGGCCTTGACGGTTATTGATCGTGAACAGGGCGAAATATGGGCCAAGCTCGACGCGGGCACCGAGGGTTATTATCAGCAAATCAATCGTTCGCCCATCGCCTTCAAACACATTTTGCGCAACATCCTTCAATGCGGTCAGGTCCGGCCGATCGTGATTCAAACCATGCTGCTCCGCTGGCAAGGCACGATGGTCCCCCGTGAAGAATTGGAAGCCTACACCCAGCGATTGGCGGACCTTTTGCTGCGCGGTTGCATGATTGATCGTGTGCAGCTTTACACCGTCGCCCGTCACACCCGTAAAGCGGCTGCCAGGCCGATCGGCAATGCGCAGTTGGATCGCTTGGCGGAGCTGGTCCGCAAACGTCTGCCCATGTTGAGTGTCGAAGTGTTTTACAAAAGCGGGGAATGAGTTAGCTGTAGCCCAGCCGCCCCCGGCTGGGTTTGCGCATGGGTGCCTGTGGCACGGTCGCGTGCCACAGCACGATACCAGTGTGTGCAGCCAAAAACGCCCACAACCGTCCGCCGCTTTGTTACAACACACCGCCGAGGGCGGCGGTGCCACATGCTTACGGTGGTAGCCCAGCCGCCCCCGGCTGGGTGCACAAAGCCGCCGATGTCATCGGCGGACGGTTTTGATGGATGTGAACTTAATGACATGAAGACGGCGGATACCATCCGCCGCATTGTTCCATCACACAGTCGTATTCGTCCTGTTTTCCGTTATCATGAATATTTATGTGCCAGTTTGTCATCGACGAACCAGTCTGACATCCCTGGCGTAGTATCGCTGAAAGCCATTAACCCTTACCACCTATGCGACGTACTTTCATGATGTCCTCCTCAGCATGAGCTTGAGCCTTTTGCCCCATGAACCCGACTTCGCCCAAAATCAAACCGACGACCCTCAGCCCAGCCGATGCAGCCGCACTCGATGCGTTGCTACAAGCCTCATCTGCTGCCCCCGCGAACCCTTCCGCCCCAATCACTTCCGCTAGCGACCCGCGCACCGCCCAGCTTCACCAAATTCTCCAACTGCTCAACGAGCACCCTGTTGAAGCACCTTCCGATGATTTGACGAATCGGGTGCTGATGAAAGTGCAGGAAGAAGAGCAGCGCATTCAACTGGCGATGCGGATTCAAGCCTTGTCGGCCCCGGCTGTGGCGTTTCGGTGGCGGGAAATGTTTGCCGTGGCTGCGGTATTGCTCATGGGCTTGTCGGTACTTTGGCCGACGTTGGCCGCCAGCCGTGAGGAAGCGCGTCGCCTGGCGTGTCAGAGCAACCTTGGCGTGACCGGCATGGCCATGGCCCGTTACGCAGCCGACCATCAGGGTTTCATGCCCCGCACCGCTTCGATGCCCTCGGCCAGTTGGGCCTCCGTCGGCATGGGTTCAGGCGGCTCGTTTGCCAACAGCCAGTCATCACAGCGTCCACAAATTTCCAATCCCGCTCAACTGTTTCTGCTGGCTCGTCAGGGTTACATCACACCACAGACCATGTCGTGCCCGGACAACCCCAACGCCCCCAAAACCTTTGCCACCGGCGCCATCGATTGGCCCAATGCCCCGGCTGTGTCGTTCAGTTATCAAAATCAATTCACCGCCAAACCGTTACGTTTGGATCGTTCCCCAGACATGGCCGTGCTCGCTGACAAAAACCCCTTGTTCGTCGCCACGGCTCACGACCCCCGGCTGGTGGTCTTCCGTGCCGATCTGCAAACGTCAGCAGCCAGTCCGTTTCATCGTGAACGTGGGCAAAACATTTTGTTTGCCTCCGGCGCCAGCCTGTGGAATCAGCAGCCAACCACCCGCAGCGGTGACAACATTTGGACCGCCCAGGGCGTGCGTAATTACATCGGAACGGAATCCCCCGCCCACGAAGATGATTCCTTCCTCGTGCCCTGACCCTTCATTCACGCCTGATCTTCATGGTCCCCCATGAAGATCAGGATTCTTTTTTTCAACCTCAACTGTTCACAAAAACCATCCTGAACTTCACGCGACGTGAAGTTCAGGCGTGACGGAAATGTCATTCACACCGCCTGACTGAGTTGTGCATATCCATCACGGCGGAGGTACTGCTCGGCTTCGTCGGCAGGCAGTGGCATGGCAAAGAAATACCCCTGGCCATGGTCGGCTTCGAGCGTCTGTAATTGCAACAACTGATTGGCGTTTTCCAGTCCCTCGGCCACGACCTTCATGCCCAGGTGATGCGCCAGGCTCACGATCGCCTGCACCACCGCCGAGTAATCCGTGCGCTGGCCCATCGAGTGAATGAACGCCCGATCGATCTTCAAACCATCAATCGGGAATTGATGCAGGCACGACAGCGATGAATACCCGGTGCCAAAGTCATCCATGTAAAGCTGCACATTGAGTTTTTTAAGTTGCTCAAGGGTTTGACGCATCAGCGACTGATCTTTCATCATGGCGCTCTCGGTGATCTCCAGCTTCAATCGATCAGCTCGAATGCCCGTGGCTCGTAATATCTGATGCACCGTGGTGCTCAGTTCCGGGTCGCCGATCTGTTTGACAGACAGGTTGACACTCATGGTCAGCTCGGCTGCCTGGGGCAGTCGCGCACTCCAACGCATCAACTGACGACAAGCTTCGAGCAACACCCATTTGCCCAGCGGTATGATCAGCCCGGTTTCCTCCGCAATGGGAATGAAATCACTGGGGACGATAAACCCGCGTGTCGGATGTCGCCAGCGAACCAGTGCCTCAAACCCGACCGTAAGATGCGATTCCAAATCCATGATCGGCTGATACAACAGCACAAACTCGTTGCGTTCGATGCCCTTGCGCAGATCGTTTTCCAGCGCCAACCGGGCACGGATCGCCTCGTGCATCTGCTGATCAAACACCTGATACCGAGCCTTGCCCATGCCTTTTGCCCGGTACATGGCGTTGTCAGCATCACGCAACACTTCTTCGGGATGCGTGTAACCCAGGTCGGAAAGGGCGATGCCCATGCTCACGGTGGTGACGACTTCCTGTCCTTCGAGTTCGACCGGGGCGGACAGTTCTCGTTGCAGTCGGTCGGCCACGCGAATGGCATCGGTCGTGTCCGAAATGTCTTCCAACAGCACCACAAACTCATCACCCCCAAGACGCGCCACGGTGTTCATGTCGGTTTTGCGGGCGATGGTGTCGGTGCCGCGCAGCGTACCGGTGAGTCGCCGGGCCATGGTTTTGAGCAATTCATCACCACAGGCGTGCCCCAGACTGTCGTTGATGAGTTTGAAGCGATCCAGGTCCAGAAAGATCAGGGCAAAGCGACGCTGCGGATGACGCTGATGGCGACTCAGACAGCGTTGCAGCCGATCCATGAGCATCAGCCGATTGGGTAAGCCGGTGAGGGCATCGTGATGCGACAGGTGGACCAGCCGTTGTTCCGTGGTTTTGCGTTCGGTGATGTCGCGCATGATGCCGATGACGTTGGTGAGTTTGCCATGGTCGTCGAAAACGCCCTGGGAATCGAAGGTAGCCCACACCCGGTTGTTGTCACGGGTACGAATCTGCAATTCAAGGTTGACACTGCGTCCCGAGACGATGCGTTCCCTGCTGTCTTCCAACAGGGCGGGGTCGATGTCCGGGTCGATGATGGCCTGACTGACGCGCTTGCCTCGTACATCGTCGATGGTCATTTGCGTCAGATGGGTGAAGCCATCGTTGATCCATTCAATGCAGTGATTCTCATCGCAGATGAATACCGCATGATCGCTGCGCGCAGCCACCAACGCCAGCTTACGCACTTCCGCTTCACGCTTGCGGAGGTCCAGGGTCATTTGCTCTGCCAAGTGCAGCGCCCGTTTGCGGGTTTCGGTCAGCGACCAGGTCACCGCCGCCAGGGTTACCGCCAGTAACAGCCCCACCGCGACGATGATTTTCGCCAGCGACAACGAGGCCTGATCGAACAGATTGCGACGTGAATGTGCATGCAGATGCAACAGTTTTCCGGCAAAGGGCACCAGCATTTCGTCCGCATCATGTTTGTGTGTATTGTTGACAGCAAATTGATTGTGTCCGCCGACTGAAAGCAAGGGTTCTTGCGGGATGCTGATTTCCACGCCCGGCAGCTTGGCTTGCAAATCACTCAGCAATGCGTGCATATTCAGCGATGCCGTGACCCAGCCGATGACTTCATTGGGGGGCTTGGTCGGCGACTGGCCGGGGCGTTGTACCGGCAAATAGACCACCCAATGCGGCTGAGTAAATTGATGTTCATCTTTGTCCGCCGAGTTGAGCTTATCCAATCTTGGATGACCATAAAACACACCAATCAAAGCACGTTGGGCTTGCAGTGACTGATCCATCAAATTCCGGTGCTGATAGTACTGCGCCAGGTCCCAGTTCGGCTGGACAAAGCTGCCGTCGGCGTGGTTGAGGTATGCCAACAACCGTGGTTCAGGTGTTTTGACCGTCGGATCGGATGAGGGGGCAGCCGTTTCGTCGGCGGTTGACTCAAGCTTGTGATGGGTTGCGTCCTGACCGACTCGTCGGATAAAGCCGATGGAGGACAAGCCCGGCGTCACTTGCGGATATCCTGCGGCATGAAGAAACATTTGCCATTCATCCGCGGTGACATCATCACTGGCGACAAAAACAGCCCGCACCGTCTGTATCAACTGCTGATAGGAACGAAGCTGATCCTCCACCACCAGTCGCACTTGCAACATGCGATCATCCACCTGACGCAGGCGCGATTCTGCCTGATGCAGATGCGCCAAAACCCCAGCCACCAGCGCCCCAGTGGCGACGAGTAAAAGCACACCCGCAGACAGGCGATGATGACTCAGGTGATGACGTAGATTGGCTAACACCGCTTAACGCACTCCCCGGTCGATGGCATCAGACGACTGCACAGAGATAGTCATGATCGTCATCCCCAA
This sequence comes from uncultured Phycisphaeraceae bacterium, assembly GCA_964427135.1. GTDB lineage: Bacteria > Planctomycetota > Phycisphaerae > Phycisphaerales > Phycisphaeraceae > JAJXSS01. The sequence continues at coordinate 77,912 of CAYRTH010000002.1, forward strand.
AGGGATACGCCTGATGCCTCGACTCCTTCTTCTGATCGTCGGCACAATGTCATGGTCACTTGACCCATTGTTGGGTTCTTGCCGGTGTTTCCCCTGACAGGCGGCACCAACCTCCGACAACTCGGAACTGAATGATTCAGGTCAATCCATGGCTTGCCCAAGGCCGAAAATCCAATTGACGAACCCCTGGACGGTTCGTAGCATGTGTTGTCATGACAACTTGGGGATTGGTGTAACGGTAGCACGACTGGCTCTGGACCAGTTAGTCCTGGTTCAAATCCAGGATCCCCAGTTCCACAAAACCTGCGCCCACCCGCGCAGGTTTTTTTGTTGGAGTAATAAAAAGAAGTGGTCAAGTGCGAGTGAAATTTCGGATTTCGGATTTCGAATTTGAAGACAAGCCGAGGACGAAACCGACCCCCGGGGGAGGTTGAGGACTCGGGTATTTTGAGTCCGTCGGGTGGCCGTGGCACGTCTTCGTGCCACAGACCAACGCGCTGTGGGCCATCGAAAGACGCCTGCCCGCAGGTACCCGTGCGATGATGACGCCGTGCCCTTTAGGGCCGGATGTGTTCGTCTGTGAAGAGATGTAACCGGGGCTAAAGCCCTCGGCGTCAAGGATGGTTCATTGCCTGACACTCGGCGCCGACGCAAAGCGTCCGCGCTAAACATGTAATATTACTCGACCACTTCGCCTCCGGTTAGAATGCCCATATGGGTGAATCTTTTGCCACTCTTTTTCACGCTGCCGATGCCCGGCAAGGCCCGCGAGTGCTGGTATTGGCGGAACTGGGCGTCAATCACAACGGCGATGTCGCACAAGCCAACGCGCTGGTGCATGCTGCTGCCGGGGCCGGTGCCGATGCGGTGAAATTGCAACTGTTTGACCCGCGTCACCTGCTTTCCAATCAGGCGTTACTGGCCGACTATCAACGCGAATCGGGAGCGACCGACCCGTTTACGATGCTCGACCAGCTCAAACTCAACCTTGCGCAGATGCAGCAAATTTGCAGTGAAGCCCATGCGTGCAACTTGGCGCTGGTGGTGACGCCGTTTTCGTTGGAAGACCTGCCCGCGTTGCGTCAATTGCAGGCCGATGCGGTGAAAATTGCCTCGCCGGATGCGGTGAATCCGCCTTTGGTGCAGGGGGCAGCCGAGCTGGCTTTACCGCTGCTGGTTTCGACGGGCACCTGTGAACTCGACGAGTTGGAATGGGTGGCCGGGCTGCTTCGTCGTCATTCACCCGGGGGCGCGTTGTTGCAATGTGTATCGAGTTACCCCACGCCCATCGACAGTGCAGCCCTGGGCGGGATCAACGCCCTGCAAGCACGTTTTGGCTTACCCGTGGGCTACTCGGATCACACCACTGAACTATTCACCGGTGCCCTGGCGGTGGCGGCGGGTGCGTGTGTGATTGAAAAACATCTGACCCTCGACCCGCATTCACCGGGGCCGGACCATGCCGCCAGCCTCGACCCGGTGCGCTTCATGCATTATGTCGATCTGATTCGACAAGCCCAGTCAGCCCTCGGCCCATTGCAAAAAACCTGCCAACCCGTCGAAGCACAAGTGCGCCAGGTATCAAGGCAAAGCGTCTGTGCCCGCATCAATTTACCCCTGGGCCACCTGCTCACACGTGATGACCTGACCCTGCGTCGCCCTGGCACAGGCATCGCCGCCCGCTGGATCGACACCGTGATTGGCGCCAAACTCAACCGCGCGATCAACGCCGGCGACATCATTCAAACCGATGACCTGATGCGGGAATGAGGTGTTGATTTCGAAATCCGAATTTTTTGCAAGCCAAGGACGAGGCTGGCAAGCCGAGGACTTGGGTATTCAAAGAAGTGGTCAAGTGGCCCAGTGGTCAAGTGCGAAACCAACAGAGCCGCGAGTGGGAACGAGCGGTTGATAATGAGTGATTTGGCGTCGGGTGGCTGTGGCACGGCTTCGTGCCACAGGCCTATCAAGCTGTGGGCAAGCGACACTCAGAATACCCGGGCCCTCATCGCCTGCGGCGATTCGTTCCCGGCTTGGTTTGCGCACTCGGCTACTTGACCACTTCGTTACCCCAAGTCCGCCGGGTCGTAAACCCACGTCTCCCGGCTGGGGGTGTATTCCACCAATTCACCGGGACCAAACCACAGTGCCAACTCACGCACTGCCGACTCAGGGCTGTCAGACCCGTGAATCAGGTTATATGAACCGGACATCCCCCAATCGCCACGGATCGAGCCCGGCGGAGCCTTGCGACCGTTGGTCGAACCAATCACGTTGCGACACACCGCAATCGCCTCCACCCCGCGAATCGCCAGCACCACCACCGGCGACGAGGTGACAAAACGAATCAACCCTTCGTAAAACGGTTTGTCCACGTGCTCGGCGTAATGCTTTTCCGCAAGGGCCTTGGGCACCAGCATCATTTTCATGCCCACCACCCGCAACCCTTTGCGCTCGAATCGCGCCAAAATGTCGCCCATCAAGCCACGCTGTACCGCATCAGGTTTCAAAATAATCAAGGTCGTCTGCATGTGTGTCACTCCCAGGGTGTCATCGTATCAAAATCACAACTCGGCGACCGCGGGTTTCCACCCGCGGCTATAAAGACTGTGTATTGTTCCGCATAGCCGCGGGTGGAAACCCGCGGTTGTAAAACTTCACCCCTCGACCCCATTTATTCTGCCATCAACCCTTGGCACGAGGAACCTGTATCGTATGTTCCTAGAATATGTTTATGCCTGATGAAGCCGGCTATTTATGGGAAAACACCCAGCCCGTGCGGGACATCCGTCTGGTGGCGCTGGATTTGGATGGCACGCTGCTGCGCTCGGATAAAAACATCAGCAAACGCTGTGGCGCGGTGATTCGTGAAGTGCAGGCTCAGGGTGTGAAAGTCGTACTGGCCACGGCCAGGCCGCCACGCTCGGTGCGCTCGTTCACCCAGGTACTGGAGTTGGACACTTTGCAGATTCACTACAACGGGGCGCTGATTCACGACCCGCACCGCAGCAGGCATGTGTTTCATCAGCCGATGGATTTGCAACTGACCCGTGAAATCATTCGACAAGCCCGGCGACTGGACCCGCAGGTGGTCGTGAGCGTGGAAATTTTAGATCGCTGGTACACCGATCATTTTGACCCGACGCTGCCGACGGAAACCAGTTTGTCATTCATGCCCGATTGCGTCGGCCCGCTCGATGCGATTCTGCAAACGCCGGTGACTAAGCTGATGTTTTTGGCACCGCCCCAGCGGCTCAAACCGATTTTGGACCTGATCAAGCAGCGCTTTGCCGGTCGTGTGGCACTGGCGGTGAGTGATCAGCACCTGCTGCAAATCATGCATCCGCAGGTGGACAAGGCCCGGGCGCTGTCGTGGATTGCCACCCACTACGGCATCGCGCGCGAACAAACCATGGCCATCGGCGATGCGCCCAACGATCTGGCGATGCTCACCTGGGCGGGGCTGGGTGTGGCGGTGGAAAACGCCTGGCCAAGTGTGCGGGAAAAAATGCGCGAAGTGGTGCCCTCCAACGATGCCGATGGTGTGGCCGTGGCGCTGGAACGGTATGTTTTGAGGGGGTAAGGGCACGCGACGGTCACTGGAACAATTCTCCTTAATCGCGGTTGGCAACCCGCGGGGCCACTTTGCCTTTACACTACCCATCATGAAGCGAACCTTACGACGAATCATCGGGGTATCGGTCGGTCTGTCGCTGGGCTGGTGGGCGGCGGGGTTATTGCCCGGTTCACTTTCAGCCGAGCCTGCCAGGCCCGGTCATGAGGCCCCTGCGAACAAACAGCATGATGCTGCTCATGCCGATGACAGTGCCGCCAAGGGTCACGATGCCCATCATGAAGCGGATGCGGGATTGATCGCTGCACGACAAATTGTGCCCAGTCGTGAACAAGTGCCCTGGTTGCGACCGGTGTTACTGGGCGTGGGCGGGTTGTTTGCAGCGGCGATATTGATTGGTGTGCCCTTGTCACGCATGAAACCCAAGGCTGAGCCGACATCGCACCATCATTAATGCGCACAATCTTTCACCGCAGAGAACGCTGAGATCGCAAGCAGAAAAGGGGATAAGTACATTATTTTGTTGCAACTATGCTTGTTAAATAGGCATTAATAATCTTGGTATATGTACTTATCCCCTTTTCAACTCTGTCAACCACATACAACGCCGGGGGCGGCGGTGCCACATGAAGTCGGGGTGTTACACAAAGCATTACTTGCCGATGCAGAACTTGGCGAACACACGGTCGAGCACTTCATCGGGCGACAGGTTGCCGGACAGTGAGGTCAATGCGTCCAGCGCCAGACGCAGGTGACCGGCCAATAGTTCCATTTCCAATAACACGGGCGATTCGACCTGCGGTTCAAGCAAGGCGATGGCCTGTTGCAATGATTCGTGGGTGGCGTGCAGTGCCGAGGCATGACGGGGTTGCAGAGCTAACAGGTTACCGGTCAGGCTGATGCCGCGTGAACCGACCATGGCGATGATGCGCTGACGCAACTCGTCCAACCCGTCACCCCGCAGGGCACTGATGGGCAAAAAATCGCCTTGAACGGGTTCGGGCAAACGGTCGCATTGAGCCAACAGGTGAAGAGTTGGTTTGTTTTGCCAATGATCGGCCATGGTCGGGGTACGGCGGTCGGTGATGGCGGTTGGGTCATGCAATACCAACAACAAGTCGGCCTCGTCGATGGCGGAGCGAGCCGCGGTTTGGGCTTGGGCGTCCAGGTCGATAAAGCCTGATGGTGGGTCCACTCGCGGACTCGTTTGACCCACCCTACCCACTTGACCACTGCCTTGTATCCCCGCCACGTCCACCAGCATGACTTCGACCCTGCGACCTGAAACATCATCACGCAGGGTCAACGGTTCCATCAGCACATCGCGTGTCGTGCCGGGGGTGTGACTGGTCACGGCTCGCTTTTGGCCCAACAGCGCATTGAAGAGCGTGCTTTTACCCACACTGGGCGAACCGACCAGCACCACCCGTGGCAAGGCTTCGAGTTGGCCCCATGATCGACTCTGCTTGCGCAGTTCCTGCAACTTCGCGGTCAAGGGTTGCAACTGCAACAGGGCTTGGGCTGGGGTGATGAGGGTGACATCGTCCTGATCGGTGAAGTCGATGCCCGCTTCGACCAGCGCCAATAGTTCCGCAAGTTTTTCCGCAAGCTCACGACCGAATCGGCCAAGGTCCCCGGCACACAATTTTTGTGCCGCAGCCAATTCCGCATGACCATGGGCGGCAATCATGGCGGCAACCCCCTCGGCTTGCGTGAGGTCCATTTTGCCATGCATATAGGCACGAAAGGTGAACTCACCCGGGCCTGCCAAACGCGCCCCCAGTGCGATCACCTGATGAATGATTCGCTCTAGCAACGCGGGGTGACCGGGGCATTGAATTTCCGCGCTGTGCTGACCGGTGTAACTGGCCGGTTCATGCCAGACGGCGAGCATGACGGGCAGCGGTAGTGATTTGAAACCACCACTATGCAAAAAAGGCACGCCCTCACCCTTATACGAGCGCAGCGAGTACTCCGACTCTCCCGGAGGGAGAGGGGGTAATACAGCGCAACGAACACCAACACCGACGTTGGTAATGGGCAGATACACCATCGTGGCAGTGAGTTGTCGCGGGGGTGGAAGTGGTTGCCGGGTGAGTTGTTCGACGATGGCTAGCGTGCCCGGCCCGGTGAGTCGCACCAGTCCGCGGAAGCTGCGCCCCGGGGGTGAACTTGCAGCCACGATCGTGTCATCGAGTCGGAACATGATGGGGTTTTATGTGGCACCGCCGCCCCCGGCGGTGTAGTTAACCAAGGTGGTGACCACCCAGCCGAGGGCGGCTGGGCTACAGTCCCCTATTTCTTCCGCGGCGGCAGGCCGCTCGTCGTACCGGTATGTTTCTGGCGTTCTTCGATCATTCTCTGCATGCGTTCCATCCAGCCGCCCATTTTCGAAGGCGCCTTGTTTTCCAGCAAGGTGCCGGCTTCTTCTTCCTTCTTGATGTGACGTTTGACGATGTAGCTGTCCAAAATGCCCGCGCCGGTGGATGCCAGAATGTACAAGTTCAAGCCGCTGGGGGCTGCGTACAAAAAGACCGGGAACAACAGCGTCATCCACTTCATGATTTTCTGCTGCTGGGCGGCTTGTTCGTTGGCGGCGGGG
>CAYRTH010000003.1:0-27000 GCA_964427135.1 uncultured Phycisphaeraceae bacterium
CAACCGGCAAGGCGCGCGACTGACACCCTCGGTCGTCGGCTTCACGGAAAAGGGTGAACGATTGGTCGGTCAATTGGCCAAGCATCAGCAGGTGACCAACCCGCGCAACACGGTGTTTTCCATCAAGCGATTTATGGGTCGCAGACATAACGAAGTACACAGTGAAGAAAAACTGGTGCCTTATGAAGTGGTGGGGGCGGAAGATGAACTGGTGAAGGTGCGCATCCGCGACAAGATGTACACGCCGCAGGAAGTCAGCGCGATGATTTTGCAGGACCTCAAAAAGACTGCGGAAGACTACCTGGGCGAAAAGGTTGAAAAGGCCGTCATCACGGTGCCTGCGTATTTCAATGATTCACAGCGCACGGCGACCAAGGAAGCGGGCGAAATCGCAGGTCTGAAAGTCGAACGCATCATCAACGAACCGACTGCCGCAGCCCTGGCTTACGGGCTGGACAAAAAGAAGAGCGGCAAAGTGGCGGTGTTCGACCTGGGCGGCGGGACGTTCGATATTTCAATCCTCGACATCGGCGAGGGCGTGTTCGAAGTGCTTTCCACCAACGGCGACACGCACCTGGGCGGCGATGACTTTGACCATCGCCTCATCGACTTCGTGGCTGATGAATTCAAGCAGAAGGAAAACATCGACCTGCGCAAGGACCCCATGGCTTTGCAGCGCTTGAAAGAAGCCTGCGAAAAAGCCAAGTGCGAACTTTCATCGACGCAGGAAACGACGGTGAACCTGCCCTTCATCACCGCCACGCAGGAAGGCCCCAAACACCTGCAGACGACCATCAGCCGATCGAAGTTCGAGCAGCTTTGCACGGACTTGTTTGAGCGTTGCCGACAACCGGTGATGAAGGCTTTGCAGGACGCCAAGCTGACGCCGTCGGACATTGATGAAGCGGTGCTGGTGGGTGGGTCAACGCGCATGCCCAAGGTGCAGGAAATCGTCAAAAATATTTTCAACAAGGAACCCAACAAAAGCCTGAACCCCGACGAGGTCGTGGCCATCGGTGCGGGCATTCAGGGCGCGGTGCTGACGGGTGAGGTGAAGGACATTTTGCTGCTGGATGTGACGCCGTTGTCGCTGGGCGTGGAGACGATGGGCAGTGTGATGACGGTGCTGATCCCGCGCAACACGACGGTGCCGACGGAAAAGGAAGAGACGTTTTCGACAGCGGCGGACAATCAGCCGAGCGTGACCATTCACGTGCTGCAAGGCGAACGACAATTCGCCAGGGACAATCGCACGCTGGGTCGGTTTGACCTGACGGGCATTGCCCCGGCCCCGCGCGGGATGCCACAGATTGCGGTAAAGTTCGCCATTGACGCCAACGGGATTTTGCAGGTGTCGGCCACGGACAAGGGCACCGGCAAGACCCAGAACATCAGCATTCAAGGCTCATCGGGTTTGTCCAAGGATGATGTCGAGAAAATGAAGCGCGATGCCGAGGCTCATGCCGAGGAAGACCGCAAACAGCGTGAGTCGATCGATGCACGCAACCAGGCGGAAAATGCGGTGTACCAGACGCGCAAGCAACTGGAGGAACACGGCGACAAGGTCAGCAGCGAAGTGAGCGGGAAGATTGAGTCGGCCATCGGCGATGTCGAAACCGCCATGAAGAGCGATGATGCGGCGGCGATCAATCGTCAGCTCGAGGCACTGCAAAAGGTGGCGATGGAACTGGGCAAGGCGATTTACGAGAAAACCGCACAGACCACTGCCCCCGGTGCCCCCGGTAGTAACGCGAATGATGCCGGTGCAGGCAAACCCGGTGGTAAGGATGATGTCATCGACGCGGAGTACAAGGTCAAAGAGTGATGATGAAGTGGCCCAGTAACCCAGCAGTCAAGTCTTGATGGAAACATTCACGCCTGATCTTCGTGGTCTTCCACGAAGATCAGGATTCTTTTTTTTCATCATGCGATAATCATTGTTAATTCAAAAACCATCCTGATCTTCATAAGTGTGTTCCACACACTTATGAAGATCAGGCGTGTCATACACCCTACCCCATTGAAGGTCACGGCTTCATCACCGGCGTGGCGGCTTCGATGTTCGGCCGATAGCCCTTGGAATCCAGCATTGCGATGCCGATGAAAAGCACCACAAACAAAAGCGAAGCGATCAGCACAAACCCGTTGAACGGATGATCGTAACGCAGGTGCATGAAGTAGAGACAGACGAATATCGCTTTGACAAAGGCGATCGCCAGGGCCAACACGATGTTGAGCGAACCAAGGTCGATCCACGTGGCCGCCACGGTCAGCACTGTGAACACCATCAGCAGGGCAAACACCCCAAAAAGAACCCACAAGGGCATCACGTGGGGGTGGTCATGTTCGTGCGTGTCAGTCATTGCGTGATTCCTCGTATCGCTTCGTCATTTTCTCAGAACCGCGGGTTGCTACCCTCAGCTATGAAGAAGCTGTTTGAGCAGACAACCTCAAGGTTAGTGAATCAAATACAGCAGCGGGAAAAGGAAAATCCAAATCAGGTCCACCAGGTGCCAGTACAGGCCGACCAAATCCACCGGCGTGAAATACGCAGCCGAAAAAGCCCCGAAATACGAGCGGACGGTGATCCAAAGAATCAGCCCCAGGCCGATGATCACGTGCAGCGTGTGCAGGCCGGTCATTAAAAAGTAAATCTGAAAAAACTGGTGCGTGTGGGCCTTGGCAAAGTCGGGCAGCTCGTCCCACGTCAGCTTGGCGTGAGGCACGTTGGCCGCACGCGGCACGCCCGACATGATGGCTTCCAGCGGCGTGGGCGGTAACCCGGTGTCGGCCAATACCGATGAATGAACCCCCTTGGGGCCGATCGGTGCGGCTGCGATTTTAGAGTGTTCGGGGTGAGGTGAAGCAGGGTCCAAAGTCGCGGGGCCAACGTCCAAGGTCGATGACGCAGCCGCGGCAGCCGCGGACTTGGAACCATGATCACCGCTCGCATGGCCGCCAGTGTTGCCATGTTTGTCGCCGTAGTGCTCGTCGATTTTTACCTGACCTTTTTCAGGCCCCCAGGTGGCTCGCAGGTATTTGTTCTGCTGGCCGACCCACATGGCTTTGTGATACTTTTCGGAATATTCAATCGACTTAACGACCAAAAATGCAGCACCGCCGCCGAGCGTGGCAATGAGCATCGCCAAAAGCAGTTTGCGCTGGTTGAGTTGGGCTGCACGCACGGCCAGGGCCATGGTGAGACTGCTGGCAATCAGGAAGAAGGTGTTGATGCCACCGAACACCCAGTTGAGCTTGGTGTGGGCGTAAAGGAAGACTTCGGGATGATTGGCACGCCACACGGCATACGCGCAGAACAAGCCGCCGAACATGAGTATTTCAGTCGCCAGAAAAACCCACATGCCCACCTTGGCGGTGGCGAATTGCTGACTGCTGCTGGCAAAGTGGTGGGCGACATGGGCGTTGTCGTGGCTGTCAGCGCCCGGCGGCAGGGGCGAGAGGGTGGTGTCTTTGGCCAGACCCACAGCCTTGAGCGCTTCGAGCTTGTCGGGATGCGATGAATGGGTGGTCATAGGGGAATTTCGAATGTCGGATTTCGGATTTCGGATTTCGGATTTCGGAATTAATGATTGCATCAACGGATTGTTTCACCGCAGAGAACGCAGAGATCGCAGAGAAAAGCATGGATCATCAGTATCACGAGAGCAAGCGAGTGATTACCTGAAGAACCGCTCGTTGCCACTCGCGGCTCCGACGTACTGGTCTGCGGTCGCTGACCCAAGTCCTCGTCACTACGTTCCTCGTCCTTGGCTTGTCTGTCATTTCGAATTCCGAAATCCGAAATTCATCTCTGCGTTCTCCGCGATCTCTGCGGTGAATTCTTCATCTTGCTTGCCTGTCTTCCGTTCGCACGTAGCCTTCTTCCGGTGAAACGTACTTCCATTTGTGATAGTCATACGGGTCTTCGCCGACCATCGGATCGGGGAAGTTGTCATGCGGCGGGGGCGAGGTTGTCTGCCATTCGAGGGAGTTGCTGCCCCAGGGGTTGGCCGGGGCATTGGGGCCGCGCACGATCGCGTGCAGCAGGTTGAAGAGCACGATCATCATGCCGATGCCCATGACATAAGCGCCGATGGTGCTGATCTGATGATAGAAGCCGAACTGATCGGGGTAGGTGGCATAGCGACGAGGCATGCCCTGTGCCCCCATGACGAATTGAATGAAGAACGCCAGTTGGAACCCGACAAAGGCGATGACCGCACCGATGATCGCCCAGCGTTCGGAGTACATTTTGCCGAACATTTTGGGCCACCAGTAGTACAACCCGCCGAGAAAGGCAAACAGCACACTGCCCATCATGACGTAGTGGAAGTGGGCGACGATGAAGTAGGTGTCGGTTAAATGAACGTTGGCGGACAGGGCGCCAAGGAACAGGCCCGTGAGTCCGCCGATGGTGAACAAAAAGATCATCATCATCGCGTAGATCATCGGCGTGGTCAGGTGAATGTCGCCCTTGTAAAGCGTGGCCACCCAGTTAAAAGTTTTGATGGCTGAGGGCACCGCCACCACAAACGTGAGCAAGCTGAAAATCGCATTGGCCAAGGGCGTCTGCCCGGACACGAACATGTGGTGGCCCCACACCAGGAACCCGATGAACGCGATGGCCAATGAGCTCATGGCGATGAACTTGTAGCCGAAAATATGTTTGCGGGAAAAGACGCTGATGAGTTCACTGACCACGCCCATGGCCGGCAGAATCATGATGTACACGGCTGGGTGCGAGTAAAACCAGAAAAAGTGCTGGTAAAGGATCGGGTCCCCGCCGAGGTTGGGGTCGAAGATACCCACTTTCAATGTGCGCTCGGCCAAGAGCAGAAGCAGCGTGATGCCCAGCACGGGCGTGGCCAGAATTTGAATGATGCTCGTGGCATACAGCGCCCAAAGTAAGAGTGGCATTTTGAACCAGGTCATGCCCTTGGGCCGAAGCATGTGGATCGAGGCGATGAAGTTGACCCCGGTCAGAATCGACGAAAAACCGAGAATGAACGCACCCAGCGTCGCTTCGACCACGGCTGAGCTGGCGGTGGTGGTGGAATAAGGCGTGTAAAAGGTCCAACCGGTTTCCAGGCCCCCGCCCCCCCAGAAGCCGACCAGCCCGGGGAACATGACGTTGAGCACGCCCTTGAGCAATACCCAGGTGAAAAAAATGCCCCCTGCCAGCCAGAAGTAAAAGCTGGTGAGGTTGAGTTTGGGGAAGGCCACGTCCTTGGCGCCCAGCATCATGGGCAGCACGAAGTTGCCGATGATGGCGGGAATGGCGGGAATGATGAACATGAACACCATCACCGCGCCGTGCAGGGTGAACATGTGGTTGTAAAAGTCCCAGGCCTTGGCCGGGTCGGCAAAAAAGGTCGGGTTGGCATCGAACAGCTCGGTGCGCAAAAGGATGGCAAACAACCCGCCCAGGGCATACGAGCCAAGCACACCGACCAGGTACATCAGGGCGATGCGTTTGTGATCGAGCGTGAGCATCCATGAAAGCAGACCCTTGCCATGGGTGAGGTAGTTATCACCTGGCGTGTGCTGCTGCGGAGCGTGACTGCTCAAATCGGGATGTATCGTGGTGGTGGTCATGGGTAATTTCGGATTTCGAATTTCGGATTTAGCGGGACGACCCGATGTTGATACCGTCGTATTTCGGGTTTTTCAGAGCCACGAGCGGAAGCGAGTGGTTGCTTGTTCAAACACCGCTCACTACCGTTCGCGGCTCTGACTACCTCAATTCCGTTCGCGGCTCTGACGACCTCAATTCCGTTCGCGGCTCTGACTACGGCGTCGCCGGTTTTTCCTCCGTCGGGAAACTGGTCATCGGCGGCGGACCCTTGTCACTGAGTGTCTTCATCCATTCGACGATCGCGGTGACTTCAATGTCCTTGATTCGGCCCTGGTAAGCCGGCATCACATTGTCGTACCCGGCCACGACCTTCGCCCCCGGCACCAGAATCGACTCACGAATGTAATTTTCATCCACCAACACCTTCGAACCGTCACGCATCAGGTGTTCGTAGCCGTAGGCGTTTTTTAAGCTCGGCCCGATGCCCTTGCTTCCGTCCAACGAGTGACACTGCAAACAGCCCTTGGTGTTGTACAACTTCGCCCCTGCCTCGGCTGGCGGGGTTTTGGCCACCCAATTCGCCGCATCATCCAGCCATTTGGCAAACTCCGTCGAATCCAGCACGAACACCCGTGCCCGCATCATCGCGTGTTTGGTTCCGCAATACTCGGCACAATACAAATCAAAATAACGCTGCCCATCCGGTCGCACTGGCGGTGCTTCCCGAGCCTCAAACCATGTGTTGTTATACCGCCCGGGCACGGCATCCTTTTTGATGCGAAACGCTGGAATAAACAGACTGTGAATCACGTCCTGGCTCTGCAACACCAGCCGAATCGGCGTGTCCCTGGGCACGTGCAAATCGGGGCTGGACGCACCATTGGGGTATTGAAACTGCCAACCCCATTTGTAGGCCGTCACCTGAATGTCGTAGGCGTAATCCGGCGGCGTGGCCATGTCCAGAAACCCGCGGAAGGCATAGTAAAAAATCGCCAGAAAAACGATGGCGGGAATGATCGACCAGGTGAGTTCCAAAGCCGTCGAATGCGAGGGCGAAGGCTGGGCCTTGTGACCGGCCCGGTGCCGAAAGCGGATGATGAAAAAAATCATCGCCGCCAGAATCACCACAAACGCCCCGACGCTGATCCAGTAAATGAAATAGAACAGGTTGTCCACCTTGTAGGCATAGGTGGAGGCCTGATCAGGCATCCAAAGGCGTTCACCAATTTGCGCCAGCGTGTTCAACATAATTCGTTCCAAGCTCATCAAGGTCATGTCACCGCGGGTTTCCACCTGCGGCTACGCGGACGAATCACCATTCTTCATAGCCGCGGGTGGAAACCCGCGGTGATTGTTCGGTCTGCATCAACGATGTCTTGAACATCATCATCCCTTATCGATGATCCATTTTTTCATGTCTTTCGCGCCACAGCGACACCCCGACGAAACCCGAAAGCGCCAGCACACTGAGCACCGCTGCAAAGCGCATCATGTTCATCGCCGCCAGACTGTAGCTGCCGCTGGCCGGGTCAAAGTGAAAACAAAACAAAAGCAACTGGTCCATCGGCGAACCAATTTTGCCTTCGCCTGCCTCCACCAGTGACAAACGCACCGTTTTGGCCGGAAACTGAATGCCGTAAAGGTAGCGCGACACTCGGCCATCGGGTGTGACCAAAATCATCACCGCAGTATGCACGTACTGACGTTGGGCCGAGTCCCAGCGATAGCCAAAGCCCACCGCTTCGGTCAGTCGTTTGATTTCACGTTCCTCCCCGGTCAGAAAATGCCAACCCCCTGCTGCCTGGGGGCGCCCCAGTTCGCCGATGACGTTGCGTTTTTTTTCCATCGCCAGCGGGTACTTTTCGGTCGGGTCGATGCTGATGGTGATGACGCGGAACTGATCGCCGGGGGTGAAGGAAAGTTCCTTGAACGTGTCGATCATGCCGTTGGTGACCAGGCCGCAGAGCATCGGGCAGCCGTAGTACCCGATGTTGAGCACGATCGGCTTGTCACCCTTGATCAATTGGCCGAGGGTGACGGATTTACCCTGCTCATCAAAAAAGCGGGTGTCCAGCGGCAACGTGGTCCCCAACTTTTCGGCAATGCCCACACCCTCGGTTTCGACAGGGGCACGTTCCATGCGGTTGAATTCAGGCGGGCTGTCGGTCGCGGCAGTGGTTGAAGTTTGATAACCGCTGGCGGGTGCAGGGTGATTACTTTCAGGCCCCAGCGCAGAAGCCGGCACCACGTCCAGCAGCGACACCAGCACCAGCCCAGCCAGGTACAAAAGCGGGTGAATCGGGTTGTCGGACCATCGCTTATGCATGATGTTCAACCGCCAAGAACCAATGCTTGCCACAGAACCAATCATCGGTCCAAATTTTGTCACCCAAGTTTAGGCGGCATCTATATGTTTAGCCTCGCCGCTGGTCGGCTAGGTCGCGTCATGAACCGAAAAAACACCTTGTATCACTCCGCCAATCACCTTCCAAGCCCCGCGGGTTGCCACCCGCGGCTATGCTGAAAACCCATCGCAATGACCCAACATATTCATCGGTTTCAAATTCGAAATCCGAAATCCGAAATTCGAAATCAACCCTCATCGTTATTCATGACCCTGACCGCTTCGATTTTTCTCCGCCACCATCAGTTCCATCGCCCGGTCGATGGGTATGGCCGTCACCCCTTTTTCCTTGTCCACCCATGCGTAACGGCTGATCATCAAATGTTGTTTGCCCTTCAAGTCCACCAGCGCGCGATTCACCTGACCCAGTGATTTCTCCTCGCGCTCCAGTTCCACCTGATGCGAAAACCAGGCGTGCGTCGCCACGATCACCGACAAAATCAATATCGACCCCACCGCTCCGACCGTGAACACCAACGGCATGTCCATGCCCAGCGCTTCAGGTTGTGTGACTTGATTGCTCATGTGAGCCTCATTTTCTTCTCTTCATCAGAGCCACGAGCGGAAGCGAGTGGTTCTTGATCAATCCACCGCTCACTTCCGTTCGCGGCTCTGTTATCGCTAAATATTTTCAAACGCCACCGATTCACTGAGCCTCGGATCACCCACCGGCACCAACCCCGCCTTGCTGAGCATGTAACCCACACCGATCAAATACACCCCGCCCAGCGCCAGCGTCAGCCCCACTTCCATCAACCCGATTGCGACCAGGCCCGGCCCAAGTTCGGGCATCACCAGCCAAACCAAATCCAGCCAGTGCATCGCCAGCATCCAAACCGCCCCCATCGCCAGCAACAACGCCCGGCGCTTGACGTGACGGGACAATAGCATCGCAAACGGTGCCACGAAATGACCGACCAGCAATAGGAGCACCACCGCCGTCCAGCCGTTGATGTCCTGCGCCACCGTCGTCGCCCCGCGAATCTTGTACCAGGCTGTGAACTCGGGCATGTTGGCGTACCACAGCAACATGTATTGGCTGTACGCGATGTAGCCCCAGAAAAAGACGAAGGCAAACAGCAGCTTGCCCAAATCGTGCTGATGTTCCACGCCAACGCCCCCCAGCCTGCCCTTGCCCGACAGCCAAAGCACCAGCAATATCACCAGCGACAACGAACCGACCACGCAGCCGGAAAAGTAATACACCCCGTAAATCGTGCTGTACCATTGCGGATTCAGCGACATGAGCAGATCAAACGACGCCAGCGTCACCGTCAATGCGAACACAAGCATCATGGGTGGGGCCAGTGATTCCATTTTCGAGGTCAGCGTCCAATCGCTGGTGGCATCCTGTTTGACGCTCTGCTTCCAGAACCACCACCCGAGCATCGCCCAAATGCCCAGATACACCACCCAGCGCCCGACGAAAAATCCCTGATTCAGCCAGGGGCGTTTTTTCATCGTGAAATCATCCAACTGCTGATGCGTGTAACCCGGCACCACTGCCGCATGGGCATGTTCACCCTGATCGTCACCCATCGGCGATGCACTGATCGTCGAGCCTGTTGCTGCCTGATCGTGATGTCCGGGCTTGTGGTCTGCGGTCGCGTGCGTTTGATCGCTCTTTGTGTCGTGAGGTGCAGTGACAGATTTTTCATCACTGAGCTTCATCGGCACCGCCGGCTCATGATGTTCGACCTTGGCCGACACCGGCCTTGCCCAGGGGTAAATGTCCCCCTGCCCCATCAACACCGACGCGCCAATGGGCAGAAACATCAGGGCCACCAGCCAAAGGTTCGCGGCCATGGCTTCGGGCAACCGTCGCAGCAGCACCGACCACCCGGAACGGAACAAATGTTGAATCAATACGAAAAACAAAGCCCCCAGTGACAGTGACAACACAAACGCAAAAGCCACCAGGTACGCCAGCATGAATCGGCGAATGCCATCACCGGCCAGCACCCCATGCGCCGCCGCCGCTGCCGAACCGACCACCGCCAGGCCGATGCCCACCCGGTTCAGTGCCCCGCGCAGGTCGCCCAGTTCACTGCGGTAGCTTTCAGGTTTTACCGTCCCGTGCGTCGACAAATTTCAACTCCGTTAACTTCGAGGCTATTTTTTAACCGCAGAGAACGCAGAGATCGCAGAGAAGGATCATGTATCATCAGAATCACCAACGGATACCCGTATCATTCATTGAAAACCGCCGTTGAAATCCGCTCACTGCCGTTCGCGGCTCTGAAAATCCGAAATTCGAAATTCGAAATCCGAAATTTTCATTCGGTTCTCACCTCAATTGATCCCGCTGCTCCGCCGGCACATCCTCCAACTTCGCATGTTGCGAGCGTTGCAAGGCCCGCACATACGCCACGATCGCCCAGCGATCATTCACATCAATCTGCGAACCATAAGCGGGCATGTTGCGAATGCCGTTGCGAATGCTGTTGTACAGGTGGCCCTCGACCCGACCGCGAATTTCCTCCGTGTGCAGGTTCGAGGCCGGCACCCACTTGGGTTCTTCCTTTTCAATCGCCCTTTGATTCACCGGCCCGTTGCCATACCCATCCACCCCGTGACAGGTCGCACAGTAAATGCTGTACAACTTCTGCCCCCGCTGCACAAATCGCGTGTCGATGGTCAGTTGCTGGGGGAACCCGGTGAAATATTGGATTTCAAACCCGCCCTGCGTGTTGGCCTTGCGCACAAAGCCCCGTTCCAAATGATCGTCTTCCGCGAGCATGCCCCGTGCCACCGTACCGGGGGCAGGTGGCCGCATCCCCCGGCCATCGACAAACACCGAACTGGCGCTCTGCGTCAACACCTTCGGCTGAACCCCCATGTCCTGAAAAATGTGCACCCTGGGTTTGTCTTTTTTGCTGAACCTCGCTTGCGCAATAATCGCCAACGGCACAAACGACAGAGCAATCAAAATTGCCAACGCACTCACCATCCAAAACGGCGGTGCCCCCAGGCGCAATTCCGCCTTGAGCCGGGCGGGCGTGGGTATCGGTATTCGTTCTTTCAAACCATTGCTCATGCGTCAATCCCGTATCCGCCAAAACCCAGGCATGGCCATGCCTGGGCTTTACTACATTAATCGTGCGATTCTTCCATCACCGTTTCAATCGCCTTGGCGCCGGTTTCCGCCAGCAGCGCCTGCGTCGTGACGGCATCAAATTTCGGGTCGGTCGTTTCAATCACAATGAAAAACCGATCGTTGGTCACGCGCTTGAACCGCCTGCTGGTGTGCAGCGGGTGGTACAACATCGGCAACTTATTGAGCGCAAACATGCCCACCACCGTGCCCATCGCCGCCAGCAACACCGTGGTTTCAAACACGATCGGAATATTGGCGGGCATGCTGATCATCGGTTTGCCACTGATCAAAAACTCATAGCCCTGATAACTGGCAAAAATACCCGGCATGGTCCAGCCGTTGATCCAAATCACCATCCCCAACCCGCCCACCAACCCGGCCAATCCGTGTATCAGCGTGATCCACGGAAGCACCGTGGGTTTCACGCCCATGGCCTTGTCCATACCATGCACCGGGAAGGGCGTGTGCACGTCCCACACCGTGTACCCGGCTTCACGCACCTTCACCGCTGCCGCCATGATGCTGTCCACATCGTGGTACTCGGCCAACAGCGCAAACGGCTTGCTCACCGGTGCCGTGGTCATCGTGTTGTCATGCGTGTCGGTCATGTTGCATCAACCATTTTTTGATACACCGCTCACTACCGTTCGCGGCTCTTTCAATCCGAAATCCGAAATTCATCTCTGCGTTCTTTGCGACCTCTGCGGTGAATTTCTGGTTTCAATGTTTTCCGTGCCCCTCGTGGTCGGGGTCGGGTTGGTAATCGAATCGTTCCGGGCCATGCTTGGCGTGGGCGGCAGGCATGATGGTTTTCACTTCCGCCATGGCCACCATCGGCAAAAATCGGCAGAACAAAAGGAACATCGTAAAGAACAACCCAAAGCTGCCGGCGAACATGCCGATGTCCACCCACGTCGGCACAAACGCGCCCCACGATGAAGGCAGAAAATCGCGGTGCAGGCTGGTCACGATGATCACAAACCGTTCGAACCACATGCCCACGTTGACGAAGTTGGCGATGATGAAAAGCACCCACAGGTTTTGCCGACAGGCTTTGAACCACAGCAATTGCGGGGCAGCCACGTTGCAGGTGAACATCACCCAGAACGCCCACCAATACGGCCCAAGCGGACGGTTCATGAACACAAACTGTTCGTAATGATGACCGCTGTACCAGGCGGTGAAAAACTCAACGCTGTAGGCATAGGCCACGATCAACCCCGTGCCCAGCATCACCTTGGCCATGTTTTCCAGGTGACGCGGGGTGATGATGTCTTTCAAGCCGAACCACTGCCTTGCGGGAATCGCCAATGTGAGCACCATGGCAAATCCGCCGAACACGGCCCCGGCCACGAAATAGGGCGGAAAAATCGTCGTATGCCAACCGGGCAACTGACTGGTCGCAAAGTCAAAACTCACCACGCTGTGCACCGACAACACCAACGGCGTCGCCAGGGCAGCCAGCAACAGGTACGCCCGTTCAAAACGATGCCAGTGACGATTGCTGCCCGTCCAACCCAGGGCAAACAGCCCGTACAAAAACTGTTTGGTCTTGCTCGTGGCTTTGTCGCGCAGCGTCGCCAGATCGGGGATCATGCCCACGTACCAGAACACCGCCGACACCGTGGCATACGTTGACACCGCAAACACGTCCCAAAGCAGCGGACTGCGTGCCTGCGGCCACATGGCCATCTGATTGGGCAGGGGACCAAGCCAGTACGCCAGCCACGGGCGACCGATATGAATGGCAGGGAAAATACCTGCACACATCACCGCGAAAATCGTCATCGCCTCGGCAAAACGGTTGATGCTGGTCCGCCAATTCTGACGCAGCAAAAACAATATCGCGGAAATCAATGTGCCCGCATGACCAATGCCGACCCAAAAGACGAAGTTGGTGATGTCAAAGGCCCAGGCCACCGGGTTGTTGTTGCCCCACACGCCCACGCCCGTGGTCACCAGGTAGCCAATGGTCAGACCCAAAAGCCCCAGCAGGTTCAGTGAAAAGAACATGGCCACGTACCACTGCCAGGGGGTCTTGCGCAACGCCAGCGTGGTGACCTTGTCGGTGACGGTGGTGAAGGTGTTGCCACCAAGCACCAATTCCTCGCGCACACGCGGATCGCTGCCGGTGTTATCCGACAATTCCGCCCCGTGAGGCCGATGCAAAAGGTCGTTTTGTGAACTAAGCGTGGTCATATTGCGGGTTCATACTTCAAGCGGACATCAGGGGCGATCAGAGCCACGAGCGGAAGCGAGTGGTTTTTGTTCGATATACCGCTCGTTACCACTCGCGGCTCTGATACTCCGAAATTCATCAGGTTTTCACCGCCGGGTTGCGCACCTTGGCCAGGTACTTGGTCCGCGGTTTCACATTCAATTCCTCCAACATCGCGTAACTGCGATGCTGTTTGTGTATCTGTGCCACCCGGCTGGTCGGGTCGTTCAGGTTGCCGAACACGATCGCCTGCGTCGGGCATGATTGCTGGCAAGCCGTGGTGACTTCCCCATCCTGCACCAGGTCGGTTGTGCGATTGCCCTGGGCCTGTTGCACCTTGGCCTGAATTTTCGCCTCGGCAATTCGCTGGGTGCAGTAGGTGCACTTTTCCATCACCCCGCGCATGCGCACCGTCACTTCCGGGTTGAACACCATCCGCTTGATCTGATCAATCGTGCCAAGCTGCTGATCGGGGATATTCAAAAACGGCGGCGTGTCATTGCCCGGCAGCTTCGGGTCGCGTGTGTGCCAGTCAAAATAATTAAACCTGCGCACCTTGTACGGGCAGTTGTTCGAACAATACCGCGTGCCGATGCAGCGGTTGTACACCATCGTGTTGAGGCCCTCGGTGTCGTGCACCGTGGCCGCCACCGGGCACACCTGCTCACACGGGGCATTTTCACAATGCACGCACGTCATCGGCGAATACACCGTCTGCACATCCTGCAAAAACTCGGCATCGCCCTTGAAGTACCGGTCGATGCGCAGCCAGTGCATCTCGCGGTTCATCGACACTTCCACCTTGCCCACGATCGGCACATTGTTTTCCGCCTGACAGGCAATCACACACGCATTGCAACCGATGCAGGCGTTCATGTCGATGGCCATGCCCCAGGCATGAGGGTCGTTGAACTGGTGCGGCGGGTCAAACAACTGCAAATGCACCACCCCATGTACATCACGATGAAATACCTTCTGATCCGCCTTGTAATCTTCCAGCGACGCTTCACGAATCAGGTAGCCGGATTTACCCGGTTTGCCCGCGCGCTTATCACGCCCATACACCCCGATGCCATCGATCAGGTGATGTTCCTGCGTCGTCACCAATTCGTATGACTTGCCCAACCTCGTGATCCGCATCCGACTTTGCAGGTATGCCCCATCAGCCCGAATCGCATACGTATCAAAACCAACATTCTGACCGATCGACCCGCACACCTTGCGACCATACCCCAGCGGCAACACGATCGTTCCGGGAGCGATGCCCGGTTGAATGAACGCCGCCACTTCCATCGGCAACAGGTTGCTGCTGCGCCCCTGATCAGGCAGGTCCAGTTGCAGCATCATGCCATGCTTGATGCCCAATCGATCCGCATCCGCCTTGCTGATGTAAGCACAGTTGTCCCACGTCAGTTTCGACAGCGGGTCGGGCATTTCCTGCAACCAGCCGTTGCTCGCAAACCGCCCGTCATACACCGACGCATCAGCCACGAATATCGCTTCGAACTGATCATCACCACCCACCGCAATTTCAGGCAGTTTTTCGGGAACCTTGGCATCCGTCATACGGGGCGACTTCCACGCACTGCCCCGTACCGTGCCATCATGCAACACTTTCCGCCAATTTTGTTCCGCCACCGCAGGCCCGCTGCTGACGATGCCGCGCCAGGTTTCCCGTACCAGTTCCATCCCCGCCCACGTCGGCTGACCCAGCACCATCGCCAGCACCTCAATCACACTGCGCCCTTCAAACAGCGGCAGTATCAACGGCTGCTGCACCACCAGCGTTCCGTCCCACGATCGCCCATCGCCCCAGCATTCCAGCGCATGTGCCCTTGGCAAATGCCACAAACTCGCAGCCGAGGTTTCGTTGACCTCGTGCGACAGGTGAATGGTGTGTGCGACCTTTTCATATCCAGTTGCAAAGTTCAGGTTGGCCGGGGCATCAAACACCGGGTTGCCGCCCAGCACGATCAGCGTATCGACCTGACCCTGGTCCATCGCCCGGGTCAGTCGGCGAAGGGCTGCGACTTGCCCCTGGGTTTCCGATTCATTGTTCAGTGTGATCGTCTGACCGATGGCGCCCAATTTTTGATTGATGGCATGTGCAAGTGCGTGATATTCCGCAGGCAGTGTCAACCCCACCGTCACCAAGGCCGTTCCTTGATGCGTCTGTAAATCCTTGACCAGTGCCGAAAACGCCTCACGCTGGTTTTCACGAAGTTGTGCGGTTTTATTCCCCGCTGACCGCACGCCCAGTTCCGCCGCCAGTTGTTGCAACAGCAGGGCTTGTTGCGACGGTCGAAGGGCAATGCGGTGGTCGGCCACACTGCCGGTGGTGCTGAGGTTGCCTTCGATCACATACAGCCGATTCATGCGCCCCTGGTCCGCACTTTTCCGACCCCTGGCCCAATCACGGGCATATGACAAACGATTGGGGTGCTGACCCAGCAAATCATCTTCAAAACTGACGATCACCTGCGCCTTGTCCAAGTGATACACCGGTCGCAGCGGTTTACCAAAGGCCAGTCGTGAACCTTCCAACTCAGCATCACGGTGAATTGGTTCCCATGTGGTCCAGGTTGCCTTGGGGTACGCTTTACGGAACGCCTCGCGCAGGCGCACAGCCGTAGGCCCGCTCATGGCCTCTGCCAAAATCGCCAAACCCTGTCCCTGCTTGCCGCGCAATTCATCCAACCTTGACCGCAGGTACACCGCAAAATCATCCCACGATCGCTGCCGGGTTTGCCCGCTGACCTTTTCCAACGCCACGCGACTGCGTTGCGGGTCGTAAATATCCAGCACACTGGCCTGCTGCCAGGGTTCGGTCGCGCCGCCGCTAGCCGGGTGCAACGGGTTGCCTTCGACCTTGATCGGCCGACCGTCGTAACTTTTCACCAATAACCCCGTCGCCACGCCGCCCAGTTCCGCCATGGTCGCATAATGCACCGCCACCCCCGGCTTAAAGCCATCGGGTTGATGTGCAAACGGCCTGATCTGCTCCTCCGGCCAGCGCCGACAACCACTGGCTGTCAGCCCCGCCAACCCCATCGCCGCGCCCATGAACTTCAAAAACGATCGCCGGGACACGCCATCACGCATCGCCTCCGGGTTGTATCCCGAAAACTCATCGTCAAAGCGCGCAGCAAATTCCGGGGTGTTGGCCAGGTGTTCCAACCCCAGCCAGTATTCCCGTCCGCGAAGTTGTGGGTCCAGCGTTGGCATATTTCATTAACGGTGGCAGGTGTAGCAGCTGGTCATGTAAGCCGCATCGTGCACGTTGTATTTCTGTTTCAATTCCGTCCCCAACTCGTATTGGGTTTTATTAATGACTTCCGGGGCCCAGGCCATGTTGGTCACTTCCTCACGCGGACGCAGGTGTTGCTCCGGGGCACGGTGACATTCCAAACACCAGGCCATGGTCAGCGGCTTGCTTTGATACACCACTTCCATTTTGTCCACCCGTCCGTGACATGACACGCAACCCACACCCTTGTTGACATGTATCGCGTGGTTGAAGTACGCATAATCCGGCAAATCGTGCACTTTTTTCCACGCAATCGGCTGCCCGGTCGCATAACTTTCCCGCACTGCCGCCAGTTTCGGGCTGTCGGGTTTGATAGCTGTGTGACAATTCATGCACGTCTGCGTCGGGGGCACGGCTGCGAACGCCGCTTTGTCCACCGTCGTGTGACAGTACAAACAATCCATGCCCAGTTCCCCCGCGTGCAGCGCATGGCTGAAAGGCACCGGCTGCGCAGGCATATAACCCACCGCCCAGGTCGTCGGCGAAAAACCATACGTGACCAACACCGGCACATACGTCGCCCCGCCCACCGCAAAAATCAGCAGTGCCGGGAGCAGGTAGTTGGCCCACCTCGGAAACACAAACTGTTTGTTTGCCTCAGCGATGAATCACCACGCCATCCTACATGTGCACCTTGCAGCCTACGACTGCCTACGTCGGCTACAAACCTCGCAATCACGTTGACTGCATCCAAAAATTTCCGTCGAGTGCAATTTAGAACCAATATTATCCGATGATCCAAATAAATCAATCCGTGATGATCCGATTTTTCTCGTTGATACTCAAAATCAAGTTTAATTCATACCCGGGCCCTCGTCGTCGGTCGCCTCAGCGACCTCCGACTCGTTCCCGGCTTGGTTTTTTCAAATCCGAAATTCGAAATTGAACATCATCCATCATCCATCATCCATTGCCCATTCTCACGCCATCCATTTCTCCGCCACATCCACCGCCTTGGCCAAGGCTGCCGCCTTGTTGACCGTTTCCATGTGCTCAGCTTGCGGATCGCTGTCCGCCACAATGCCGCCCCCCGCCTGCAAATGCACGATCCATGTTGAAGTGGTCAAGTGGCCAAGTGGCCAAGTGGCCAAGTGCGCAGATAACTTTGCATCGCGGTTCTGAGTTTTATCTTTTTCTTCCACTCGACCACTTCCCTCATCTTCTCCGCCCCCTCTCCCTCCGGGAGAGTAGGAGTGCTCGCTTCGCTCACATTGGGGTAAGGGCGTACCTTCCACTCGGCCACTCGACCACTTGGCCACTTGGCCACTTCTCTCTTCTTCCACTTGACCACTCGACCACTCGACCACTCGACCACTTCTTTCAGGCATCACCACCATCGTCCGCAGCGCGATCGCCATGTCCATGTCCCCCGCAAAATCCACATACCCCACCGCGCCCCCATACGGGCCTCTTCTGGTCTTTTCCACTTCATCAATAATCTGCATCGCCCGCACCTTCGGCGCTCCGCTCACCGTACCCACCGGCAGCGTCACCCTCAGTGCATCCCAGCAAGAACAATCGTCCCGCAATTCCCCCGTCACCGTCGAACTGATGTGCATCACATGACTGTAACGCTCCACCGTCATCACCTCCGGCAAACCAATCGACCCTGCCTTGGCCACGCGCCCTACATCATTACGCCCCAAATCCACCAGCATGATGTGCTCCGCCTGTTCCTTGGGGTCAGCCAATAACTCCTTTTCCAATGCCACATCTTCCGCCTCGTCACGCCCACGTCGCCTTGTTCCCGCCAACGGCCTGTTGGTGATCACCCGGTGATGCACCCGGCACAAAATCTCCGGCGATGACCCGATCAACATGCCCCCCGCAATCTGCAAATAAAACATGTAAGGCGAAGGGTTCACCACCCGCAACGCACGATAAATGTCAAACGGGTCCACCTTCGTTCGCAACTCAAACCGCTGACTGGGCACCACCTGAAACGCATCCCCCGCCTGAATGTATTTTTTAATCTGCTCGACCGCTCGCTGATATCCGCCTTCCCCCAAACTACTCACCGGCAGCCTCGGCGGCGGCGTCTGCAAATCAACATCCCCCACCGCCAATTCCGGTGCCGTCGGCGGAATCATCGTCGGCCTGGTTTCAATCCGACTGACCAATTCATCCAACTCACACTCGCCCTGCTCATACGCAGCCTGCAACGAATCATGTTCCGACGCATGCACATGCGTGATCACCAGCACCACCTTCTGCACATGATCAAACGCTACCACCCGGTCGTACAACGCCATGTGTAAATCAGGTAACTGTCGATCATCCGGCGGAGGTGAAGGTAATTTTTCACCTTCCACATACCGCACCGTGTCATACCCCGCGTAACCCACCCATCCGCCGGTGAAATCGGGCAACCGAGGCACCCGTGCCAATTGCCAAGCCCCCGTGAGCGCATCCATTTCCCGCAATGGGTCCTGGCTGGTGAATCGCTTGCTGTTGGCAGGCTCACGATGATCAACGATTTGTACTTCATACCCGCGCGCGATCACCTCCTTGGCCGGCTGTGCTCCCAAAAAACTGTAACGACCGACACGCTCGCCCCCGATGACCGATTCGAGCAAAAAGCTGGGCGCCAGTCGATCATCGGGGCGTACCAAGCGACGATACGCCAGCACCGGCGTCAGTTGATCACTGAGTATCTGCCGATACAGCGGCACAATCAGGTTGCCCTTGGTCGTGGCCTGCTGGGCCAATCGTTGGAAGGTGTTAAAGTCGGGGTAAATCATGGCGGTGGTGAATCGGTTACCTGGTTAACTGGGGAATCGGTTGATGGATCAATCGTGGATTGAACCCGCACCTGAACTTGTTCAGCCCACGCCTGATCTTGCTTGTCTTCAAGCAAGATCAGGATTCTTTGACACACATCGCATGGGGGCAATCATCCTGAACTTCGACGCCGTGCCCTTCAGGGCCGGATGTTTTTGCATGGGTGATCCGGGGCTAAAGCCCTCGGCGTCATCACGGTCATCTTCTAGTCCAACTTCTCCGCCTCGATGCTCGCAGCTTCGCCATTGGCTCTTTTTTCTTCCCATTTTTTGACCCAGGTTTCCCAGCTTTTGCCTTCCGCCGTATCGCGTCCGGAAAACACGATTTGTTTCACCAGGGCATAGGGCAGCGTTCGGCGTGCCCCGGTTTTTTCCAAGACCCGCAACATCGCCGGCATCGCATCGGGCCGACGATCAAAGATGTAGCCTTCAATGCTTTCACCGTTGCTGGTGATGATCGTGACATCGCCGCGATAGTCAAAGGCCTGCTCGATCGCCGCCGCACGTTGTGCATCGTCGGTGGGTGAAAGTGTTAACCCTTGGAGCGAGGGACGGGCGGAATGATTGATGGAGTCGGTCATAGCGATGAGTGTCCTCTGAACAATCCCCTCTCCCCTTGGGAGAGTCGAAGATTCGCCGTGGCGAAGGGTAGGGTGAGGGCCGACCTGTTATTGGATATACCAATTTTTAAGGTCTTTCCTTCATCGGCCCTCACCCGACCTCGCAGACTCGGCCACCCTCTCCCAGGGGAGAGGGATTTTTCAGAGCCCTCATGAGTGTAGCGGACTTGCCTTTTTCGTGCGGAGTGGGAATAATGCGTCACAAGCTGGGCGATGTATTTTGACAGGAGGACTGGACAAACGTTATGAGATTGCTAACAATAAGCGAAGTTGGCAATCTAAAACCGTGCAGGCCAGATGTCGTTGAATCGATGGGGTATTTCTAACTCTGTGATTTGGAATTCGACTTCGCCCGGACCGATAACGTTACGATTTTGTGGAAAACCCAAAGGGTTATGGTATCTAAAGTCAAATATTGGTAGGGTATTGTCCACTGAAGCGAAGATTTGTTTTCAAGTGAAAACACTTCGCAAGCCGAAATGATACGATCCAGTCACTACGTGGGTGACTGGTAGGCAATATCAGGGATTGCCCTCACAAGGAGACTCAAATGATGTATGGACGAACTGTCAAGGCGATTAGCGCAGCGGCTCTGGCCGGTATGCTGGCCGCCCCCGCCATGGCTCAAGAAGCCCCGGCCGTCAACAGCGGTAAGATCAGCCTCACCGTCGGCGTGGACTGGGTCAGCCAGTATTTCTTCCGTGGTGTGAACCTTCTGGACAACGGCATCATCCTGCAGCCCTACGTGGACCTGGGCTTCAACCTCTGGGAAGGCGACGGCCCGATTAACTCGCTGTCGGCCAACTTCGGCATCTGGAACAGCTTCAGCGATGGCCATGCCGTCACTGGCACTTCCACCCGTACCACCTGGACCGAAGCCGACCTCTACGCCGGCGTGACGGTTGGTTTCCTGGACACCTTCGCTCTGTCGGGGACCTACGTCGTTTACAAGTACCCCGACTCCGGCAGCGCTGCCGAAGAGCAGGAAATCCAGTTCAAGCTGACTTACGATGATTCCGAACTCATGGGCCCCTTCGCCCTGAGCCCCTACGTGATGTACGCCATCCAGATCAAGGACAACGTCACCGGCGATGAAGGTCAATACCTCGAAGTCGGCGTCGCCCCCAGCGTCGTGATTCTGGAAAGCGAAGACTACCCCATCACTCTCACCGTGCCTGTCGTGGCTGGCTTCTCGCTCGACGGCGCTTATGTTGAAGACGCCACCGGCGCCAACATGACCTTCGGCTTCGCCAGCGTGGGCCTGATGCTCAGCACCCCCCTGTCCTTCATCCCTGCCGACTACGGCAGCTGGACCCTGACCGCTGGTCCTCAGTTCATCCTCCTCAACGATAAAGGCAACGACGGCATGAACGGCGGCGGCAATGACAATGTCATTCTCGCCAAGGTCGGCATCAGCATGTCGTACTAAGTCACGCAAGTTTCAATCGATTCGAAACCTCGCCGGGTTCCGCCCAAAAAGCGGAACCCGGTTTTTTTATGGACTGTTGTATGTGGCACCGCCGCCCTCGGCGGTGGCAAGTTATGTTCATAGGTCAAATCAACCATCTCCGCATAGCCGCAGGTGGCAATCCGCGGTCTGCCGCCTTGATTGATGGATAAAGTGGTTGGCCGACCCAGCCGGGGGCGGCTGGGCTACAAATACTTCACTTTCCCGACATGCTCTGCCCTACCTGGTCCGGTCGCGGCATCACCACCACAAAACTCGGTTGCGGGTCTTCTTGCTGCTTGCCGAAAATCATCAACCGAAACGGCTCGCCATTGGCCAGGTTGTGCGGAAACCGTTCCTGCAATGCCACCACCCGTGGCCCGGGCACCACCGACCCGTCCGCTCGGCGAATCAAATCCGCCTCCCCAAACAACTGCACCGTCACCATCGAACGCAACGGCCCATGAAAAAGATAAGCCTCCACCCCCTCACGTCGCAATTTCAGCACCTGCTCTTCCGCCGCCCGACGAAAATCGCCCTGCCCCCGCCCCCGGTATGTCTCATCCCAAAAACCGATCTGCAAACTGTACTTGCCCACCTGCCCGGCAAACTGTGCCAAATCAAATTCCTTGAGTTTTGGATCATTCACCGGCGCACTCGCCTGTGCCACCACCTCGCGCGGTTTTTCCTGCACGCTGTACCGCTTGGCAAACGTCGAAAAACGTGAGTCACGCACAATCCGTTCTTCACAACCTACTGACAACACACACACCAGCATCAGTCCGCACCACAACCCCACGACCGTGCATCGGCGTGTCGCCTGTCGCGCGTGATGTTGTTGCTGAAAACAGGCTGCCCGCATCCACGCACTCTAATCATCACCCACCCCTCTGACAACCAAACGCCACGCCTGATCTTCGTCGTCCGACGAAGATCAGGATTCTTTTCCACCCATCAACTTCATCATCACCAAACCATCCTGAGCTTGTTTGCCGACAAACATGCTCAGGCGTGATGAATCACTATTAGGCCTTTTACTTGACCACTTGACCACTTGACCACTTCTTTTCCATCTTCGATTACCATGTCCCGCTATGCAAAATCTTTGGACATGGCTGGCGATCGCCTACCTGTGCGGGTCGATTCCCTTTGGTCTGCTCATCGGTCGGCTGAACGGCATCGACATACGCAAACAGGGCAGCGGCAACATCGGGGCCACCAACGTCGGTCGCGTGCTGGGAAAAAAATGGGGCGGGTTTTGTTTCTTCCTCGATGTCTGCAAAGGCCTGTTACCCACCCTGATTGCCGGCATCGTGCTGGGCTTTGCAGGGCTTGACAATCTTCCGGCCACTCAAGCCTGGCAGTGGCTCTACATCGGGGCCATGGCCATGGTCGGCCACATTTTCCCCGTCTGGCTGGGCTTTAAAGGCGGCAAGGGCGTCGCCACCGCGTTGGGCATACTCCTTGGCATTTGGCCCGTACTCACCTTCGCCGGTCTGGCTGGCGGCATCACCTGGCTGCTGTTTGTCGGGGTCTTCCGCTTCGTCAGTCTGGCCAGCATCATCACCGTGATCCTGGTGCCGTTTTACATTTACATCATCGGTCTGGCCACCGCTCGCCCCCATCATGAATTGCAGCCGTTTTTACTGGTCACAGGACTCATGGCCCTGCTCATCGTGCTCCGTCACCGCAGTAACTTCCTTCGCCTCATCCAAGGCACCGAATCTCGCCTCCAATAAACTCCGCGTAGCCGCGGGTGGCAACCCGCGGTGATTTCCGACTGACTAATGCGCCAAATTTTCATGCTCACTCCCGCCCCCTTACGTCACGATGTCACCCTCACTCTGCCGAGCTTACCCTCGTCCCTGGACGGGTTGCGTATCGTGCACATCTCCGACCTTCACTGTGCCCGCCTGACTTCACGTCACGATCAGCTCATCGCCGAACTGCAAGCCCTCGGCCCGATCGACTTGGCCTTTTTCACCGGCGACTACATGAACCACCCCGGCGATGAACCCGTCGCCCAGCAACTGGTTCTGCGCCTGCTTGAAGTACTCACTCCCCGCTACGGGACCTTCGGCATCTTCGGCAACCACGACTCCATCGCCATGCGAGAGCGTCTGCAAAACGCACCCATTCATTGGCTCAACAATCAGGCCATGCGTTTATCCGTGAACAATGCGACCGTTGAAGTGATGGGGTTTGCCGGCGACCGCTTCACCCGACCCGATGCCGCGGCACTACTCATGAACCGATCCACCTTGCCAGCCACCGACATCAGCAACACACACAACCCAGGCGACATCAACGCCACACGCCCCGTGCCAGAGCAAACGCATCAACGAGACGCGACCACCGGGGGCGTAAGGGAGCGGTTTTTACCCTGCATCGCTCCTGAGACAAGCCCGCTCCCTCACGGTCGCGGCTCGTTAAACCCTTCTCCATGCGTTTACCCTCGCCCCGCACTGCGTTTGTTGCTCAGTCATTACCCGACGTATCTGCCCACCGCAGCCGACCTGAAAGTCGATGTCATGTTCAGCGGTCACACCCATGGCGGACAACTCCGCCTGCCCTTCTACGGCCCCCTGTACAACTCCAGCGACCTGCCCCTTTCCCTGAGTTCCGGCTTATTGCGCTGTCGCAACACCCTCGCCGCTGTGTCGCGTGGGCTGGGTGAAACCTTTCTGCCCATCCGCTGCTTCTGCCCCCCGCAGCTACCGGTGTATGAATTACACCACGGGCCAATGCCCGGCTCTGACTCATGGTCATTACAGAACATCAGGCCGTGGTAATCACGACATCGGCCGCGCGGGTGCCTGTGGCATGTCCGCATGCCACAGAACCGCATTGCTGTGATCAGTCAAAATCGCCTACCCACAGCCACCCGGCATGACAAATCATCCATCAAATCCACCGCCGGGGGCGGCGTTGCCACAATCATGAACTCGATGGATACCATCCGCCGCTTTATGATTTCACCGCCTTGAGCGGAATCGTCGCCCCAAGCCCGACGGCGGGGGTGCTTTGGGAATGATGCCGCTGGGGAACCGGCGGCGAATTTCCTCCTGCGACAGTTCCTCCGCTGATGACGTGGTCTGCGTCCGCTGCGCCATGGCTGCAATCGGGTCCGTCGATTTGCGCTTCATGTTTTTCGCACGGTGGTGCGCGATGTCCGCAGGTGGTGTGCTGGGGGTGAAATCCGGGTATTCCATTTTCGGAATTTCCACTCCCGTCAGCTTTTCAATTTCCGTCAGCAACTGGCCCTGTTCCGAAGTGACAAAAGCCCAGGCCACCCCGCGCTTGCCCGCCCGGGCGGTGCGACCGATGCGGTGTACATACACCTCCGGGTCGTCCGGCAAATCGTAATTGATCACGTGACTGATGTGTTCCACATCCAAACCGCGCGCCGCCAGGTCCGATGCCACCAGCACATCCAGCCGACCCTCGCGCAGCGAGATCATCACCTTGTTGCGCCGACTTTGCGACAGGTCGCCGTGAATCTCCCGCGCATTGATGCCCTTGTCCTTCAAAAACGTCGTCACCTTGTGCACCGTCTGCTTGGTTCTGCAGAACACCACCGTCGTGTCCGGCTTCTCGTGCTTGAGCAGGTGATACAACAGCGATTTCTTGTCCCAGGGTTCCACCGGCAAATGCTTCTGATCCACCAGCGATACCGTCAGCGCGCCCGACAAGGTGACAATCTTTTCCGCATCCGGCTTCATGAACTTACGCGCCAGCCCTTCAATCTCCTTGCTGATCGTGGCGGACACGAAAATCGTCTGATGTGCCTGGCGAATCGTGCTCAATATCCTGCGGATGTCATCCCGGAACCCGATGTCCAGCATCCGGTCCACTTCGTCCAGCACCACAAAGCGAATATTTTGAAAATGAATCTCGCCGCGCCCCTGCATGTCCATCACCCGGCCGGGCGTGCCCACCAGCAAATGCGCCCCTTTTTTCAAGGCCCGCGACTGATCACGAATCGATTCGCCGCCGATGACGCACACGGCGTGCAGCGATGTATGCCGACCCAGTTCGTTGATTTCCCCCGCCACCTGCGACGCCAGTTCCCGCGTGGGCACCAGCACCAGTGCCTGGAACGACGTATGCAGTTCGGCCAGGTGAAGGATCGGCAAACCAAAGGCGGCCGTCTTGCCGGTGCCTGTCTTGGCCTGACCAATCACATCCTTGCCCGCCAGGATGTGCGGAATCAGTTGCGCCTGGATGTGCGTTGGACGGTCAAAGCCCGCATCGAGAATGCCCTGTAAAACCTTGGGCTGCAATCCGATGTTGGCAAAGGTCAGTTCGGTGTCAAAAATTTCGTCACGGGAATGAGGCATGAAAACTCGTTTCTGAGGTTCACTCAATGTTGCGGGCATCGTCCTATCAACACGCCTGATCTTATTAACACGCCTGAACTTCACGTCTGCGTGAAGTTCAGGATTCTTCACCAACCATCAACTTCACCATCCCCAAACCATCCTGAGCTTGTTTGCGGACAAACAAGCTCAGGCGTGATTTTATGATGGCTATTTCAGGGTATCACCTTCTTCAACGCATAACTGATAATGCCCGTCGCCCCGGCTCGTGACAACTGCGGCACCAGTTCGCGTTCGACTTTTTCTTCCACGATCACTTCCAACGCTGCCCACGCGCTGTCCGCCAGGCTGTTGACCGTCGGCGATTTTTCCGCTGGCAACACCTTCAATATCACATCCAGCTTGTCCTTGGGCACATTCATTTTCAAACCGACTTTTTCACGCGCCGCGATCGCGCCTTTGAGTAGTAACGCCAGGTCCTCAATCTTCCGCCGCTTGGCGTCGTTCTTCCAGGTCTCCCGGTTGGCGATCAGGCGCGTGGTGCTGGTGAGCACGGTATCGACGATGCGCAGTTTGTTGGCCTTGATCGACGATCCGGTTTCAGTGACATCGACAATCGCATCCACCAGCCGGGCTTTGACCTCCGTCGCACCCCACGAAAACTCGACTTTTTTCAAAGCGATGTTGCGCTGGGCAAAATAGCGTTTGGTCGTCTCCACCAGTTCCGTGGCGATGATGGCGCCCTGCAAATCCTCGGGTTTTTGCACCCTCGATTCCTCCGGCACACAAAGCACCCATCGCGCCGGCTTGCTCGTGGCCTTGGAATATGTCAGCTCGCAAACCTCGTGCACATCGGCGTTGTTTTCGATCACCCAGTCATAACCGGTGATCCCCACATCCAGCACGCCATCCTCCACGTACCGCGCCATTTCCTGCGCACGAAACATGATCGGGTACATCGTCGGATCATCAATGCCCGGAAAGTACGACCGATCCGAAATCGACAGGTGATACCCCGCCCTGCTGAACAGGTCCACCGTCGATTCCTGCAGCGACCCCTTGGGCACACCAATCCGAAGCAAACTTTTATCGACATTTTCCAGCATGTATTTCTTCCTTCGAACCTTGATGAACCATCCATACCCCGGTCCGTGCGATGCCAAGCCCGATGACGCAGTGCCCGCTGACGCCGAGCCTGATGACACCGAGCCCTTCAGGGCCGGATGTTTTTCT
>CAYRTH010000003.1:27100-73221 GCA_964427135.1 uncultured Phycisphaeraceae bacterium
GCCCGCTGACGCCGAGCCTGATGACACCGAGCCCTTCAGGGCCGGATGTTTTTCTACTTTGATACCCAAGTCCTCGGCCTGCCCCGTAGGTCAGCCTCGTCCTTGGCTTGGTTCCTGCACTTGGCCACTTGACCACTCGGCCACTTCTATTGATTCACTTCTTCTTTCCCGTCGGCAACTCCGCCACACCGGGAGGTAACTGCGGCGTTTCCAATCCCGCCAGTACATTTTTCAACTTACCTGCGCTGACATCGACCAGCGCCCGCAAATCCGCATGAACCTGCATCATTTCCGTCGCTTTGACATTGCGTTCCAAAAAGCCTGCAACCATGGGCACATCCGCTTCCGGGTCCACCACTTCCTCTAGCACGAGCAGCCCGGCCGTCATGTCGTCCACCGGAACCACGTGCCCTTCGTAATTGAGCAGAAACACCTGTTGCGCCACATACGGCACCATGCCCGGCATACCTTCCAAATACTCACGCACATCCTGCTTCTTGGCCGACTCCAGCGACTTGAGCGTCATGCCATGTTCACGTTCGTAAATCGTCTGAAGCACATCATGCAGCCGCATCGCCCGTTCCTGCACCAAGGGGTACCGTTCCCCCAACAGGGCCACGATTTCACGCGGATGACTGACGCGCAGGTCGTTATGGTCCACCAGGTGCGTCATCATTTTGCTGTACGCAGTGTCCGCCATCTTGCGACCAGCGTTCCACTGCAAAAACCCGATGATGATCCGTGACACCGGGTCCAGTTCCGGGAAAGCCGGGGCTTCTTCCTTGCGCAACGTTTTGAGGAAGGTGCTCAACTTTTTGACATATTGGCTGGCGTTTTTCACGACGACGCGTCCTCCCCAGTCAGCTTCGCTTGTTTTTTCGAACCTCGGCCCGGTCGGTTGCGTTCCTTGGTCAATGCTCGATGAATCGCCGCATCCACCACCGCCTGCTTTTTGAGCGACTCATCCAGCCGAAAGTCCAGGTGCGGCACTTTCTTCAACGCCACCTCCTGCATCACTCGTGCGTGAATGTGCACAGCCGCGTGTTGCAACCCGTAAAGCGTGCGCGTCTGATGTCTGGCCGGCAGCACCGTCACAAACACCTGCGCATCGTGCATGTCCGGGCTGATCGACACGCGCGTCACACTCACCATGCCTTCAATCCGCGGATCGGATAATTTCTGCGCCAGTATCGTGCTGATGGTGCGCTTCAGCGTGCTTTCAATTTGTGCTTTTCTATAACTCATACCGCTTACTCAAATCAATCATTTTCACCACAGAGACACAGAGGCACAGAGCGAATCAAAAAATAAAAAATCATGAACGAACAAACGCTCAGTTGTTTTTAACTTTGCATGATCTCTTGCCGATTCTTCCATAAAACCGTTTGGGCTGTCGGCCTTTTCTTTTCTTGGTGCCTTCTGTGCCTCTGTGTCTCTGTGGTGAATCACAATCCTGCTTTGTTAACAACGGTCAATGCCCGTCAATATTTCCAACCGATGATCCGTCAAAACACAATCGCGCTCGTCCTCCAGTTTTTGCAAAATCCGCTGCAACACACTCTGCGCCACCCTCACATCACTGGCCGCCAGGGCGATGCCCAGCACTGCCGTGCCGTGGCTCTCCTGCATATCGACCTCCGCCACCGACACCTGATGTTCGCGGTGCAGCCGATCCTTCAAACTGGCGACCACCCGGCGTTTGTCCTTGATCGACACCACCCCATCAATCCCCAGTTCCACTTGCAGAATGCCCACAACCATAAAAATTTCACTTGTTCCGCCACGCCTGATCTTGGTCCTCCAAGATCAGGATCACGACCAAAGTGCACCCCTGCGCCGACGCAAAGCGTCCGCGCTAAACGGGTGGATCATCCCCCTAACTTGCGTTTCACCGTCACCGTCTGGTAGCAGATGATCTTGTCGCCGGTCTTGAGGTCATCAAACCCGACCACCTTGATCCCGCATTCCATGCCCGCACGCGCTTCCTTGGCGTCTTCCTTGAATCGCTTGAGGCTGTCGATGTCGCGGTTGTCGCCGATGACGATGTCCTGCCTTGCGATGCGCACCTTGGCATTGCGCTGCATGTTGCCATCGGTCACCAGACACCCGGCCACCGTGCCCACCTTGCTGACCTTGAACACCTCGCGCACCTCGGCGGTGCCCAGTATCTCTTCCTTGGTCTCCGGCGAAAGCATCCCTTCCAGCGACTTTTTCACTTCTTCCGTAATGTCGTAAATGATGCGGTAGTTGCGCACCTCGACATGCCGTTGCTCCGCCAGGTCGCGGATCACCGCCGGGGCCACCACGTTGAACCCGATGATCACCGCATCCGACGCATCGGCCAAAAGCACATCGCTCTCGGTGATGCCGCCCACCGCCGCATGAAGCACCTTCACCGACACCTCGGCGTTGCCCAGCGATTCCAAACTCTTTTTGAGCACATCACTGGAACCCTGCACATCCGCTTTGAGCACCACACGCAATTCCTTGTCGCGTCCGCCCGCATCCATCGCCGCGGCGAACGTCTCCAGCGTGACCTTGGTCTGATTGGCCAATTGCTTGAGCCGTTCCTTCTCACGGAACTGCACCGCGATTTCCTCGGCCCGTTGCAAACTGTCGGTGATGTAAAACTTGTCGCCAGCGTCGCACATCATGTCAATGCCCGACAATTCCACCGGCGTCGCAGGCGCAGCCACCTGCACCGTCTTGCCCCGGTCGTCGGTCATGTCACGCACTCGGCCAAACGCCCTGCCCACCACAATGAAGTCGCCGATTTTGAGCATGCCATGCTGCACCAGCACGCGCGCCACCGGACCACGACCCGGCGCCATCATCGCCTCGACCACCGTGCCCCGCGATGCGCCGCCATGGTCAGCGGTGAGGTCCAGCAATTCCGCCTGGTAATCCAGCATTTCCACAATATCGGAAACACCCGTTCGATTGGTCGCGCTGACCTTGATCACTTCCGTCGTGCCGCCCCATTCGGTCGGGTTCAATCCGTGTTCCGCCAGTTGCCCGAAAATTTTGCGGATGTTGGCTTCGGTCGCTTCGGGTTTGTCAATCTTGTTCAGGGCCACGATGATCGGCACACCCGCCGCCTTGGCGTGATTGATCGACTCAAGCGTCTGCGGCATCACCCCGTCATCGGCTGCCACCACCAGCACCACGATGTCCGTCACCGCTGCACCACGGGCACGCAGGGTCGTAAACGCCTCATGGCCGGGCGTATCCAAAAACACCACGGTCTTTTCCTTGCCGTCCGAAGCCTTGATCGTCACCCGGTACGCACCGATGTGCTGTGTGATGCCCCCGGCTTCGTGTGCCGCCACATCCGTCGAACGGATCGCGTCCAGCAGGCTCGTCTTGCCATGATCGACATGGCCCATCACCGTCACGATCGGCGGACGACGCTTCACATCCACCGCCACTTGCGCTTCCAACTCCGTCACCAATTCCTGTTCCAGCGTCCGTTTTTCCGTCACCTGCAAATCAATGTCGTATTCCAGCGCCACTTCCATCGCCATGTCGTTGGCGATCGCGCTGTTGATGTTGGCCATGATGCCTTTTTGAAACAGGTATTTGAGGATGTCGGAGCTTTTAATCCCCGTGGCTGATGACAGGTTTTTGATCGTCACCGGTTCTTCCACCAGCACCTTGCCGCCGGTCACCGCTGCCGACTGCGCCACTAGGTGCCCGCCCTCAGCCTTCTTCAAATCACGGCGACGCTGCTTGACATACCCAGCCGCACGATTGAGCTTGGCGTCCAGTTCCGCCAGGTCCGCCTCGGTGAACTTGGTCGGCCCGATGGGCAGGTCCGCCGTGGCGGAACGACCTCGCCGTGATGTGAGTGAACGACGCTTGTTGGCAGCGGGTTTTTTGTCGGAATCTTCCTCCACCGCTCCGCCACCGCCCGCCCCACGACCACGCACCGGGCCGCGCGATTTCAAAATGCCCGGCAAGTTGTCACCGCCCCGATCACCATCACGATTAGAACCACCGCCGCCACCGGGGCCGCGCGAACCACCAGGGCCACTACGCTTGGGGGCGCGAATTTCATCCGGTTTTTCGATGCGCACCACCTGAGGGCCTTTGAGTTGCACCTTCTTCGGCTGCGTGAGTCGTGGCCCTGCCGGGGTCACCACCGTCGGACGTGTCGGCACATTGACCTGCCCAGCCGGGGTCACCGGTAACCTGGGTGGTTGATATTTGGGGGCATGACCCGTCGGCTTGCCTGAGCCTTGCGTCACCGTACCCGCACCGCCCCCCGATGCCCCGCTTGGCGGAGCAGGTCGATGCGTTGCCTTATGAGCTGTGCCGGTGACCGAGGGTGTTGTACCGCTGGCAGGCGACGACGCTGGTACCGCTGATGAAGGCTTGCCGGTATCCGTGCTGCTGGTGCTGGTCACCCTCGGCAATACCGCACCGCTGGTCGTACCGCTGACACTGGGTGAGGCTGAAGTTGTCGTGGTCGTTGTGCTGTTGGCTGTTGTTGCGGGAGTGGATGAATCCATCGTCGGCGTGGTGCCGACGTTAAGGGTATCACTGACACCTGAGGTTGTGGTTTCTGTCTGCGAGGTTGGTGAGCCGACGTCAACACCAGGGGCCTGCGATGAACCGTTGTTCAGGGGTGCCCCGGTTTCGGGGTGTTCGATCGTTTGCACCGCAGTATCGGAACCATTTTCATCATGGTCGCCGGCATCCGCAGTTGCGCCCAGCGGCCTGGCCTTGCGCCGACGTGCGGCTTTCTTGGCTTTTTCGATGTCCACGTGTTCAGCGGTTTCCACCGCGGTATGCGTGGCCGGCGCAGCACTGAACCATTCCTTGATGGTCAGCTCCAGCCCCAGCTTCACCGGCGACATGTGATCCTTGATGCCGACGACATTTTCCGCCAGGCACTTGGCGACGATGGCCTTGGAATCCACTCCAAGTTCCTTGGCGATTTCATGAATGCGGCGAGTCTTGGCCAAAAGCAGTCTCCTTGGCGAAAGCGAATCGGGCGGGGCAGTCGATGCGTGACTCAGTTAACTGGTTGAATCGTTGATTGATCACTCGGAATACCCGGGCCCTCGTCACGCGCTGCGCTTGTGACTCGTTCCCGGCTTGGTTTCTTAATATTCGAAATTCGTAATATCACCTCATCACGTTCCCGTCGTCGTCTGAGTTCCCTCACTGGGGGTCGTCGTCGGAGTCGGTTGTTCAGTCGTTGTCACCGGGGTCTGGGCCGGGGTCGGGGGCACGGTTCCCAGCAGGTCGCCCAGCACCGCAGCCGCATGTTGCTGGGCTCCACCTGCCGCCGCTGCCGCTTCCGCCGCCTTTTTACGTTTCTCGGTTTCCTCTTTCTCGCGTTGCTGTTCCTCGGCCACGACCTTGGCCTTCTCGGAAGCGATCTTCACCACGTTTTGGGCCACCTCTTTGGCGATGCCGATGGCTTCCACCAAATAGTCCGCGCCGACCTCTTCCACATCGAACACGCTGATGATGCCCAGGGCTGCCAATCGGTCGATCTGTTCCTCGGTGACGCCCTCGACGTTTTTGAGCGTGCTCGCCATCGTGTCCAGGCTTTTGGTGAACTCAGCGGGGGTGAGTATGTCCACGTCCCAGCCGGTCAGCCGGGCCGCCAGACGCACGTTTTGCCCGCGTTTGCCGATGGCCAGTGAAAGCTGATCTTCATTCACCACCACCGTCCCGCGCCCCAGTTCGAAACATAACGATATTTCCACAACTTCGGCGGGCTTGAGTGAGTTTTGGATGAGTATTTGCGAACTTTCGTTCCAACGCACGATGTCGATCTTTTCGCCGCCCAACTCATCCACAATATTTTTAATTCGGCTGCCGCGCACCCCCACGCACGCACCCACCGCATCCACCTTCGAATCGATGCTCGCCACCGCGATCTTGGTCCGATGCCCCGGCTCACGAGCCATCGCCTTGACCTCAATAATCCGTTCCGTCACCTCCGGCACTTCCACCTCAAACAAACGCTTGATGAAGTCCGGGTGCGCCCTGCTGACGATGATCTTCACCTGATTGCCCGTGTCACGCACTTCCAAAATGATGCACCGCACCCGTTCGCCGGGCTGATGCTGCTCGCCGGGTATCTGCTCACTGCGCGGCATGAAAGCCTCAGCCCGGCCAATCTGCAAAATCAGATTGCCACCCTCGTACCGTTGTGCCACGCCCGTGGTCAATTCCCCCTGACGATCCGCAAACTCGCTGTAAATGCTGGTCCGCTCGTCCTCACGGAAACGCTGAATCATCACCTGCTTGGCGGTCTGTGCCGGAATGCGCCCCAGGGTTTCGATGGGGATTTCATCTTCCCCGCGCCACAGATGGATTTTCCCGGTCATGCGATCGACTTCACTGCGAAACTCTTCGGTGTCCACCGCATTGAAATGTTTGCGCGCTGCCGACACCATCGCCTGTTCGATGTCGCGGAACAGCGATTCCTTGTCCAGATTGCGTTCGCGTGCAATCGTGTCAATGCCACGTAAAAATTCCTGAGGATTCATGCTTCAATTTTCCGTAATGTCGGACGGTGAAGTCGATGGCCGGGGTTACACAATCGTTGTTCCAACGCCAGCCGTCGAGGGATTGTCAAACCAAACAGTTCATTGCGTTGTCGTCATTGGCTCCATCGGGGTGCGTGTGTTGATCCCATTGCATTGCCCCCTCTCCCTCCGGGAGAGGAAGGAGACCTGCTGCGCAGGTGGAGTGAGGGCGTGACTTTTGAATGATGCATTTGATTGTGCATCACCTTTTTCGGCCCTCACCCGGCCTCGGTCGCCACTGCGACACTCGGCCACCCTCTCCCACGGGGAGAGGGATAATTGATCCCATAAAACAAACAAACCACGACTCGCACTTGCTGGCGACCGTGGCTGACGGACTGTTCACCCATTTCGGGGAACATCGGTACCCTTGCGGGGACCCAGGCTGTCAGAGCATTGCCTGCACCTCCACAAGCTCAAAGCTCGTTGCAGACAACCCTCGACCGGCCTCGGCCAAAACCGAGCATGCCACGGCGGGCGACATTCCACGAAGATGGGTCCGTTTCAGGCCCATCAACGTGACATCCACCCAAACTTTGCCATCCTCGTGCGCATGTCTATCCGTCCCAAAGTCATTGGGGCCAGGCTCCAAGCCCAACCTCGATGCGAGCAGTACAGTGTAAATCCACCCATTCATCGCTGTCAAGTGAATGATTGACGAAGTGGCCGAGTGGCCGAGTGGCCGAGTGGCCGAGTGACGGATATAGTATTCGATTGTTAACGCCGCGACTTGTCGCGTCTGGTCGGAGCGGTTGATCGGTGAATCGGTGAATCGGCGAAGTCAACCTTCAGAAATTTTGTCGATACCGATGAACCGACTCACCGACCAACCTATTCACCACTCAGAATACCCAAGTCCTCGGTCGCCTTGCGACCTCGTCCTTGGCTTGGTTAATCCGAAACTCATATCACTTGGCCACTTGGCCACTTGACCACTCGGCCACTTCGTCAATCATTCACTTGACCACTTCCCTCACCGGCTTTACAACCAGCGGATGCAATCCCTCAATTATCAACAGGCCGGGGTGGACTACGGCCCACTGGACGCCTTCAAACGCGCCTGTCAGCATCAAGCCGCCACCACCATTGCCCAACTGACACATCATGGCATGAGTGAAGTGGCCGGGGCACGCGGTGACAGTGCGTATCTGCTGGAAACCGCCCACGAATACCTGGCCCACGTCGAAGAAGGTCTGGGCACCAAAAACCTCGTGGCCGATGCCATGCTGACCCTCACCGGTCAGAGCCACTATCACAACATCGGCATCGACACCGTGGCCACCATCGTCAATGACCTTGTCACCTGCGGGGCGCTACCCATCAGCGTCGCCATGCACGCGGCTGTAGGCGATGCCGCCTGGTTTGAAAATAAACAGCGCGCCGCCGATTTGGCCAAAGGTTTTGCGCAAGGCTGTCGTGAAGCGCAAGCCGTGTGGGGCGGCGGTGAAACCCCGGCCTTGCGCGGCATCGTCGAGCCCGGCACCATCGTACTGGCCGGTTCCGCACTGGGTCGCATCAGTCCCAAAACCAACCGCATCACCGGCATTGTCGAACCGGGCGATGCGATTATTTTTCTGGCCAGTTCAGGCGTGCACACCAATGGTCTGACGCTTTGCCGAAAGATTGCCGAGCACTTGCCTCAGGGTTACCTCACCCCCGTGCCCGACGACGCCCAGGCCCGCAACTACGGCCAAGCACTGTTGTCGCCATCGGTCATATATGTGAAGTTCGTCGCTGCCTGTCAGCAGGCGGGGTTGCCCCTGCATTACGCAGCCCACGTCACCGGCCACGGGTGGCGAAAACTCATGCGTCTGCCCAAACCCCTGGTGCATCGCATCACCGCCGTTCGCCCGGCCCCAGCCTTGTTTGCATTTTTAATGCAGCATGGCCCGGTTGAATTGCGCGAGGCCTATGCCACGTTCAACATGGGCGTGGGGTTTGCCGTGTGGGTGAAATCCGCCGACGCTGACAGGTGCGTGCAACTGGCGATATCGCAAGGCTACGATGCCTGGCTGGCCGGGCATGTCGAGGCACAAGGCTCACGTCAGGCCGTGGTGATCGACCCTTTGAAACTGACCTACGAAAGCGACACACTGCAGTTGCGGTGAGTGGTGATGGGGTGAAGTGGCGATCATTGTGGCACCGCCGCCCTCGGCGGTGTGCTGACAAAGCGGCGGATGGTATCCGCCGTCTTCATTCATACAGCGAATTATCGAACAGCGCTGACCACCGATACCATCGGCGGCTTTATCGACCCAGCCGAGGGCGGCTGGGCTACAACAGCGACAAGCACACGCCGACGCAAAGCGTCCGCGCTAAACAAATTCGAAATTCACGACACACACTTGAGCATGATCATGGTGTTGTCATCGGTGCGAGGGTTCATGCCCGCGAAGCGGCGCATTTCCCAGAGCACATGATTGAGCGCATCGGTGGCATTCTTTCGGCTGCATTCCAAAAACGCGGTGATAATGCGATCGCGCCCGAAACGCTGACGTTCAAAATTCATCGCGTCCATCAAACCATCGGTGTAGAACAGCACCATGTCGCCTTTTTGAAAATCGAGAATCCCCTTGTCGAATTTTTGTGCCGGGTCCACGCCCACGACCATGCCCCCGGCTTCCAGACGAATGATCTGCCCCTTACGCAATAACAACGGCGGTTCATGACCGGCGTTGCTGTAGGTGAGCCGTCTGGTACGCGGGTCCAGCACCCCGTAAAACAGCGTGGCGAATTCGTTGGCCTGGGTATCACGACACAGCGACTGATTCACCCGTGAAATGACCATGTCCAGGTCGTACAAATCCTGCGCATAGGCTCGCAGCGACGAACGCACCGAAGCCATGAGCAGGCTCGCCGCCACGCCCTTGCCCGATACGTCAGCAATCGCGATGCCCAGATTGTTGCTGTCGGTGAATTCGATGAAGTCGTAAAAGTCGCCACCCAGTTCGAACGACGGCACATACCTTGCCGCCACCTCAAAGTTGGGGATCGTCGGCAGACTTTGCGGCAACATCCTTTTCTGCACGTCCGCTGCCATCTTCAATTGACCGGCCACACGCTCCTGTTCCAACCGCTTGCCTTCCAAACGCGTGTTGTTGATGGCTGCCGCCAACAGCTGTGCCATGGCGCGCAAAAGGTCGGTTTCCCATTTGCTGAAAATCCGCGATTCACCCGCGAACAGTTGAATCACCCCGATCGGCTGACCTTTGTACACCATCCCGCCACACAGGTGTGACACCAACCCTTCGCGCAGCGCATCGTCCGGGTAAATCACCCGTTCATCGTGACGCATGTCCGCCACGTAACTGATGCCTTCCGATAAAGCCTGCCCAAACACCGGGCTCATTTCCAGCAGAATCGGCCCCTTCTCGACATACGCTTCCGACAGGTTCCATACCGTCTGCGTACGCAGCTCACGCAATGATTCATCCAGCAATCGAATACCCACCGCCTTGACACGAAATGTTTCCGCCGCTTCGCGGGCAGCGGTGTCGAGCACCTGTTGCAAATCACGCTTCTGACTGAGCACCGTCGATAACGTGTATAAGGTCGAAAGTTCGTCGATGCGTTTGCGTAGCTGGTATTCCTGGTAGCACAGCCGGGCGATGTTGTTGGCGATCAGGTATAAAAATTGAACCCCTGCCGAGCGTGCCGGGTTGTGCGTATCAACATCACGGTCGGCTGCCTTGAGCAGTTGCTCCACATGCTCAGGGGTCAGCCCCAGTTGCTGGGCGGCATCACGCAGTCGCACCAGGTCCGGGCCTTGAGGTTGTTCGTCGGCATGGGGGTCGATGTTGATGGTGCCCAATATCTGATCATCGACGATGATCGGGGCTGATAAAGGTGCGTCCTTGGCGCGACTGATTTCATCC
Source organism: uncultured Phycisphaeraceae bacterium (assembly GCA_964427135.1). Taxonomy (GTDB): domain Bacteria; phylum Planctomycetota; class Phycisphaerae; order Phycisphaerales; family Phycisphaeraceae; genus JAJXSS01. The sequence continues at coordinate 37,524 of CAYRTH010000003.1, forward strand.
GCCATGAGCCAGTCGAGTACACGAGACGATTCCTGCCGTGCTGCGGTGTCGGATGGGGCGGTGACCTGTTTGCCGTCAGCGTCGTGAATGGTGGTGGCAAACCCGGTCATCGCGGTGAAGGCGTCCTGCAATTCCTGCAGCGTGCGAATGTGCACGAAATCCGTCAGACACAACCGCTGGGGTGCGTATGGCAACGACGTATCGGAAGTTGGATCGGGGGTAGGGGGGTTCACGGTTGAGTTACTGCACCAGGCAGCCAGACCTGACGGAGCAAGGGCAACAACGGGTCCAACGGTGCACGCGCTTGTGCAACGTCCAATGCGTAACGGGTGACCTGTGGCAAATCAAATTGATAACCAAGGTACGCCAGTAACAACGGCGGCTCCAAGCGTCTGCCGGTGCGAATCATTTCATCCAGTTGCTCACGAATAAACTCGAGTCGTCCGGCTGGGGGCAACAGGTTGGCTTGATAACTCACGCCCATGAGTTCGGGGTGGTCCTCCAACCAGCGCCGCAAATTGAGTGTTGCTGAATACACCATGCCCGCTGCCATCTGCGCATGCACCTGACCGACCCGTGCCAGGGGGTGAGCCGGGTCCAGGTCCAGCACCGCCCGGTAACGTCCCTCGGCATCAAAGTATCGACCGGCTGCCAGGTCCGCCTCGGCACTACGCATCAGGTCGTTAAGTAAATCGCTGCGTGTGCCCGCCAGCGAGGTCAAAGCGGGGCCGGGTTTTTGTAATGAAGTGATCAGTGCCTGCAATGATTCGGGTAACACCACTGGTTCATCGGCTGGTATCACCCCACGCAACGCAGACAGTGCGTTGGCGTCGTTTTCATTTGTCTGCGTCGTCGGAGCAGGGGTTGGCAAACGCAGACCACGCGCCAGCGCCATCGCTGTATCACGCTCCAACTTTGCTATTTCCAACTGTTCTTTGGTCAACTGCCCACGCAACGCCCGCTGTTGCAATGCCAGGTCATAGCCCGCCATCGGGTCAGCTGCTTGCGTCGCTGCCGGGTATGCCCCCACGCCGACTGGTGCGTTTGCGTCATTGTCACGCGGCATCCATGCACTGGCCGCATCACGTGCTGGTGAAGTCGTACTGGGTGACGATTGCGTCATTGGTAACCCTGCCGCCGCCCCCGTTTGCCCCGGTCCTCCCGGTTTATCTGAAGGTTGGCCTTTTGCCACCAATGTGTTTTCACGCACCTGACTCAAAATATCCAAATACACATCCTGCCCCGGTTGCGTTTGCGTCGTGCCCAGGGGTGAAAACAACTGCGCCTGCAACCTTTCCACCTGCTTATCCAAACTCACCTGATCATCGACACGAGGCGATTCCAGCCGCGCTGCAATCGTCGCCCCCAATGCCAATGACGGTGCCCACTGACCACGATCGCGTAATGCCTCATGCGTCGCCCATGCCCCCGGCGTGGCCTGCATCTGCCCCGGTTGCACTCGTGCTGATTCCCCCAGCGATGCCCGTGACGGTGCCGTCAATACATTATTTTCCAGCACACCTTGCGGGGGTAAATTGCCCGCAGGGTTTGACGCTGTCGAACTGACCAAAGGCGACACCAGTGCTCGCCTTAAATCGCCCGCTTCCACCCGGCGAACACCCAAAAGCGGCGATGCGGTCATATCCAGCAATCGCCCATCCTGCACCGATTGAAAACTCACGCCCAGTCGATCCACCGGTGTGCTGCGCAAAGTGTCAATGCCCGTGGCTGACCCGTAGGCCCCGACCGGCGCCCGCACGGTCAGACCACTGCTGATCATGTTGCCGGTGGTCAATCGGTTGCCAGCCATCAGGTCCGCAACGCTGGTGGGCGCCAAACTTGAATACAACGGACTTACCGGTGACTGCTGAATCGAAAGCGATGGCACACTGTGCAATGCCGGGTTACCAAAGCCCAAAGGGTTCACACCCGTCGGCGGCAGTGACTGCGCCTGAAATCGAAACAGTGAATCACTGGACAATCGACCTTGAAACTCACCCGGGGCACGATAGCCGACGTTGCCGTGAAAGTAGCCCAGCCCGGCCACGTTGCCGGTGATAATGCTATTGCGTAAACGAAAATCAGGTTGCTGTATCGGCGCATTGACCGCACCCGAACCCTGTTGCAGGCTGTTGTCCAGCCGTCGACCGTCCATCTGCGCCGACTGCGCCCACAGCGTCGAGGCCAATAGCCCCCACGTCATCAGCCCACCCAGGTTTTGCAGCAGTTTCGGTTTCATGTTGCTTTCAATGCGGGATCATTTCACAGCATCGAACGATTGTTTCTTCTTCCCCCTCTCCCTCCGGGAGAGGGTAGGGGTGAGGGCGTCTTCATTCCAAGCCAGACGCGACAAGTCGCGGCGCTAACCTCCGGTTTCATTTCCGTCACTTGGCCACTCGACCACTTGGCCACTTCCCCTACTTGATTTCCAACACCTCATAGCGTTTGGTGCCCCGAGGCAGATCGACCTTGATGACATCGCCGACGCGGGCTTTCATGAGGGCCTCGCCCATCGGGCTGCCAGTGGTCACTTCGATTTCATCAGCATCGAATTGTCCGCTGGCTTCACCGACGATTTTGTAAAGGTCTTGGTTGCCCGAACCCTGATCGCGCAGTTTGACGATCGATCCGAGAAACACCATTTCCGATGGTCCCTCGACCTTTTCCACCACCTTCGCGGTTTTCAAGCGTGTTTCAATTCGACGAACCTCGGCATCATTGAGTGCCAAATCCTCACGGGCAGCGTGGTACTCGGCGTTTTCCGACAAATCGCCCATCGCCCGGGCCTCGGCCACGCGATTGACAATGGTTTGCCGCCGGGCACGCAATTCTTCCAGCCGGGCTTCCAACTGCACTTTTTCTTCCGCCGTGATCATTTCCATCGAACCAAACTCCTCTGAAGCCCGTCCTTGCGAACGTTTCATCCGACAACGCATGTTGATGAAGGTCGGGGCAACCCATCGACCTTGAATCACTTACCTTACCCAATATCGACCCGCAAACAAGCAAGGCTGAATCCTGATTCGACTCAACCCATTATTCTACCCCAATAACACCGCTTGGATATGTCTATTATCGACAAACAGAAACAAGCCGGGAACGAGGCACGAGCGAAGCGTGTGCCAAGGGCGGGTATTCTGCATTCTTCATTGGCGACTCGATTATTCGATGACTCGGAGCAGAACACATTTCATTCCGATGAATCGATTTACACCTACCAACCGACGAACCATTCAATACCCAAGTCCTCATCGCCAAGGCGATTCGTCCTTGGCTTGTAAGCATCGTTGTTCTTTGTCGCTGTCCCCCTCAGTACTCAGTAACAAATCATTCCCGCGAAAACAAACAACCGTGAGCACCCGCTCACGGCTCGACGACCCTTCCATCCCATGTCATACCCACCCGGCCACCGCCAGGGTTCAAATCAAAAAGTTGGCCAAGCCCGTCCTTGAGCCGGCACAACTGAAAATCGTGTCGCAAACCCTTCCCTGAGTCTGCGCGGGCGGTCAGGTACGGGCGGCCATGCCCGCCTGCCACGCATTCCAATGCAGCGAAGGGTCCACGACTTGGCAACGACTTTGACCGGGCGTGCGCGGAACTCTTTCGAACTTCCGTTCACTGATGCGTTTTACCCGGCTACCGGCTCCGACCGATACGTCCTTGTATCCATCGCAGCGGCATCCATCGTTCCCAGCGTGGTGGTGATTCCGTTCCACCTTCGCCGACTTCGAATGCTCCCGTCCAACCGTCGCCCGGTTCCCTCCGGGCTACGCCCCTTCATCCATCATCCGGGGCAATGCTCATGCATCCCCGTCAAGGGACGATGAAGCTTTGTACGTTGGTGACTAGGGGCTAGGGACTAGTGGCTGGGCAGACCATCAAGGCCTCTAAAATTTTCCCAGCTCCCAGCTCCCAGCTCCTAGCTCCCCTTCGCCCGCATCGCCTTGCGTGGGTTCATCAGCAACCCCGGCTTCTGTGCCAATACCTGTTGCACATGCGCCAACCAAGCTGACCGATCCCGAACTTCCAAATGGTCCTTCACACCAATCAACACCACTTCCGACCCCAACCCCGACTGCTTCAGCAAATGGTCCGGCAACCGCACCCGACCCTGTGCATCCAACTCGACCCGACTGGCCAAGCTGAAAAGCATTCGTTCATATTCGAGCAGTTCATCCGCTTCCAACGCACTTTGATCCAGTTCCGCAGCCCGCTTTTCAAACCCTGCCTCCGTGTACATGCATAACGCCCCATCGCCCAGGGTCACGTACAACGCCAGGGGTACCGCCCCGTCAATTCCCGCCACCCCAGCCGGGGCTTCACGCAACAATAAATTGCGCACCTCGGCTGGAATCGCCAACCGATTTTTGACATCAATCGCATGTTCGAATGTGCCGGTGAATACCAAGGCATGCGCACCCCATGTCACCACATATTAGACCGTTGCAGGAAGGTTATGGGAATTTACCCCACTTCACCCCACGATGCAAGCAAAAAAATTCAAGGTGCATTTTTTGTGGAAAACCTGACGTTAGCGTCTGGTTATCGGGCGATGAACGAAATAGGCTCATGCCAACTTCATGGTTTGATACTCAACAATATTTGACCCGAAGAAATATCCAACCAAACAATACAAAGGGGCCACGAAGGCACACGAAGTGGATTGGGGCTAGTTTCTGGGGGCTGGGTGCTGGGGGCTGGGGGCAGGGCAGAATCAAATGCGGCTTGCCCCAGCTACCAGCTCCAAGCACCCAGCCCCTTGCTGCTCTGCGTTCTCTGCGCCCTCTGCGGTGAATTCTGAAAGTCTGCTCTTTCCGTCTTATTCTTCTTCGAGTTCTTCGTGGCCCCACTCTGTTTGGTGTCTTGGCGTTCAAAAAGCGAATTCTGTGTTTTCGCTGGAATCATGATGAAGGCGATTGCATCGCCCCCCCTGCGGTCGATACACTTCTACACCACCCCGCAACGGACTCGGCTGCATGTCGTCGGATCACCAACCTTCATCATCACGCCCGCGTCTGTCACGCACCTCCCACCACGCTCATCATCGCGCCCGACAGCACGAACACGCCCACGATCACAACCATACTCCCCCACCCGTCCTCCAACACCCCCTTGTTTTCGCCAGCCAACCACAATGGGTGGACACGCCTCCACATTTGGCCGCTCTGCTTGATCGATTGCGGCAATCACCCATTTTCGCCTTCGACACCGAGTTCATCGGCGAACACACTTATCACCCCCGTCTATGTCTGTTACAAGTGGCCACGCACGATCACATCGCCCTGATCGACCCCCTGGCAAAAATCAACCTGACACCTTTTTGGGAATTGGTCGCCGATGCAAGCTTCACCAAAATCGTGCACGCCGGGTTGCAGGACCTCGAACCGGTGTACCGACATTTGGGTCGGCCGGGCGTCAATCTGTTTGATGTGCAAATCGCTGCGGGTTTTTTGAGTCAGTCTTACCCCAGTTCCCTGGCGAAAATCACCGAGCACTTTTTACAAACACCCGTCGGTAGAGCACTCAAATTCAGCCAGTGGGACCATCGCCCCTTGAGTGCCGCTCAGATGCACTACGCTGCCGACGATGTGCGGTACTTGGTCTTGCTGCACCAGGTCCTCCACGAACAATTAAAAACCACCAGCCGCAGCAATTGGGCTGCTGCCGCGATGAGGGAATTGGAAGACCCACTGCTTTACGACGATGATCCGGTGAACCTGTCGCTCAAACCGCGCGACATGGAACGTTTGTCACCCCGTGAATTGGCGATCCTCCGACGACTGCTCATCTGGCGACAACAGCGCGCCCGTGAATTGGACATTCCGCCACGGGCGCTCGTGGACAACGGCGTGCTCTGTGCGATGACCTATCGACCGGTGAATTGTGAAAGTGACTTGAAAAATATTCGAGGCCTGCCGCGTGATGTCGAAAAGATGTACGGGGCACAACTCGTCGAAGCCGTCGCCCTGGGGCTCAATGACCCCATGCCTTGTAAAGCCGCTCAACCCGACGACCCCGTAGCTCATCAGGCTTTGGTCCGTGAAGTATGGTCGAGCCTTGAAACCCATTGTCAGGCCCAACACATCGCCGTCAACCTCGTCGGCAGCAAACGTCAGTTGTCACACTGGCTGATCGACCTGCAACAAGGCCGGTGCGTCGATGCTCATCGCTGGGTGCAAGGTTGGCGACGTGAAATGCTGACCCCCTGGTGGTCGGCTCAATTTGCCCACTGGGCGCTGCCGATGCCGTAGCGTGTCAATCCGCTTTGCCAATTGATGACCTCAACACATAAACGCAAAGTGGTTGGGGGCTGGTAGCTGGGGGCTGGGTCAGTCACTTGCGGGGTATTGATCTTCCCAGCACCTAGCTCCAAGCACCCAGTTCCGTTCTGCTCTGTGGCCTCCGCGACCTCTGTGTTGAAAAATCGTTCTTCTTCGTTCTGTCATTTGGTTTTCGCTTCCACACGAGCCTTGAGGTCCAAGGCTGCCTGTTTGAGGTCGATGTCGGTGATGCGCACGCTGCGCGATGCATCGCCGGGGTATGGGACCGTGGCATCGATGGCTCGACCGCGCAACGTCGCCATGACCGATTCGACCGCCTTATCAACGCCCTGTTGCTCAACCTGCTGCGTCGCGCGATCGAGCAAGCCCTGTGGGATGCGCATCCGTCCGCCACGTAATGATTGCAGATTAAAATCCAGCTTCGGCACGCCGTCGGCTCCGATGACAAAAGCAGGCTGGGTTTCGAGTGTGAACACCTGATCGATTTTCGCTGACTGATATTGAAACGAAAGTAGCAAAGTTTGCCCTTCAACCGCGATCATGAGTCCTTGAATGTTGTCGGGCAGTTGCAGGTGCTGGTTGGCGAGTACTTCGGGAAGGCGCTGTTCCAGCCAGGCGTTGGCTTCATCGATGCTCATGGAAAAATCAACGGGAGGTGAAGCCGGGGCCGCCGTCGCGGCATTGTGTGCCTGACGTGGCGGCAAGGGTACTTTTGACAACTGTTGCAACAGGCGTTTTTCCAAGGTGGTCGCCAAAACCTTGCGTTCTTCAATGCTGGTGGTTTGCAGCCAGGTTTGATGTCGCTGCCAATGAGCCGGGGGCGCCGACCAAAGGTAATAAAGCACTCCAGCCCCCGCCGCCAAAAGCAAAATGATCAGCAGCGTCAACCCCGCGACAGCAATGGCGATTTTTTGCCACCAGGGCATCCGCCGACGTGGCCGTTGGCTAGTTGACGATGATGCTGCGTTGGTTCCGGGTTGAGCGGTTTCATTCATGAACACAAAGATAACAAGCAAGGTCAAATGATGGTTTTTCCAACGGACGCCGAGGGCTTTAGCCCCGGATTCATACAACCCACGATTCAAAAAACAACCGGCCCTCAAGGGCACGGCGTCAACAGCGCCAAAAACCGCGCTCAACATTCACTTCATTTCACAAGCGCCAGTGCCGCTTCACTCAAGCGTTGATGCAAAATTTCATGATCAGCCATCGCTGCCAGACACGCTTCCAATTCATGCACCCGTGCCAATGTGCCCAGCGGTGATTGGACCTGTTTCAAGGCAGCATCGCCCAGTGCTTCGGTGACATTGATGATCCAATCGCCGGGCGCTGTCGCAGGGGCTTGCGGATTGGGCTGCACCTGTTCCAACGGACTGAGCCAGCGGTTGCGCCAACTCGTCGGCGGTGCGGGCCATGAAACACTCACCGGCACACCATGGAAACTTTGCAATGTCCAAGGCGTTGTTTCCACGCTGTTATCCGCCCAAAGTATTTCCGCAAAGCGAAATTCACGCCGACAAAATGTTTCCAACCGCTGTGCCAGTTCAACCGTGGCCGGCCAGGTCAGCACCAAACAAAACGGCTGATCGGGCAGGGCTTTTTCCAATGTCGCCAGATCATCAGCCGACAATCCCAAACGAATAAAACCCTCGGCACAGATCGTTCGCCGATGTCGCCTTGCTTCCTGCAACGGCAGCAAAATGCGGGCGTAATAACCCCAATCCTTTTCCGATCGCGCCAGGTTCAGGGCTTCCAGACAAAGGGCCTCACAAGCCAGATATTCCCGCGCCCCCAAAGCCTGACTGGCGCTCTCCATTAACACATCCATGGCACGCACTGATATGGTCATGTACCCATTCTATCGGCCAGACGGACTTTTCATATGCGAAAGCGGCTTTTCATATCTGCAAAATCATGCGCGTCAGCCGATCCGTTTCACATGTCGGCTTCCCGTGAAGCGGGCAGGGTAAACTCATGTGCTTGGCTTTAACGAGCCGTGAACGTGAGGGGGCAGTCTCAGCCCCTGCATCGGCTCTCGCTTGAGGTGGCACCGCCGCGCTGGGCGGTGAGTGTGTTCATGCTGATTCACCCAGTCGGGGGCGGCTTGGCACCATCATGCAAACCGACCGCCGATGGCATCGTCGGCTTTGTCACAACGACCCAACGCCTGCATGAGGGCGGCGGCTTTGGTGAGGGTTTCGTGATATTCACTCAAAGGGTCGCTGTCAGCGACGATGCCCCCGCCGACGGAAAAATCGACCTGGTATTGCGTCGGGGTGGCGGCACCCAGCGGCGAAAGTTGCAGAGTACGTATGGCGATGTTCAGGCACAATGCCTCGGCTGTGAGCCAGCCGATCGCGCCGCAATAGGGCCCGCGGCGCACCAGTTCGAGTTCATCAATGATTTGCATGGCTCGAATTTTCGGGGCACCGGTGATCGAACCCCCCGGCATGGCCGCCCGCAGCAAATCGACGACATCACGATGTTCGTGCAGATGGCCGGTGATCGTGGCCACGCCATGGTGAACCGTCGGATGGGTTTCGATTTCGCGCGCTTGTGCAACGTTGATCGACCCATATGCACAGACCCGCCCCAGGTCGTTACGCAACAGGTCCACAATCATGTTGAGTTCCGCGATGTCTTTGTCACTGTCGCGCAGGGTTTGGATGGGTTCACCGGCAGGGCGTGTGCCTTTGATCGGGCGGGTGATCACCTGGCCCTGGGCATCGACCTGTAAAAACAATTCAGGCGAGGTTGAAGCCAACACCCGGCCATCGCACAGTTCAAGGTACGCCCCGTACCAGGCGGGCGAAGTGGCAGCTAGGCGCGTAAATAAATCGCGTGGTGAGCCTTGGCCTTGTGCGGTGAATCGCTGGGCGAGGTTGACCTGAAACACGTCCCCCGCTGCGATGTAATTTTTCACCCGCTGGACCGCTTGTTCGTACTGCGCCTGTGTAAATGTGGATTGCGGGGCGACGGTGAGTTGCCAGGGGGGTTGTTCATGCGACCCCTTTGTCTCGGGTAACCCATGAACATCAGGCTTGAGCGCGAGGGTGTATTTCACTTGGCCACTTGGCCACTTGGCCACTTGGCCACTGCTCATCATTTCATGTGTTGCCCAACGCTGATTAGCCAAATCGTACACCTGCCAACGCGGACACCAGGCCAATTCCACGATCGGCCAATCACGATCAGTGCCCGCAATGCTGGGTAACGTTTCAATCCATCGGCCAAGGTCGTAACTGAGGTAACCGACCCACAAGCCCCGCCCACGGGTGGCTGACAACAGCGCACGCAGGTCGGCAAAGGGTTTGTGCGACCAGTGTTGCACCGGGCATTCAACCCTGTCGCTGACCCATCGACTTTGGCCCTGCTGGGTGAATTGATACGTGCCCACCGGCTGCGCGATGATGGATTGATGCGCCCAGCGCGGGTGATACCGCCCGGAATGCAGCAGCATCACCGGCTGACTCGTCGGTGCATCACGTAAAACCCGCAAGGGGTCAAAGCCCGATACGTTCATGGCACGACGATCATAGCGAAGCGATACTCACTTGCGCTTAATCGTGATACCGCGGATTACCACCCGCGGCTATACAGATCATTACAAATTGCTTCATAGCCGCGGGTGGCAACCCGCGGTAAATCTGGTTGTAATTGAAAAACCTCACATCAATCGCGCCAGGGGCTGGACGCTTGTGCATTCGGGATGATATACTCCGTTATTGCATCAACGGTTGATGGACATGATTCGAACCACCCGATATACCCGATGATGCAATCATTCGTACAGGTACAGGTGAAACCAACGAGCGACGCGCCCGGCTGGAAAACCCTGGCCTACGATTGGTAAATTAGCCCTCTGATCAATCCCCTCTCCCCCCGGGAGAGGGTTAGGGTGAGGGCGGAACTGTTCTTAGATATGCAATGTTTCAATGCCTTTTCTTCATCGGCCCTCACCCGGCCTCGAAGACTCGGCCACCCTCTCCCACGGGGAGAGGAATTTTTCAGAACCGTCCAAAGTCAACCCCCAGCGAGGTCACCATGATCGCCCCCAACAGCAAAATGATTCGTTTCAAAATCAAGCGTCAGGCCGGTCCGGGTCAGCCAGCCCACTGGGAAGAATTTGAAATTCCCTACAAGCCGAACATGAACGTGATTTCATGTTTGCAATACATCGCCGAGCACCCCAAAACGGTGGATGGCCGAGCCAGTACGCCGGTGATTTGGGATTGCAACTGTTTGGAAGAAGTGTGCGGTGCCTGCTCGATGCTGGTCAATGGCGCAGTGCGTCAGTCGTGTTCAGCACTGATTGACAACCTGCTGGAGCAGACCGATGGCGGAGCGATCACGCTCGAACCCATGAGCAAGTTCCCGGTGGTGCGCGACCTGATGGTGGACCGCACCCGCATGTTCGAAAACTTAAAAGCCGTCAAGGCATGGGTGCCCATCGACGGTACGCACAACATGGGCTTTGGCCCGACCGAACCGCAGGATGCGCAGGACACCCGCTACAAACTCAGCCAATGCATGACCTGTGGCTGCTGCCTGGAAGCATGCCCGCAATTCCAAGTGGATAACCAATTCCAAGGAGCGCAGGTTTGGAGTCAGGTGCGTTACTTCAACATGCACAAGACCGGTGCTGCGATGAAGGAAGAGCGGTTGGAAGCGGTGATGGGCAACGGCGGGATCAATGATTGCGGGAATGCACAAGTGTGCGTGCAGGTGTGCCCCAAGGAAATTCCGCTCACCGAATCGATCGCTGATGTCGGTCGGCAGGTGACGATCCATGCGGTGAAAAAGTTCTTCCGTGGCAAATAAGGATCGAAAATCAAAAAGCCTGGTTGCAACGGTAACCGGGTTTTTTTCTGCGCCGGTTGCAGAAATGGTTATACTGCGAAAATCCTTTAATAGTGAGAGTTATTCCCCATGAGCGAACTGGACATGCGTTTGGACATGCTGGTGCAGGGCGTCAACGTGATCACCACCGCCCGTGAGGCGAAAAAGGCGGGCATGACCTGTGCCTGGGCCAGTCAGGTGTCCAAGGAACTGGTGATGGTGTGCCTGGGTTGGCAGAGTGCCACGCGACAGTTGATCGAGGAATCGGGCGTGTTTTCGGTGAATGTATTACGCCGGGATCAATTGCCGCTTGCGCGACACTTTGGCACGGGGACCAGTGCAGCCATGGACAAGTTCAAGGGCATTGCCACGCAGGTGGGTGAAACCGGCGTGCCGCTGTTGAACGACGCCCCCATTTCGATTGAATGTCGCGTGCAGAACACCTACGACCCGGACCCCAACGAACTGATCATCATCGGCAAAGTGATCAAGCTGCACCGTCGGATGGACCGCTTCGAACCCCTGATCTTCAAACAGGAAGATTATTGAGTTGAGGGTCAATACGATTTCAATCGCAATCCGTGAATGAAGAAACCGCGGGTTGCCACCCGCGGCTATAAAGATCATTACAAATTGCTTCGTAGCCGCGGGTGGAAACCCGCGGTTGTTTTTTGATGATCAGTGCAGGCACTGGCAGGCAAGCTAAAAGTGGCACACGTGCGCTGAACATGCACACGGCGATTACAATCGAGACATGGCCATCACGCTTGACAAGCCCGCAGGTTTGCCGGTGTTCCCGCCCCATGCCGAACCCGATGGCGATTGCCTGTTGCATCGTTTACAGGAACAGCACCCGGCACAGCGCGACATCGACTGGCCGGCGGGGTTTGAAGGCGGCATCGCCCATCGCCTGGACAACGCCACCAGCGGAGCCGTCATCGTCGCGCAATCGCTGGATGAACTGGTTTGGTTGCGGCAACAGTTTCGTGAACATCAATTTGTCAAAACCTACCTGATGCTGGCTCACACGGACGTTTCGTGGGACCAGCGCAAATGTGTGCTGGCGATGGCGCATCACCCGCGCAAAAAAAATCGCATGGTGGTGCAAAGTTCACCCACCACCGCCCATCGCGGCAAGTGGTACCCGGCTCACAGCGAGTTTCGTCGTGAACAAGGTCGGCTCTGGCGGGTGCGCATCACCACCGGCATCATGCACCAGATTCGCGCCCACGCAGCACATCTTGGAATACCCATCAAAGGTGATCGGCTGTATGGCGGCGGTGAATCGCCCCACATGCGATTTCACCTGCATCACCTGGGCATCAAAGACCCCAACGGTTTTGCCAGCAGCCCTGTTGCCTTGCCGGACTGGGCGAAAATGAATATTCATTTCACGAATGACGCCGAGCACTTCAGGGCCGGATAAGGTCAACGTGCCTTTCATCAACATCCGGGGCTAAAGCCCTCGGCGTCTTTCGAGTCAACGGCTCATTGCTTGAAGTTTCGTCAAGGCTGCACGAACTTGGCGCAGCCATCTCCGGCTTTGCGCAATCAATAAGCAGACCAACGCATCGGAATCGCCACTATTTTGATGGTCCGCGGTTTGCACAGGGAAATATGAATGATCGTGGCCTTGTTGGCCGATGTCACCGATGCCTTGAAACTGTGCATCAGCGGCGAAATCGCGGCCTATACTTGGACAGTCCGTGAGGGTGGACGAAAAGGACGCACTCATGAAAACGCTGTTGGAACCCGTCGATGGCTTGGAAGTGGTTCGGTTGGCATCGCTTCGCCCGGTGGTGAGGTATGTCGATGCCGAGGTGGCGGTGGTCGATTTGAAGCTGACGCTGACCGACCCGTTGCCGCATCACCCGCGCACCAACAAACCGGCAGAGGCGGAACTGCTGGTGGAAGTGCGCAGCACGGACAGCTTTATTGATGAGCAGCGTTTGCCGTTGCACATCACCGGCGTGGCTGGCGCAGCGCGATTGGAAATTGTCAAACCGTTGCGCTGGTGGCCGGCGGGCATGGGTGATCAGCCGTTGCATGAATTGGAAGTGGGCTTACTCATCAATGATGAACTGACGGACTTACGTTCGCTGTCGGTCGGGCTGACCTCGGTGCGTCAGACCAAGTCGGTTTACGATGCTCCGCCGACGGACCGGGTGTTGGTGGTCAATGGTCAGCCGTGCCATTTTTCAGCGATTGTGCCGGTGGACGAAATCAATGAAAAGAAGTTGTTGCCGGTGACGGGCGATGCGTTGCTTTTGGTGCGTGATCATTACGGGCCGGATGTGCTATATAACGCGGCTGACCGTGCGGGTATTTTGCTGGTGCAGTCGGTGCCGATTCACCCGGAGGGACACCCCGAGTGGGACGTGGACGCACAGGTCAATCGACTGACCACGCACCCGAGTCTGGCTGGGTGGTTCGTGGGTCACCTGGGTCGCATGAGTGATGTCATGGCCAAAACACTGGCGGAACTGGACCCCAATCATCAGGTGTTCCGCAAACTGCCGGGCGTGGCGTGAAGTTGAAATCGTTGAGTGGTTGTCAACTTTTCAGCAGATTGCCTGTTCAATCACAAAATCATCAGGTCATCCGCAGATTACCAGCGCGGCTATACAGTGTAATTCAAACACTGACGATTAGTTCCACGAAGGGTCCGGCGGCACGATGCGCGGGTTTTGCACCGGCTGCATCCGTTCGATGAGTTTTTTCCAGCTCCCGGCGGTGGTCTGAAAAATGATCGGAACACTGGCCGGTTGAACCAGCCATGAACCACTCTGCATTTCCGCTTCCAATTGTCCCGCCGACCAGCCCGCATAACCGACGAAATATTTCACCTGCCGCTGGTTGTGTTCCACCACCCATTGCACTTTGCTGGACTCGGTGCAAAAGTGAACCGCTGGTTCGTGTTCCAGTGTTTTGGGCTGCGTCGTGGCCGACAGAATTTCAATCTCACCAGCATCCTCATGTTGATGCACCACCATCAGCGGCCCCTGGCAAGGTCCGCCCACATGCAACAATCCGTCGGCATTGCACTGCGTATCGCTGACCTGGGTCCAGGCGTCACGCAGCAGTGTGTCCGTCGGCCGATTGAGGATCAGCCCCAGCGCGCCCTGATCGGTGTGTTGCACGATCAGCACCAGGGACTGCCTGAAACTGGGGTCCAGCAGATCGGGCGCAGCAATCAAAATGTGACCGGCCAGGGATGTCATGACCATTCATTTTAGCAGACATCGCAATGAAGTCGGCGGAGCGATCGTTCCCTTTTTCCGCAATGCGTCGCGCAGCCGTCCCTGGTCATGACATCGCCTTCGCACGGCTCATTTGAACATCGCGTGGCCGTCGTCTTCGACATCGTGCACTTTTTTCAGCAGAGCCGGGGCATCCTCAAAACGACCTTCGAGCAGCGCCGCTTCAAGGTCCGACAAACGATGAATCAACTGATTCATGGTTTTGCGATACGCCGCGAGCTTGGCGGGAAGCTCGTCGGCAGCGATCCTATGAATCACCGGCGGAGTCATCGGTTTGGCCAACAGTGACAGTCGTTGAAACAGCACAATGCGTTCCAAGGAGTCAGCCTTATATTCAGGCTTGGCGACCTGCATTTTCAAAGCCTGGTAGTGATTTTCCATTTCATGCATCAGGTCTTCGAGGTCCGGGCCGACGGGTCGCGCTGAGGCCTGCTCGGTTTGTTCCGGCGCTTTGGCGGGGGAAGGTGTGGTTTTGGTGGCTGCGGGTGCAGCAGCAGGTGCAGCTTTGGCAGTTGCAACAGCAGGCGCTTCCGCCGGAGTTGTGGCGACCGGTTTCATCGGCTCGGCGGCGGGGGGGGTATTCGCGGGGGATTCCGCTGACATGGCTGTGCTCAAACCCATCACAATCACACTGACATACGCCATCGAAACGCACATCGGTCGCAACATAAATCACTCCATAAAAAGTTTATAAAGACGACGACGGAAGGTTTGAATGTTGATGCGACGCAACCAGTCGCAGCGCTCACCAGAGCGCCGACGCCAAGCGCCCGCGCCAAACAAATACAATCACTCGTTTACATTCCCCCGGTTCGATCACTTCTTTTCCTCACTGCTGCCGCCAAACAAATTGCCGATGCCTTTGCCAAGGTCTTCGACGCCCTTGGTCACGTCCTTGGTGGCTCCCTTGACCGCATCGCCTGCGCCCTTGGCGACATCGCCCACCGCCTGCACCGCGCCCTGACCCATCTGGCCAATCTTTCCGCCCAGGTCGCCCACCACTTTCACGCCTGACGACGCCAGTGACGACAAGCCTTCAAGCCCCTTGCCCAGTTCACCCAGCACATCTTCGGGCAAAATGCCCTTGCCCGCTTCAAACACACTGGCCAGGGTCGCCTGCGTAATGATCTGCGTCAATTGGCCCATGGTCACCCCCGAACCGTCCTGTCCCACATTCTGCAAATGAATCTCCGGCACCTTCACCGTCACCGGCCCACCAATCGGCAACACATCCGCACGCACCGTCACATCCCGGATGATCAGATCACGCACCACAAACTTTTTCCCTTCCTTGCCCGGAGTCGTGGTCGTCGGCGCTTTTTGCTGTTTGTCCGACGTCTTCAAGTTGTCCAAAATCGCCTGGTAGTTGGCCTTGCCGCTTTTCTTTTCCAGGTACAGATCAATGCCCGTCAGTTGCAACGAGGGTATTTCCACCACCGGCTGCGTCAGCGACCCCAAACTGACCGCCACGTTCCCCTGACCCAGTTTCATGAAATGCGGACCCTGAAAACCGGTCGGGTTGGCGATCTCCAATTCCTGCAACCCGGCCTGCCCCGACATGATGCCGATGTTCACGCCCCCCACCGTGGTGTTCACGCCCAACGTTTGCGTCGCCCCGACCTCGATGCCCTTACGCGCCAGGACGTCGATGTAAATCACCATCGCGACGATCGCCACCACCAGTAACAACACCAACACGCCGACAATGATGCCCAGTTTCTTTAACATGATGAAACTCCCGTTTTTGAATGACATCCAACTGAATCGTCAGAATACCCAAGTCCTCGGCCTCCCCCGGGGGTCGGCCTCGTCCTTGGCTTGGTTTTGCACTCGACCACTTTCCGCCCCCTCTCCCTCCGGGAGAGGGTTGGGGTGAGGGCGTGCCATGCACTCGACCACTTGGCCACTCGACCACTTCTTCTTGTAGCCGAGCTTACTCTAGGCTGATACCTTAACCAATTCCCACAAGTAGAATGGTGTCACGCGATGTCATTACCAGATACGCAAGCACGTTTCATGCACCGTGCCCTGCAATTGGCGGCAAGGGCACGCGGCTACGTCGAACCCAACCCGATGGTCGGCTGCGTTCTGGTGCGTGACCAGCGCATCGTGGCGGAAGGCTATCATCAGCGTTACGGCGAAGCTCACGCCGAGGTCATGGCCCTGCGCGACGCCCAAACCAAAGGCATCGACACCGCCGGGCTACATGCCTACGTCACCCTTGAACCTTGTTGTCACTTTGGCAAAACCCCGCCTTGTGTGCAGGCTTTGATCGCCGCAAAAATCGGTCATGTCACCGCCGCGATGATCGATCCCTTTCCAGCCGTGGGAGGCAAAGGGTTAAAGCAATTGCAACAAGCGGGCATCACCACTTGCGTGGGTTTATGCGAGGCTCAGGCACGACAACTCAATGCTGCGTTCATCAAGCGTATTGAAGCGGGGTTGCCCTGGGTGATGCTCAAATGGGCGCAAACCCTCGATGGCCGCATCGCCACCCGCAGCGGGCACAGTCAATGGGTCAGCGGCCCGCAAGCCCGGCACTGGGTGCATCAGCAGCGCGCCAGCGTCGATGTCATCATGACCGGCATCGGCACCGTACTGGCTGACGACCCGCAACTGACCGCACGGGGCGTGAAGGTGCGTCGGGTGGCACGTCGGGTGGTGATCGATCCGTCACTCAAACTGCCGATGAATAGCCGGTTGATACAATCGCTGTGTGATCGTGATCAAGTTGCACCGTTGACCGTGGCGGTGCGTGAACAGTTGCTGCGTGAACCGGGCGAGGCTGGGTCATATAAGTTGAACCAGCTGCGCGAACTGGGGGTTGAGGTATTCGGTTTGCCCGATGGGCCAACAGGTGATGCGACGCTGGCCGCCACCACATCGTTGCTCGATTTGCGACTGTTGATGAAACACCTGGCTGACACATATCACGCCAGCAATATTTGGGTCGAAGGTGGTGCTCGGCTCAACGGAGCGCTGCTGTCTCAGGGTTTGGCGGATCAGATGCTCGCGATCATCGCACCCAAATGGTTGGGTGACCCGCAGGCTTTGGCCGCGATGGTGTTACCTGCTGAGTCTGCGCAGGCGATTGAAAAAATGGATCAAGCCCATCAGCTCAGTCTGCAACAGGTGCGTCGTTTGGGCGAGGACGTATTGCTGGATTACCGGATATAAAGCCGTCGATTGGTTGACATCAAAATCACAGTGCTTCATAGCCGCGGGTGGCAACCCGCGGTCATGCGTAATGTTGTAAAAGACGCGATAAGTCGCGGCGCCAACCAGCAATGTGGCACCGCCGCCCTCGGCGGTGTGCTTGTCGAATGTTCAAGGCCCAGCCGGGGGCGGCTGGGCTACTGATACGGAATCACACCGCGCGGGGGTGCGCCTGGTTGTAAGCGGTGCGCAGGCGCATGCTCGACAGGTGGGTGTACACCTGGGTCGTCGAAAGCGACTGGTGGCCCAGTAATTCCTGCACCGAGCGCAGGTCGGCCCCGTTGTCCAGCAAATGCGTGGCAAACGAGTGACGCAGGGTGTGCGGGCTGATGGTCAAATCAAGCCCGGCCACGCGCAGGTATTTATCCAGTTTTCGACGAACACTTCGGCTGGAAAGCCTGCCCCCGTTTTTGTTGATGAACAGCGCAACATTGGGGTTGGCCATCGCGCGTTCGCGTAAAAAGGCAAACCGCTGATCGCCTTCCTGAAGCAGCAGGTAATGACGAATGGCTGCAAGTGCGTGGCTGCCCAGAGGAACGATGCGTTCACGTTTGCCCTTGCCGCGGACATGAATGGTTTGTTCATCCAGTTCGATGTCGTTGCGGTTGAGGTCCACCAGTTCGCTGACGCGCACGCCGGTGGAGTACAACGTTTCGAGAATGGCCCGGTCACGCGCCCCCAGGGTTTCGTGCGCATCGGGGGTCGATAGTAATTTTTCAACATCATCGACCGACATGGCCTTGGGCAGACGCTTGGCCTGCTTGGGGGTACGGATGAGTAGCATCGGGTTGGCGGGAATGTTGCCTCGTTTGGCCAGCCATTTGTGAAAGGATCGCAAGGTGGCGATTTTACGCGCCACGGTGGAAGACGAGTAGGCAAAGCTGTCCAGGTGTGTGAGGAACGAGCGCAACGAGACCGGGTCGGCTGCCTTGATGCGGGCATCGATCTGCGTTTCACGCATCGTCACTGTGGGCACAGCCTGGTCTTGCGTCACCGCAGCCACATCACTGGCAACGGCGTCGGTGATCGGCGGGGTGACCACAGGCGCAGCAGCCATAACTTTGTCCGCCTGTTCCCCGGCCAGTTCAGGGCAGAGAAACTCCGCATACTGGCGCAGGTCCGCCTCGTAGCAGCGCGCGGTGTAGGGCGAAAAGTGACGCTCAAAACGCAGGTAGTTGGCGAACTGTGCAATCAGGGCACTGGACATAACAGGCTCCTTCCTTCACGGTTGAATGCAGACAGGGCATTCAGGGGTATGAGAATTTCGAATTTTGGAATGAATAACCCACGCCTGATCTTCGACGTCCGCGACGAAGATCAGGATGGACTTTGCGTCAATCAACGGTGGAAAAATCGACCGCGGGTTTCCACCCGCGGCTATGAAGAGTGATTCAATAAAAGCGACAAGTCGCGGCGCTAACCAGCAATGTGGCACCGCCGCCCCCGGCGGTGTGCTTGTCGAATGTTCAAGCCCCAGCCGAGGGCGGCTGGGCTACAAAGAAGGTGGAAACTTTACTCGACGATGTATTCGAGTTTGCGGATCACCGGATCGGTGATGGGGCTGAGGTCGGGCGTTTGCAACGGACGTGATTTGCCGGCGTCCGCAGACGGGGGCGGCGGCGGAAACAATCGCAAACGTTCAGCTTCCAGCAATCGGTAACTCATCACGTAAGCGACAAACTCACTGTAATGATCGATGCTGATGCGATACATGCGCCAGGCATCGCGCTGGTTTTGCGGGCCACGTTGCACGGCATATTTTTCCAGCGCACCACGGGTGCGCGGATCGGAAGCATCCAGCACCGCACCGACCATTGACACCGGCTGTGCAGGTTTGTTGACAGTGAAATCGCTGACTGCATCATCGACCGGCTGACGCGACAGCGCCCGCAATTTCATGGCATCGTACTGATCCACTTTTTCACTGGTATAAAGTTCGAGCGTCAGGCCGACCTTGGGCGGATCGTAGGGGTCATACGCGGAAATCGTGCCCACCACCAAACCATCGACCGCCAGGGTTTGCAGCAGTTTCAACGCCTGGGCCTGCGTCGTGACTTGCCGAAGTTCCAGTGATTCCATCGCGGCAATCACCCGGTTCACCGGCAACACATCGAGGTTGGTTGCGTTTTCCAACTGCCGATGCAAATGATCCGCCAAGGCCAAACCGTCAGCCGCCAGACTCCCCGATTGGTTGCTCAACGGGGCGACGGCCCAGACGTGCCGGGTGGGGTAAGGGCTTTGCAACACCTCGGCGGGTTTTTGCGTGGTGCAGCCGACCAGCAACATGACCCATGCCCCCAGTAACAGCGCGAGCGACACCAGCCGACCCAACGCGGCAGGTGACCGGTGCACCAGGGGCGAAAAAAACTTTGCACTTGTCATGGCATCCTGCCTGAGGTTTAAGCCGGTCAGCCTCCGCTGCCGGGGGAAGTCACTGTCAAATCGATTTCACCACCGATACCATTTCACCACTGAGATCATTTCACCACAGAGACACATCGAAAAACCAAAATTGAATCGTCGCTATTGGTAGCCAGTAGCTGGTAGCTAGGGGCTGGGCTGATATTGTTGGTCTGTATGTTTTTCCCAGCTCCAAGCTCCCAGCTCCTAGTTACCGTCTTTACGGACTAAACGCATCGGGCACCTGCACCGAACGATCAACCCCCGGGCCTTGGTCGTCCAGTTCATTCATCATCGCGGGTGGGCTGGGGTTGGTCCCGGTGTTTGCCTGATTGCGAGCCTGCGTCGAAGGTGAAGACAGGTCCCCCACGACCACCACAGTTTCAGGGGCTGACTTGATCGTCGGGGTTGATCGTGCGGCATCAACAATCACCGGCTGCGTCGGGTTCGCCCGATCATCCGGCCCTAAAGGGCTGGGCGTCACAGGATTCACGTATGATTGTGTATTAGCCGTCTTGGCTGCACCCACCTGTGTCGATGACCTGCCTGGGGTCTGGGTCACGCCGAGCGTTTCACCACTGTTTTGCAATGCCGCCAGCGCTCGTTGCGGTCGCAATGACCAGATATTTTCCGGGGCGAATCGGCTGGGACTGCTCACGTAATAAATAAGCCCATCGCTGGACCAGCGCGGCTGAGTGTTCACCTGTGCATTGCCCGTCAGGTTCACCCGACCCGAACCGTCGGCATTCATCACCCAAATGTCCGCCTGCGCCGGTTTAGGGTTGACCTCACCACCACCCCCTGCTCCGCCCCCGGCGTGTCCCGCAGACGCACCGGCTGAGTCCATCGGGTTCATCACCGTGCAAAACACGATGAACTTGCCATCGTGGCTCCATTGCGGCGTCAGACACGCGGCATTGGCGCTGGCGGCCAGTTCGGTCGGATGCAGGCCTTCGCCGTTGACAAAATCGATTGACCAGACGGAAAACCAGCGCGTACCACGCTGCCGGGCGCGTTGAAAGACAATTTTGCTGCCGCTTGGCGACCAATGCGGAAACAGCCCGGGGCCAAGGTAATGTTTCTGGCCGGGTCGTTCCAAATCGACGACGACCAATTCCCACTGCCCGGATGAAAGCGATTGGGTGCTATACACCAGCAATCGCCCATCGGGGGAAAAACTGGGGTGAATGTCGTGGGCGGCATCGCTGGTGATTTGCACCGGTTGGCTGCCGTCGAGCCCCATGACGTAAATGTCCATGTTGCCCGCCCGGTTGGAGGCAAAGGCGATGCGTTTGCCGTCGGGGCTGAAGGTGGGCATGGTGTCCCAAGCCGGGTCATCGGTTAGACGAGTGACCGCTGAGCCGGTGGTCGATTGCAGATAAAGGTCGGGCGTAGGGCGATGACGGGTCGAGGCAAAGACAATGAACTTGCCGGTGGGGTCGATGGCCGGGTCAAAGTCGTCACCTTCATTGGCGAAGGTGATCTGACGCAGGTTATCGAGGTTGGCGTCGATGCCTTGTGCAGGGGTGGTCGCAAAAGGTAATTGACCAAACAAGGCGAGTGCTGCGGGCGAGTAACGGTGAGCAGGCGGGTCGTTGACCGCGACGGTCGAGGGGTCGGTGTTGGAGGGGGCCACCAGCGACCGGGGCACCGACGGCGGCATGTTGGGCGTGGTGTTGCCTTCGACGCTTTGCGGGCGTTTGCTGGTCGCACAACCGGACAACAGCGCGGTGGTGAGCAACCCGGTACAAAGAAGTTGTGCTGGTGTGGGGCGCATGGGTGAACTCGTGAAGGGTTGTGACGGTCGTTGCGCAGGAACGTGACATCGGGCCGAGTTGTGTTGTTATCGGCCGAATGTCACGCGAGACTGCGAAACCGAGGCATCACCTTCACGAAGGATTTATCGGACGACGTGGTGACTGAACTTGAAAGGTGGTGTTGGAAGTGGTCGAGTAATCGAAATGATGGTATGGGTTTGATCCACGCCTGATCTTCGTGATCTTCCACGAAGATCAGGATTCTTTTTTTCATCATATGGGGATTGTTCAGAGGGCTCACATCACATTTATCGTTGCGTCAAAAACCATCCTGATCTTCATCGCGCGAGGAAAGCGTGTGTTATCCACACGCTTGTTGAAGATCAGGCGTGAAGAAGGCATCATCAATCACCACTTGACCACTTCTTCAACTGTTTCACCGGCGACGACGCATCAACGCCAACCCACCGCCGACCAGCGCCAAACCCAGTGTCGTTGGTTCGGGTATAGCGGTGAAAAGTATTTCCGGCATGATCGGATCGAGTGACGCTGTGTTTTCATCCGCACCACTGCCAGCCCCCAGTCCAAGGCTGCCCGAAGGGATGTCGATGGACAGATAACCACCGCTTGTGGTGAGTAATAGTGCGATATCGTCGCCCAGCGGGATATCGTCTTGCATGGGCACTTCATTGTCCAGTGAATGAATGGCTGCAACCACGATTTGCCCCGCCAGTCGGTCAAAGATAATGCGATACAACCGACCGTTTTCCGAATACAGCAACTCATGGCCGACCAGGTCACCAGCCGAGCCCGTCGCACGTGTCAGGGCATCACTGAGCAGGTTCCAAGGCATGACACTGCCATTGATTTTCTGGTTGCTCAGGTACTGATCGCCCCCAGCCGTGGATGAAATATCCACCATGGCTGCATGCACACCGCCCACAGCAAACAGCGTGGCCGCCAGCGCCGCGATGGCACCCTTGCGTTGCATGCATTTGATTGGCCTGATACCCCCAACCGTTAGCTCGCGTGACAACCCCATTCGTCTTCCTCCTCGTCCGCATCCCTAGTACAAAGAAAAATCGCCCGCACCATCGTTACAAACGTTACAGACGATACAACCCTCACAGTCCCACCAACGTCTGATTGTAGGCATTACATAGTGCAAGTCGATCTGTTAGCGCATAAAAAAACCACTTTGATAGAAGTGGTCGAGTGATGACCGAGGGGTTTACAAAATGTTTCATCATTCAATGAATGGTGGGGCAGGCGTCTCGCCTGTCAATGAGCCGAAGGCTCATATGCCTCCCTGTTTTATCACATGGGCTGACGCCCATTTGACAGGCGGGACGCCTGCCCCACCCAGACCTGTTATGAAACTCTTTCTAATTCCCCGGATTTCACAGGCAAACATCCGGCCCTGAAGGGCACGGCGTCATTAGCGTCGTCGCTTGAAAAGCAACAACGCTGCCCCGGTGGCGACCAGCGCCAGTGAGGCTGGTTCGGGGATGGGGGTGGGCGTCGGCGGAATGAGCCTGCCATTGGTGCCATCCTGCACGGCTCCGCCCCGCGGCAATATCACGGGGATAAAACCCGCCGAGGCTGCGGGTAAGGTACTGCCGGTGTCGCTGCTTTCGGAGGGGTCCAGGTACAACAATTGTGCGACGGGAACCCAAGCCAGAACGTCCATGATGACACGGGTGGTCCGTCCGCCGACGTTGCGATAGTTAAGCACCTGCCCGCGTGCTTGGCCGATGGCGTTGCCCATGCCCGGTTCGCTGAAGGCGTAACCGCGACCGGTCGGGGCGCTGGCGGCCATGGGTTGGCTGAACAATTCCCAGGGCGTCGGCATGTCGGCCACGAGGTTGGACCCCGGCGTGGCCCCGCCACCCCCTGTGCGTGAATAATCAATCGCCCCGGCTTGTGCGGTGCCACCGGCCAACAAAACACCCACGCCTATGAACATGATGCCCAAATTTGCACGCGCCATGGCAAAACACTCCTCTGCCATCCTTGGCGTGAACCTCATTCAGGCTCCTTAACACTGACCAAATTATACTGGCAAATGTGTGAAATACCACGGCTTAAACCAACCTTTGCTACCTATTGCACCGGCTGGAACGGTTATACCAGCAATCAAAATTAACCCAATTACCAACGTTGGCCATTTTGACGTGATGCCCCAATATCATCGGCAACGAACACAAAGGCCCAGTGTCACCGCGTTCTGCCCGCAGCGCCCGATTTACCCTCATCAAACACTACTTTCGCTTTTTTTACGCCAAGTTGCCAAGGGGCCAAGACGCCAAGCGGATTGAAGCCACGATACATAGATGCACACGAAGTAGATGGGGGGCTAGTTGCTGGGGGCTGAGTTAATCATTTGATAGGTTTGCATTTTCCCAGCACCCAACTCCGAGCACCCAGCACCTTTCTGCTCTGCGTTCTCTGCGCCCTCTGCGGTGAATTCCTAAAGCCTGCTCTTTTCGTCTTACTCTTCTTCGTGTCCTTCGTGACTTCGTGGCCCATGTGGGCGATTCAAACCCTCTGCCTTGTGTGACAAGGTTCAAGCCGTCTCAAAACACCGGCGAAGTTTTACGGTTTTGCACTGGCGGGTGCTGGTTCCAGCCATCCGCGGATTTCGCCCTTGGTTTTTTCGACATACGCTTTCTGCGCCGCCTCGTTACCGGGAATACCCACATGCACCGCTTTGACCACGCCATCGACGATGACGGTGGTATGCGGAATACCCCCGACGCCAAAGGCTCGTGCCGCAGCACCCTGTTCATCCTTCAACACCGGCAGTGTCAACTGATTCTGATCCACAAACTGACGAATCGTGTCATTGTTTTCCTGCACATTCACCGCGTACACCACCACTGGCTTATTCTCCGATTTCGCCCAATCCTGCACCTCTTGCAGCAACGGCAAACCCACCCGGCAAGGTCCGCACCAACTCGCCCAAAAATCCAAAATCACCACCCGTGCCGTTTCCTTGCTCAAATCCACCGGCTTGCCATCCAGCGTCGTCAGTGTCACCGTCGGCATCGGTTTGTTGAGCGTGGCATGTCCTTGGGCACCGCTTCCACCGCCGCCCTGCACCATCGTCTGCAATGCGCCAAAACTCTGTGAACCCTTGGCATCGAAGGCGAACAGCGCTTCATCCATCGGCTGATTGTGCTTGTCGATTTTGTATGTAAACGTCAATTCAACCACCCCCGTCCCCGGTTGACCCGTGGCCGTACCGTCCATTGTCAACACCGCTTTCGAAAGCAGTTGCGTGGTCGCGTCGATGTGCAACGACCAAGTTCGCCCATCCGCCAGTTTCAAGCGCAACACTTTCATCGCATCGGCAGTCGAGGCCGCTGGCATATCCAGTGAAAACATCACTGGGCCATCGTCCCCCAATGCCGCCCACGGATCGGTCGCCAGCAGCAGCACCAGGTCAGGTGAATCAATACCGCCGAGCACCGGGCCGATGGCTTGCAAACCGTCGTAGTCCAACCGGGTGGGCGCGGTCATTTCCAAATGTCGCCCCGGCACCTGGTCCGCTTTGAAAAAAAGTTTGCTGCCATCGCTGACCAGCAAAGTATCAGGCCGATCAACGCGCAAACGGTTGTTCGCACGATCGAACGCAATGACATATTCCATGCTTTGACGCAAACGCCCCGCCTTCTGACTGATGGTGATGGTCACCTGCGCCTGATAGGTTTGCGTCTGCTGATAGGCGTGCAACAGTTGTTCCCTGGCCTGTTGTGTGCGATCGCCTTCACCGGGGGCTTGGGCAAGGGTGTTGGCCTGCGTGAGCCAGGTCAGACTCAAAAACCATACAACGATCACCATGCCGGTTTTGTCATGTTGCATAACATCCGCCTTGTGTGAACAGTTTTTGCTTACCACGCCTGATCTTTGTCGCGGACGACAAAGATCAGGATGGCTCCCGAAAAACCAAGATGCATCCCATCAATTACCTGCTCGTTCTCACTCGCAAACCATCCTGATCTTGCTTGCAGACAAGCAAGATCAGGCGTGATTCTGCACCCACCATCTTCTTTTCACTTGGCCACTTGGCCACGATTCTTTCATCACCGATCCACCTGCCCCATCACCACATCGATCGAGCCGATGATCGCGGGCACATCGGCCAGCAGACAATTTTTCGCCACCACCGGCAGTACCGACAGGTTACAAAACGTAGCCGCCCGCGCTCGTACCCGATACGGGATCGGCCCGCCCTGACTTTCCAGATGAAACCCCAGCACCCCGCGCGGGTTTTCGGTTTCCACGTAAACCTCGCCGTCGGGTACTTTGAAATTTTTACCGAGCTTGACGCGATACTGACCTTCACCGCTGCCAGCGGGCGGAATCATTTTGATGCACTGCCTCAGCAGCTTGCAGCTTTCCACCATTTCATGCATGCGCACGATGTACCGGTCCCAGCAATCGCCCAGTGCGCCGACCTCGCCCTTGCCGACGATGATGTCAAAGTCCAACTCGTCGTACAGCGAGTGCCCACGAACCGAACCGTCGGCTTGCTTGACGCGGCGCAGGTCATAGGCGACCCCACTGCCACGGATCACCGGCCCGGTCAGCGCATATTGCGTGCACAATTGTTTCGATATCACCCCGACATTGGCGGTGCGTTTGATGAAAATCTGGTTGTACGAAAGCAGTTGGTTGTACTCGTGAATTTTGGGTTCAAAGTAATCCAAAAACTCGCTCACCTTTTGCAGGTAGTCGTTGGGCAGATCATGCGTGCTGCCGCCGGGCGTGAGGTAGCTGTAGGTGAGCCTTGCCCCGCAGACCATTTCAAATAAATCGAGGATGTATTCGCGTTCACGGAAGGCATACAAAAACGGGGTGAACGCACCGATGTCCAATCCGTAAGTGCCAAAGCTCACCAGGTGCGAAGCGATGCGGTTGAGCTCGCAGACGATGATGCGAACAAACTCCGCCCGACGCGGCAACTCGATTCCCGCAAGCGTTTCAACCGCCCGGCACCAGGCCCAGTTTTCGTTCATGCCCGCCACGTAATCCATGCGGTCGGTGTAGGGCACATACTGGGCATAGGGCAGGTTTTCACCAATTTTCTCGGCACACCGATGCAGGTAACCAATGTGCGGAATACATTCGAGCACCATTTCCCCATCGGTGCGCAACACCACGCGCAGCACACCATGCGTCGATGGATGCTGCGGCCCCATGTTGACCAGCATTTCCTCCGTCCGTACATCCGCCTGGGTATCCGGTGCAAACCGCGCATCAGGCCGTTGAATGCGATAGTCGGTGGCGAGGGTGTCGGTGCTGTCGCTTTTGGTCGGCGTCATGTGCATCATCATAACGACTGGGCTTCGAGAAGTGATCAAGTGCAGAAATCAAGCCGGGAACGAGGCTGGCAAGCCGAGGGCCCGGGTATTCTTTGGTGATGTGGTGATGTGGTGATGTGGTGATTTACAAATCATTCACGCCTGAACTTCACGCCGCGTGAAGTTCAGGATGGTTTTCCCACCTACACCTACAAACGCGACAAGTCGCGGCGCTAACAAGAGCGCCGACGCAAAGCGTCCGCGCTAAACAAATAAAATCAATCAACCACTTCTTCAAATACCCAAGTCCTCGTCACTACGTTCCTCGTCCTTGGCTTGTTTTCAAATCCGAAATTCGAAATCCGAAATTCGAAATATTTGCCACTTGTCCACTTCTTCATGCTTTGCGTTACCCTACCCTGATGTCGCCGACGTATGTCAATGTGCATGGTCGCAAGCCTCATCGCGGGGTGCGCCCGTTTTTGTTGGTACCCAAGGTGCTGGCCGTGGCCTGGGTTTTGGGCGGGTTGGCAGCAGTGATGATGTTGCTGTTGCGCCAGCGATGGCGGGGCGATGACACGACAACACTTGATACGACCCACACGCTCGCCACGATCACCTTGATTTACCAAACGGTGATACTGCCCGGCGCCATCGCATCGGGGTTGCTGGGCGTGTTGCTCTGGCTGCAAATGCCCTGGGTATTTCTGCGTTTGCGATGGTTTCAATTGAAAATGGCATTGATACTGCTGGTGTTGCCGGGGGTGCACGTAGGTTCGCTCTGGGCAGCACAACATCAACACATCCACCTGCTGTTGGCGCTGGTGATCACCGCTGTGATACTCACCACGCTCACCACGATCATCGGTCGGGTGAAGCCGAACCTAAGGCAAAACTGGGCGAAAGATTACCCACGCAGTTAGAAGCCCTCGGGTTACCAGAGTGCCACGAGCGGACATCGGGGTAGCACAGAGCCACGAGCGGACATCGGGGTAGCACAGAGCCACGAGCGGAAGCGAGTGGTGTATTGATATTGCAAAAACCGCTTACTACCGTGCCCGGCTCTGATTGCGACGAATCACACTTCATCACCACACTTTGAACGATCGCTCAAAATCTTCCATGAACGACGGGGCGGCGAAGTGATATCGCTCCACGTTTTCGCCATCGCATTCCACGATCATGTAATTGCGTCCTTCCTGTGACAAATCCAGCGGTTCGCCCGCCAGTCCTTCGTCCAGTTTTTGCGGATCATGAATCGGTTGCACCACCGGGCGGCAGGGGTCCGCCGGGTGAGGTTCAAGTACCACCGCAAAGCGACCGTCGGACAATTTCACAATCGACCCCGGGGCATACGGCGGAACCACCGCAAACAACGTGATCATCGCCTGCGGATCAAACTGTTTGTGATACTCAGGCTTGAGCAGCTCACGCAACACCGCCACCACCGGCACGGGGGTTTCCCGGTGCATCTGCCGCATCCGGTCAAACTGATCCGCCAACCCGGCGATGCGGGCAAACACATGAATGCGGTTTTCCGCCAACACCGGCACCGCGGAACCTGCGTAGCCCGAACCATCCCAACGCTGGTGATGATTCAGCACCACCGTCGCCACACTGGGTTCGACATTCTGCCGAACCATGTGATACCCCAGCGTCGGATGCTCGCGCCAGGCAGGGTCGGTTTCATCGTGTGTGATCATGTAACGGTTGCGCACCTCCGGCGTCAGTTCACGAATGCCGATGTCGTGCAACATCGCCCCCACCCCCAGGTTCACCACTTCCTTGGCGCGACCCGGGTCGATGTGTTTGCGCTGTTTCACCAGGTACCCCTCCATCTTCAACCCCATGAGCAGACTCAGATACGTCACCGTCGAGGCATGACGCACCAGGTCCAGGCCTTCGGGTTCGGTACTCGACAAATCATCCAAAAACAGCGCTGCCTGCGGCGAGTTGAGCAGTCTGCTAACGAGGTTGCCGATGTTTCGGCAGTAGGCGTCGTAGTTGATTCGGGCCGTGGCCTTACGCTGCATGTTGGTAAACGCATCGGTGATGGTGTTCACCATTTGCGCCTGGCCCTGCATCACCTCACGGCTGATGTACTTGTCCACAAAATCCAGCGCCGGGTAACCGACCCATAATCGACGAATGCGCAGCCGATGTAGCCGGGGCATCACCTCGGCTTCCAATTCGTAACCGGCGTGTAGCAAGGTATGACCGGGCAGTTCCGGGTGCATCACCGGCAGCGCCAGCACCATGCCCGGTACAGCATGCTCGAGTTCGACTTTCAGCACGTGTGGGTTCCTTGCCTTCGCTCCTATATTTACATCGTCGCAAACCTGCGAAGGCTTCAACGGACCCCCCTTGCCCAAAGTGAAATGTCAAAAATAGTGCACCGCATGCGAACCTATTAGCGCCTGTTTGCTCAATCAATACTGAGTGGGGCGGGCGTCCCGCCTGCCAATGGGCCATGCCCATTTCGAAGAACAAAAGGTATTCGAGCAATTTGCGTAATTATTTTGCCAGTCGTGATGCCGGTTCCGTCCCCTCTCCCGGAGGGAGAGGGTGTTCAAAGCACTCGACCGATTCACCCCCCAATCACACAGTTATCAATCAACCTTACATTCGGCCAGCGCGCTGCGATCAGCGCCACCACGCCCCCGGTTGCTTGCGTATCAATCTGTTTCATCGGCTCCAGTGTCAGCGGATGACGCACCACCGCATAATCCACCGCAAAGTCCGCAGCCTTGAGTTTGTCCAACATCATCGCTTCCACCGCCCCCGGCTCGGTCACGTGCTGCTCTTCAATCATCACCTGTGCCTGCTTGAGTGCTTGTGAAAGTGCCAGGGCTTTGGGCCGTTGCTCCGGCGTCAGATACACATTGCGACTGCTCATCGCCAGCCCGTCAGGTTCACGCAGCGTCGCACAGGCTACAATTTCAATCGGCAGCGCCAAGTCAACCGTCATCGCCCTGATCACCTGCAACTGCTGATAATCTTTCATCCCAAAGCAGGCCACGCTCGGCTGCACCTGATTGAACAACTTGGCCACCACCCGGCAGACCCCCTGAAAATGCCCCGGCCGAAATCGCCCTTCCAAATCCTGCGTGATCGTCGGCACATCAATCGCGCACGCCACCGCACCGGGTGCGTACATTTGATCCACACTCGGCACAAACACCCCCGTCACCCCAGCCGCACGACACAATTCCAAGTCCCGTTCCAACGGCCGGGGGTACTTGCTCAAATCTTCCGTCGGCCCAAACTGCGTCGGGTTCACAAAAATGCTGACGATCACATGCCGGGCACGATTGAAACCCTCACGTACCAGGGACAAATGCCCCTCATGCAGCGCCCCCATCGTCGGCACAAACGCCACCTCCCCCACCAACCCCCGCCGCTGTTGCCGAAGTTCCGCGACCGTGTTTGCTAACCACATGATCGTCTCCTGATTTTGACCCAAAACAATTAAACACAGAGGTCACAGAGTGCACAGAGAAGCAGCGGATTCAATCGATGGGGTATCTGAAAAGCCTTCAGTCCTTGAAAGACGGCGATTATGAAACCCTCGTCATCGATCAGTGACTGTTCCAACAACCATCAAGCCTGGTTCTGCTTTGTGAACTCTGTGCCCTCTGTGTTGAAAATCACTTCTGTGGTCAGCGTTTACTGCCCGCTCCGATTCGGTAAAAACCTTTGCCAAAACCGCCACCAATTATCGTGCATCACACTGGCGATGTCACCATCCTTGTACCCGCGCTGTGAAAGTGCCTCACCAATGCGGTGCAGGTCGGCAATGCTTTGTATTTCCATCGGAACATATTCCATGCCAAAGCCCCCGTCCAAGTCCGACCCGATGCCCACGTGCTGTGCATCGCCCGTCAGTTGACACACATGATCGATGTGCTGCGCGACATGCGCCAGCGTCACCTGTTCACGAGTATGCGTTTCACGTTTCACCATCGCTGACAGCATCGCCGCGGACAACACGATACCCACGACCCCGCCGCGACCCGTGATGGTTTTGATCTGACTGTCCGTGATCTGCCTCATGCCCGGCACCAGCGCCCGACAATTGCTGTGACTGGCCATCACAGGTCCATCAAACAAATCAAACGCTTGCGCCATCGCCATGTCCGCCAAATGCGATACATCCAGCACCATCCCCAATTCACGCATCGCACCCAAAAGCAACACCCCCAGCGCCGACAACGGCCCGTCAGCCGCGTTACCAAACCCACATCGCCCCGGTGGTATATGCGTCAAACCCACCGCCCGCACCCCTTGCTCAAACCAGTGACGCAATTCAACCTCATTGCTGATCATGTCCGCACATTCGACCAATAGCACACAACCCAATGTCGATTGCACGGGTTGATTCGTTTGCATCAGGTCGTCCGCCTGATGAATCAACCGCAAGTAACCTTGTGTCTGTAATTGCTGGTAATACGCCAGTTGCGCATGCGCCAGCGCTGCTGCGATGCTCGGACTGGCTGAATCATCATTGCAACGTAAAGAACAATCGACCGCAGTCACCCCCGGTTTGGCACGGGTGAATATCGTGGCCGTGCAACAGCGCACCCGACCACGACGCAGTTCGTCGAGCGTCACCGTGGCTGTCCCCCTGCCATCACTGACATTGCGTGCATCGCGCGGCCCGCGCACTTCTTCTTCATAAGCACGCAGCTGCGCCAATGACCAGGTCAGGTCCCGGTTGTACGCCACCGCGTTCATCGCCAGATCAAGGTGTCCGTCAAAAATACGCATCGTTCCACCGTTGGTTTTCCCTTGATTACACCACGCCCGATCGTATGTGCTTTACCACGCCTGAACTTCGCCGTAAGCGACGAAGTTCAGGATTCTTTGCTTTTATTCCCCCATCCCAAACCATCCTGAACTTGATTGCAGACAATCAAGTTCAGGCGTGCAGAACCAACACCCCCATTCATGTCGAAATTCGACGGCTTAAACAGCGGGTCTTCCCGCTAAATTCGAAATCTCCCTACTCCAAATGCCGCCGTAAAAACTCACCCGCCAGCGGCACCCAGCTTCGTATCGTCGCATGTTTTTCCGCCAGGCTCATGCCGTGGTGACCCGACTCATACACATGCAATTCCGCACGCACCTGCTTATCCCGACAAGCCTGAAAATAGAGCAAACTGTTCTGCATCGGCACCCCGCCATCATCAGCCGTATGCCACAAAAACGCAGGCGGGCTGTCGTCACGCACCTGCGTGTGCAGCGACATCGCCTCCACCAGCGTCTGCTCCGGCGACGACCCCAGTAAAAGTTGAAACGACCCGCGATGACGATGTTGCGTCATGTCGATCACCGCATAACACAACACCACCGCATCAGGCCGGGCGCTGTGCGTCGTCGCCAAGTCATCGACCTCGCACACAAAATGGTCCCAGTGCACCGCCAGCGAGCCTGTGAGGTGTCCCCCCGCGGAAAAACCCAGCGCCCCCACCTTCGCCTGACCGTCATCGCCTTTGCTGATCCGCCAATCGTCGGCTGACTGTCGCAGCAAACGCATCGCCCGTTGTGCATCATGCACCATGGCCGGGTGTCGATGCCGTGGGCCGACACGGTAATGCAACACCGCTGCGTGAAACCCCGCCGCATTGAGCATCTGCGCCACCGGTTCGCCTTCATGGGCTGCCTGACGTGCATAACCACCGCCGGGCAACACCAGCACCAGTGGGTGAACTTGCCCATCCTCCAGCAAATAGGGCGTCACCGTCGGCACATCCCCCGGCTCAAATTGCGGCGGGCCGGCTTGATTCACCACCGCATCTTCCGGTGTGCCCGGTAACGGACTTCCCGGTGCCACCCCCGGTCGATCCTGCGTCCCCGGCCAAATCATCTGCGCTTTACCGCGAACCTTGCCACTGAATAACATCATTGGGTTCCTCGCTCGTGCGTGTCGGAAACCCACGATCATAACGCAAGTCAGCTAAAAGAAGTGGCCAAGTGGCCAAGTGGTCGAGTGCAAAACACCAAGCCAAGGACGAGGAACGCAGTGACGAGGACTTGGGTATGTTTGGTGATTGAGTTTTGTGGCAATGTGGTGAAGTGATTGTCTTTATTGAGCGCAGACGCTTTGCGTCGGCGATATTGACGCCGTGCCCTTTAGGGCCGGATGATCGAGGATGAAATCCGGGGCTAAAGCCCTCGGCGTCAACGATGGCGGTGTTTTGAGAAAACCATCCTGAACTTCATCGCTGACGATGAAGTTCAGGCGTGGAAGAAGTCATGATCACCACATCACCACATCGCTACATCGCCACTTGACCACTTTCCCCCGCCTCACAAGCGCTGTTTGATTTTGTCCAAAATGAGCGTGGACAATTCACCATCCCCCAGCACGCCCACGCGCACCGACACCTGACTCTGCGTGTCATTGAGTCGGCTGACCTTGATCGTCACCTCCCGGTCCTGCGCCGTCTTGGCTTCGATGTAGCCATCCAAGGCCGTAACGTTGGACGTGACGATGGTGAGTTTGAGTTCTTCGCACACCGCCTGCGCAGCCTTGGTCAGTTTCTCCGGCTTGGCGTCGAAGGCGGCGATGTACGTGCCCGCCTGATTGGTCACGCCCGGCGCTGCCGTCGAACAGCCGACCGCCATGAACATGATGCTCACGAGTAACAACGCAAAGAGCGCTTGATGACGCATGACATTTCTCCTTTTTGCTAAGTGTCGGAACCTGTCTGACATGATTCATACTATCCCGCTGCCCGTCGGGTTCATAATCCTTGGCGGTAACTGATGTAGCTGGTCGCAGCCGCCAGTCCAAGAATGACAATCGTTACCAGCCCGATGCCCAGCACTTTCGGGAACCCTGCCGCATACAAAACACTGGTCAGGGCGATGACCACCAACGTTGCCAGGGCCAGGGCAATCGTGCGAATGAGTTTCATGAGTCGGTCGCCGCGCTCTTCAGCGGTGAGCGTGTGTTTGATGCCCAGCCCACGCCCTCGATCAAACAGGTTGCCGCATTCGGGGCAATGACCGCGCGGTGACAGCCCGGTGAGGTCATACCCGCACTTACCGCAATTGGTGTTGTCGGAAAATGCCATGCGTCTGGTCAACCACGCCTGAACTTCTTCGCCGCGATGAAGTTCAGGATTCTTTTTTTACTTCACCCATCTCAATCCATCCTGATCTTGCTTGAAGACAAGCAAGATCAGGCGTGAAAACACAAAAGCTACCGATCCCCCAAACATGTACCCACCTTGCGTGCTGCGTCGATCCAAGGGTGGTCCAGGGGCACCACTTTACGTTTGCCCGCCACATCTTCCAATTTCACCGGTTCACAATAATCGCCGCGCACCGCCATCATGACGTTGTATTGGCCGCGCACCAGGTGATTCACCGCCGCCACGCCCAATCGTGTGCATAGCACCCTGTCCGTGCCCGAGGGGGTCCCGCCGCGCTGCACATGACCCAGCGAGGTCACCCGTGCCTCGGTGCCGGTGACCTGTTGCAACGCTCTTGCCAACCGACTGGCCTTGGGTTCCTGCACCAAATGCGGCATCTGTCCGTCACCGGTCCCTTCCAAGCCTTCGTGACCGTTGCCATCTTCCGCCGATTGCTCGTGCTTGTGCTTTTTCTCTTTCTTTTTCTTGGACGCCTTTTTCTCCACCTTGGCCAACTGTTTGGCTTCCTCGATATCCATCGCTCCCTCGGCCACCGCCACGATCGAAAATCGCTTGCCGTGACGACGGCGTTCCAGCAAATGTTCCGCCACCACGTTCAGGTCATAGGGTATCTCCGGCAGCAAAATCACATCCGCCCCGCTGGCCATGCCCGCGCCCAACGGCAACCAACCCGCATTGTGCCCCATGATTTCACAAATGATGATGCGATGATGACTGGTCGCGGTCGTGTGCAACCGATCAATGGCTTCGGTGGCGATTTCCATGGCGGTGTCAAACCCGAAGGTTACATCCGTTTCCGCCACATCATTGTCAATGGTTTTGGGCAGTGTCATCACATTCACGCCCGACTTGCCGCCGACCTTGTGCAGATGCAGCGCGTTCTTGGCCGTGCCCCCGCCGCCCAGACAGACCAGACAATCCAGGTGGTGTTCGTGGTAGTTGTGAATGGCTGCTTCGGTCATGTCCAGCACCTTGCCGCCGATGGACATTTTTTTGGGCTTGTCCCTGCTGGTGCCCAGAATCGTGCCCCCCATCGCCAATATGCCCGACACCATCGGGTCGTCAAACAGCGTCGTGCGATTTTCCACCAGGCCGCGGAACCCATCGTGAATGCCCACCACCTTGATCCCCAGCGACAACGCCGGCTTGACCACCGCGCGAATCGCTGCGTTCAGCCCCGGGCAGTCACCGCCGGAGGTGAGTATGCCGATGCACTTGGTGTGGGTTCGTGGCATGAGGGGGTACTCCTTGAAGGTGTTGGCTCATCATAGCGAGGCATTACCTACTTCGGTCATTGGTCGTTGGATCGTTAAGACGGTACATAAAAGAGTGGCCAAGTGGCCGAGTGGCCGAGTGGTCAAGTGCAAGAACCAAGCCGAGGACGAGGTCGCCGCGGCGACCGAGGACTCGGGTATTGCAATAGATTCATCGGCCCTCACCCGGCCTCGATGACTCGGCCACCCTCTCCCACGGGGAGAG
>CAYRTH010000004.1:0-52325 GCA_964427135.1 uncultured Phycisphaeraceae bacterium
GCGGCGCCATCGCCTTCAGCGACGATGGCGTGGGCGTGGGCGAGGCCTCGGTCATGCGAAAGGCGCTCCAATACATGAAAATGTTCGACGCACTGCTCATGCAGCACTGCGAAGAACCCACCCTCAGCGGCGGCGCGATGCACGGCGGGCTGGTCAGCACCGTACTGGGCATCCCCGGCATCCCCGCCCCCGGTTCCCCCGACACCTCAACGTCCGCAGCACACGACCCCTCCCTGCGCAACCCTCGCCGAGCGTCAAAGTGAGTGTCGTGAACGCCCAAGTCATACAACCGCGGGTTTCCGCCCGCGGCTAGACGGATCATGACACGGTCTTCATAGCCGCGGGTGGCAACCCGCGGTTTGGTTTGCTCGTACAACCACTTGACCACATTCATGCAACGCGACCTTCCAGCGCGGTTACACTAGGGTCATGTCCGCGACCGACCCAACGCTGCGCGATTTGTTACCCATGATGCTGATGGCTGGAGCGTCGGTCGGGGTGTGCATATGGCGAGGTTGGCTTTGGCCGGGGGGCTTGAAGGGGGTGCCCTACCGGGACGCGGGGCTGAAGGTGCTGGATGTGTTCGTCGGCATGATGGTGCTGCTGGCGGGCATGGTGCTTGTCGGGCCGGTGTTGGTGGGGCTGGGGCTGATGTTGCCCACCGGAGCGACGGAGCACGAACTGA
This sequence comes from uncultured Phycisphaeraceae bacterium, assembly GCA_964427135.1. Lineage (GTDB taxonomy): Bacteria > Planctomycetota > Phycisphaerae > Phycisphaerales > Phycisphaeraceae > JAJXSS01. The sequence goes on from CAYRTH010000004.1 coordinate 686, forward strand.
CATTGACCACGTCACAGGAAGCGGTGCGGGCGCTGTTGATTCAGGGCATGACGCTGTTGCCGGTGATGGTGTATGTGCTGGCTCGTTCATATCGGCACGCCAGCGGATGGGAACAGCTTGGTTTATCAGGTCGTCGTGGCGGTTGGCTGGTATTGTCGGGGGTACTGGGCCTGCTTTTGGGTACACCCATTGTCATGGCCACGCTGGGGCTTTCAAGCTGGTTCGGCTCCACGATTTTGAATCAACCGATGCCCGAACTGGGACATCAGATGCTCGAGGCGATTCGTGATGCCGACGACCTGGCGGGTACGATCGGCCTCATTATGGCTGCGGTGGTCGTGGCCCCCCTGTTGGAAGAAGTGGTGTTTCGCGGCCTGGTGCAGACGGCTTTGCTGGAGGTGGAACTGGCACGCATTCATCGCTGGTCGGTGATACTGATTTCAGCGACCGTGTTTACGCTGCTGCATGTGGGCATGCCTTGGCAGACGCTGCCGGGGTTGTGGGTGCTGGGGGTGATTCTGGGCTGGATGTACGAGCGGACGGGGAACCTTTGGCCTTGTATTTTCACCCATGCAGGGTTCAACGCACTCAACATCATGATGGTGGTGTTTTTCATGAGTGGGTAACGACAACGCCCAGGCATGGCCATGCCTGGGCTTTAGGGAAACCGGATAAAGGATCAACATGCTCCAACCCAGTCAATGGATCGGTGATGCACGCACGGGGCACTTGCGTTTATTGGATCAGACACGGTTGCCCGGCGAGGTGACGTATTTGGATTGCCGTGATGTCGAAGCCGTCTGGCAGGCGATCAAACGTTTGTCGGTGCGCGGTGCCCCGGCCATCGGCATCGCGGCAGCCTACGGTTGCGTCATCGGTGCCCAACAAGGCGATGTGCAAAAAGCAGGGGCCTACCTCGCCACCAGCAGGCCCACGGCTGTCAACCTGTTCTGGGCCATCGATCGCATGTTGAAAGTCACACCGAAGACCCCCGAACCACTGCTTGCCGAGGCCCTGAAAATTCACGAGGAAGACCAGGCCATGTGCCAGCGCATCGGTCTGCACACCCTTGCGCTGTTTGAAAAAATTCGAAGCGCACGCCCGACCGCACAAAAAGATCAGCCTTTGGGGGTGTTGACGCATTGCAATGCCGGGGCCTTGGCGACCGGGGGCATCGGCACCGCCACGGCTGGGTTGTACCTGGCCCATGAGCGTGGTTGGAAGCTCAAGGTGTTTGCCGACGAAACTCGGCCGTTGTTGCAAGGGGCACGCTTAACTGCGCTGGAACTGCAACAGGCAGGCATCGATGTCACGCTGCAATGCGACAACATGGCCGCAGTGCTGATGCGCAGCGGAAAAATACAGGCGGTGATCATCGGGGCCGACCGCATTGCTGCCAACGGCGACACCGCCAACAAAATCGGTACGTACACCCTGGCGATACTGGCTCGGCATCATCAGGTTCCGTTTTTCGTTGCCGCCCCCAGTTCGACCTTTGATTTGTCAATCCCCGATGGGGCGCACATTCCGATTGAAGATCGCGCCGCGGAGGAAGTCACCATGGGTTTTGGTCGGCGCACCGCCCCGGAAAATATCAAGGTGTTCAACCCTGCGTTCGATGTCACGCCGCATGAACTCATCCGTGCGATCATCACCGAACAGGGCGTGATCGAGCCGGTGAATCAAGAGCAGGTTGCCAGGGTTTTACGTGTGACGGAAGGTGGTTGAACAAAGCGATTTCGAATGACATGACATTCAAACCATGACCCCGAACGTCCGATGTGCGTAACATTGTGCATGATGTCCACCGCCACCCCGACAACCTGTTCCTGCAATGTCGCCAACACCCCGGCTGTGCCGCAAACCTCGCCTAGTAACCACAACGGCACGCCCCATGAACCTGTGGGCGTGATCATTGTCGATCACGGATCGCGTCGCGCTGAGTCCAATCAAATGCTCGAACAGATCGTCGCACGGTTTGCCAAAGCATCGCACTTTGACGTGGTGGAACCAGCCCACATGGAAATCGCCGAGCCATCGATCGCCACCGCCTTTGACCGGTGCGTGGCACGCGGAGCCAGGTCGATTGTGGTGATGCCCTACTTTTTACTGCCGGGCAAACACTGGCACGAAGACATTCCGCGTTTGTCAGCCGAGGCAGCGGCCCGGCATCCGGGGGTGAGTTACATGGTGACCGCACCGCTGGGCCTGCACCCGATGATTCATCAGGTGATCCAGGCGCGCATTGATTATTGCCTGCAACACGCCGGGGGAGGTGCACCCGAATGCGAAGTCTGCGCAGGCAGTGGCCGGTGTGTGATGAAATAAACCGGAAGTGGCCGAGTGGCCGAGTGGCCGAGTGATTGTATTTGTTTAGCGCGGACGCTTTGCGTCGGCGATCTGACTACCCATTCCCAGAAACCCTCCTCATGTCACCCAACAAACCGAAAAAAACCTCCGCTAAAACCAAGACAAAAACCACCCCAAAGAAATCACCTGCATCGCTTGCGGATTGGTATTACACCCAACTCAACCGAGCATACCCGGATGCCCGATGTGCCTTGAATCATCGCAATGCCTACGAGCTGCTGGTGGCCACGATTCTGTCGGCCCAGTGCACCGATGCGCGTGTGAACCTGGTTACGCCGGAGGTTTTCAAACGCTGGCCCAGCCCCGGCAAATTGGCGCAGGCGTCGCTCCCTGAAATCGAAACCGTGATTCGCAGCACCGGGTTTTATCGCAACAAGGCCAAGTCCTTGCAGGCTGCGGCAAAGCTCATGGTGGACAAGTTCAAGGGGCAAGTGCCCGGGTCGATGGACCATTTGCTGGAGTTGCCCGGGGTCGCACGCAAAACCGCCAACGTGGTGCTGGGCAACGTGTTCAACGTGAACGCTGGTGTGGTGGTCGATACACATGTGTCACGCTTGTCGCAGCGGATGGGACTGACCACCCAAACCGACCCGGTGAAAATCGAGCAAGACCTCATACCCCTGTTCCCCCGTGAAAACTGGACACAGCTAGCACACCTGCTGATCGCTCATGGGCGCAAAGTATGCAACGCCCGCAAACCGTTGTGTGATGATTGTGTCTTGGCAGAAAAATGCCCGAAGGTAGGCGTGTAAGTTCGAGGGGTGATGGGTAGCAAATCGTGAGGTACACAAGGGCCATCAAGCACACGGAGTTTCACCGCAGAGAGCGCAGAGATCGCGGAGCATGCAAAGTGGCTGTTGACTGAGGGGCCTGGGGGTTTGGTACGCGGGTGCCACACAGCAACCGCGCAGCATCCGGGTGCGAGAGTTGAGTACTTTGTGGCACCGCCGCCCCCGGCGGTGATTTCATATAAGCGGCGGATGGCATCCGCCGTCTTTGATCATTGCCTAACTTGGTGAACCGACGCCACTGACCGCCGATGCCATCGGCGGCTTTATTCACCCAGCCGAGGGCGCCCCGGGGGCTGGGCAACTGTGGTCGTCGGCACACAGCGCCCTACGGGACGCTGAGTGGTACCCGATCATGATGAATGAAGGCGCGTTGAACCGAGCCACCAGTTCCAAAAACCCAGTCCCTTGCTTCTCTGCGTTCTCTGCGTCCTCTGCGGTAAATGGTTTTCTTGCGACCCTTGCGTTCGACACTACCCTCCCACCGTTTGCAGATGCGCATGTTCAAGGATCAGCGTTTTCAAACCCACCGTGTTGAACTTCACCTGGGCCCTGCGTTGTGAACCCGTGCCCGTGACATTCAAAACCCGCCCCAAACCAAAATGCGGGTGACGCACCATGCAGCCGATGACCAGTCCCCCTTCGCCGGGGTTTGTTGATGGGTCGGGGCTAACCTCAGGTGAAGCCTGCTCGTCCCCCGTCAAAGGGTCGGGCCTGATGAAAATGCGTGATCGGCGATCAATGCCCAATGAACCCAAACCCCCTTCATCCCACTGTCGGGCAACATTGATCGCTTTCATATGCTCGCCAGGCAATTCCTGTAAAAATCGACTCGGGATCGTCGGCTGAATCATGCCGAACACACTGCGAAACCGCGCATGAGTCAACGCCAGAAAACGCATCGCCCGGGTGATGCCCACGAACGCCAAGCGTCGCTCTTCCTCCAACTCACGCGGGTTCTGGTTGCACCGCTCATGCGGCAACAACCCGTCCTCAAACCCGATAATCGACACCGCTGGAAACTCAAGGCCCTTGGCGGCATGAAGCGTCATCAACGTCACCGACCCCTGCCCCGCATCCACCGCATCGACATCACTGACCAGACTCACCTGTTCCAGGTAAGCCGACAACTTGCGCGACAGCGTCAGCATGTCGGGGGCATCGCGATGCGTGGCTTCGTACTCGGTTTCAAATTGCTGCGCCGAGTTGACCAGTTCGCTCAGGTTGGCCAAACGCTCCTGATCCGGGTCGGTTTTGTCCTTGGCGTAATGCCCGTGCAACCCACTCTCGGTCAACACACGATCGACAAAATCGCGCAGCGACAATTCATGGGCAGTGTCATGCGTGGCGATCAGTGCCGACGTGGTTGCCTTGTCAGCATCGGTAAAGGTTGATGTTGATGTTGATGTTGATGCAAGTCCAGCCAGTCGGCGCAAACCTTGCAGCAGCTCCGCAAACCGTTGCACCGCGCCTTGGGCACGACTGTTCAGCCCTGCCCACTGCGGCGGGCTTTGTATCACCGACATCATGATTTGTTCCCCCGCCACCGCACGAGCCTGAAGCAACTTCACCGTGGCATCCGACAGCCCCCTGGCCGGGGTGTTGATGATGCGCAGCAAATTCACCTCATCCGCCGGGTTGGCCAGCACACGCAGATACGCCAGTGAATCCTTGATTTCCTTGCGGTCGTAAAAGGCGGTGCCACGGGCGATCTGATATGGAATACCCGCTTTGCGCAGGGCATCTTCGATCACCCGGCTCAAACTATTCATGCGGTAAAACACCGCCATGTCACCAAAAGTGAGCTGATGTTTTTCACGCAATTCCTGAAAATGTTCGACCACCCACTGGGCTTCGTGTTGTTCGTTCTGACAGGTGACGGACTGCACCTTGTCGCCCTGCTGGTTGTCGGTCCACAGGGCCTTGTGTTTGCGTTGCTGATTGTTCTGAATCAATCGGTCGGCCACGGCCAGGATCGCGCCGGTGGAACGATAATTCTGCTCCAACCGAACCACCGTGGCTTTGGGGTAATGCTTTTCAAATTCGAGGATGTTGCGAATCGAAGCGCCCCGCCAACCGTAAATGGATTGATCCGGGTCACCGGTCACACACAGGTTGGCCGAGCCGAGGTTGTTTGGGGCATCTGACCCCGCACCACTTGGCATCAGGGCGTGTGCCAATACGAACTGGGCGTGGTTGGTGTCCTGATATTCGTCAATGAGCACGTATTGGTAGCGCTCGCGCAACTCGTGCAAAGCAGCGGTATCCTTGCGCATCAGTTCCACGGTTTTCAAAAGCAGATCATCGAAATCGACGGCCTGATTCTGTTTGAGCAGGTCCTGATATTTGCGATAAATCTTCTGCACGTGCTTGGCGAAAAAGTCGTACGCGGTGCGGGCGTAGGCTTCCGGGTCCATCAGCTCGTTCTTCGCACTGCTGATGGCGGAAAGCACCTTGCCGGGCGAAAAATTGCTCGAATTGAGTTGCAGCAATTCAATCGCCTGTTTGATGGCGCGTTCCTGATCGCTGGTGTCGTAAATGGTGAAGTTGGGCGGTAAGCCGATGCGTGAGCCGTATTGACGAAGGACGCGGGCGCAGAACGAGTGAAACGTGGCGATGGTGATGGCCCTGGCCTGTCGCTCGGACACCAGCGTCGTCATGCGCTGACGCATTTCCCCCGCTGCCTTGTTGGTGAAGGTGATCGCCAGAATGTTCCACGGGGCGATACCGCAGCGCAACACCAGGTGAGCCATGCGTCGGGTAATGACCCGCGTTTTCCCCGACCCCGGCCCGGCCAATATCAACAACGGCCCCTGCACGTGCGTCACCGCCTGTCGCTGCGGGTCGGTCAGGTCCTCCAATAAAGGGTCATGGGGTTGCATCGCCTGAGTCATTGGCGCATTGTAGGGGTTTCCTTCATGAAAGGTCATACGCGTTTTCGGGAGTTGTCGAAAGCTGGTTGAACCTGATATAGTCGATAAGTCCGCTGGGGGCAGACGGCCGGGCCCGATGCACGGGTATGTCCATGAACCGGGTCAGGCCTTGACCGGAGCAGCCCTAAATGTCCCTGCCCGGTGCCGTTGGTGTCCTGGCCGTCTGCCCCACGCGGATGTAAAAAAGAAGTGGCCAAGTGGCCGAGTGACCGAGTTGTCGAGTGCCCGACAAGCCGAGTCGGAGGCGTCCTCGCCGACGGCTCGGGTATCTGACGAGTTCAAATTCACAACTCGCAAGTCGAATCTCCAAAGTCAAAAGACAGTATCTGACCTTGGACAAAACATACCCGGGCCCTCAACACTCACGACGCTCGTGTCTCGTTCCCCGCTTGGTTCGAAATCCGAAATCCGAAATCCGAAATTCTCATGGCTTACACCGTTCTGGCACGTCGTTACCGTTCGCAATCCTTCGACCAGGTGGTCGGGCAGGAACCCATTGCGCGAACCCTGCAGAACGCGATTCGTTCCGGTCGCATCGCTCACGCTTTTTTATTCACCGGGACGCGCGGCGTGGGTAAAACCTCCATGGCGCGGATACTTGCCTGTGCCCTCAACTGCCCGGACACGATCAAGGGTTGCCCCAAGCCGCCGGGCGATTTTGAATACCCGACTTTGGAAGTCCAGCAGCGCGCCGCTGCCGCCATCATGCGCGGCGATGACCTCAACGTCATCGAAATCGACGGTGCCAGCAACCGTGGTGTCGATGATGCCCGCCAACTCATCGCCAGTTCCGGCATGGCCCCCACCGCCCAGGCCCGCTTCAAAATCTACATCATCGACGAAGTGCACATGCTCACCAAGGAAGCCTTCAACGCGCTTCTGAAAACCATGGAGGAGCCGCCTGCACACGTCAAGTTTATTTTGTGCACCACCGAGTCGCACAAGGTGCCGGTGACGATCCAATCCCGCTGTCAGCGTTTTGATTTTCGCAACATACCCACCCCGCGCATCGCGGCTCACCTGGGTGAAGTGATCCAGCGCGAAAACGTCAAGGCGACAGGCTCGGTGTTTTTTCAGATTGCACGACTGGGCAACGGCTCGATGCGCGATGCCCTGTCACTTTTGGATCGTTTGATCGCCGCTGCGGGCGATGAAGGCTTGAGTGACGATTTGCTCGAACAGGTACTGGGCCTGCCCCCGCAACAGCGCGTCATGCAACTGGTCGCAGCCATGGCCGACGGGGATGTCAAAACCACCCTGCAACAAACCGCAGCCCTGTTGGATGGGGGCATCGCGCAGGACCAGCTATTGGATGTACTCATCGAACACCTGCGCACACTCATGTTGCTGATTGCATGTGGCAGTGACAGCGAACTGATTGATTTGCCGACCGACGCTCGGCAGACGGCATTGCAACAGGCACAGGCATTCGATGTCGCCGGGTTGGTGTACATGATCGCGCTGTGTGAAAACTTGCAACGCAGTCTGCGAACCAGCGCCAACCCAAGGGCACTGCTGGATGCCGCGATGGTGCGCCTGGCCCTGGCGGAAAACATGGCCGATGTCACCGCCTTGCTGCAAGGCAGCACCACCCCCGGTGTTGCCCCCGACCCTAAAAAAAAAATGAATCGGTGAGTAAGGAAAGTGGCCAAGTGGCCAAGTGGCCAAGTGGTCAAGTGGCGGAGCCAAGCCGGGAACGAGGCTGGCAAGCCGAGGGCCCGGGTATTTCTGGCAATGGCCAAGTGTCAGAAAAGGACGCGGCAAGCCGCGGCGCTAACCTTGATACAAATTCGACATCCGACATTCGACATTCGAAATCAACCCCACCTGCATCATCGAATTGGCCGTCACGCGCCGCCAAAGTCTGGTCACAAGTGCAATCACTGGCTGCACAAAAAGCGCCGCTGGTGTGGGTCAGTCATTTGCGGCTGATCAAAGCCGAAGCACAAACCGTTTGGCTTGGGCCGGGGGATGGGCCGCGCGATTTGATGAAGTTCATCACCGCTCAGAAAAACGCCCGTGATCAGCTTGCGGCACTTTTTCAGCAGGTGTTGGGTCACCCGATTCGCATCGAATGGCTCACCAACTCCCCAAACACCAACACCACCCCATTCACCCCCCGTCCAACAACCTCAGCGGATTCATCGTCTGCCCACTGGCCAACCCCCGGTTTGGCATCGGGCCAGGCTAGCATGGGTTCCATGGCTACAACGACGGGTGCCGCACCGCCTCATACAACCGGTTCATTGGTCAGCGATCGACAGGCAGCCATGTGTTTGCCGCTGGTGAAACAGGTGATGGATTTGTTTGACGCGACGATTGTCGAGGTGCGTGCGGAAAATGCAGCGCTGACACAAAGCTCGGCAAGTGAATCAGCGGATACAACCGGCAATGACACCCCCGCACAGCGCCCCAGCGTAACGAGTGTGCCGACGGATGGTTTTGCAGACGGACAGGCGATGGAAGATTCGCCATTCATGGAGGAAGACGACAATGTTTGACAACCTGAAAAACCTGGCCGGGCTGATGGGACAGGCCAAGGAACTGCGCACCAAGATGGAGCAGTTGCAAAACGAGCTTGCGAAGATGGAGGTGGAGGGCGAAGCCGGGGCCGGGGCGGTGCGGGTGCGCATGAACGGCAAGTTCGAGGTGCTGGAAGTGATCATCGATCGGCCCATGGTGGCGACATTGGCCGGTGCCGGGACCGAGGCTGATGTGCAAATGGTGGGGGAGTTGATTGCCGCTGCGGTGAACGCAGCGATGCAAAAAGCGCAAGCACTGGCGCGGGACGAAATGATGCGCGTGACGGGCTTGGGCGGGCTTGGCGCGTTGCCGGAGATGGGCTGAGGTATGGACAGAGCCAATCAAGTGATTGGATGCGTTTAGCGCGGCCCCCGGAGCTGTGCGTCGGCGCTGAATAATGATGGAATCAACCCAGCAGAGGGCGGCTGGGCCACATGATTGGTTGTGGCACCGCCGCCCTCGGCGGTGTGCTTGTTGAGGGTGATTCACCCAGCCGGGCCACAGGTTGGATGCACACAGTGCTCTGCGGGCACAGGGTGACACCCCGGCAGCATTTTCATTTTGCTGACGTGGGGCGCAAAGGGATGGGTCGGCGGCGGATTTGATGTTTTTTGACGGTGACAAAGTGACCGGGCGCCATCGGCTCCAATTGCGGCCAGAGGGTTTGAAAATCGTGCCAGTACGCTGGGCCCGCACCCTGTAAACGCAGGTAGATCACGCCTGGGTGAGGTTCCATGTCGGACATCAGCAGCCGACCCATATCACGATCCAATGTGATCAAAACGCGCTGTTCATGTCGGCTGAAAGCAATGACCCATTCATCCGTCGCACCCGGGAAAAGCTCGCTCACCTGCACAACATCATGACCCAATTCCCGCAAGTGCAGCACCATCGGATGGTCCACGTTTTCGTCAACAAGGATACGCATTTCAGGCTTTGCCAAGGGGTATGTCCATCACCTCATCGCCCGCAAGGGCGTCGGCAGCGTAGGCCAGACATGCCTGTATCTGGCTAGGGCTCAATTGCGGGTAGGCTTCCAGCAGTTGTTGTGTCGTCCAGCCATCGCCCATACGGCCAACGACAAGCTCCACGCTCAGACGGGTTCCGCGAATGCGCGGTTTACCGGCCAGTATCTGCGGGTCACGTTCAATGTGTTCGCGCCAATTCATCGTACAGTCTCCTTGACAGGACTCGCCGACCTTAGATTATAGATCGTATGCAATTTTTAACTTGCCCAGTCATCATGATCATTTATTGATCCGGCATCATCAAGTACTAACTTCGCCTATTTCGCATGACCGTCCGACTTGGTTATGCTTGCACTAAAGCAATTCATGGAGGAACAGCACCATGGCACGAGGCGGCAAGGCGGTGTGGGTCGGGGTGGACCTGGGGGGCACGAACATCGGCGCGGGGGTGGTTGGTGCGTCGGGGAAGGTGGTCAGCCGGGCGAAAATGAAGACGCGCGCGGATGAGGGGACCATGGCCGTGGTTCGCCGGGTGGCCGAGACGGTGCGTGATGCAGCCTCGGATGCGGGGCTGAAGGTCAAGGATTTGCAGGCGGTGGGCATCGGAGCGCCGGGGACGGTCGATATCGACAAGGGCATGGTGGTGCGAGCGGTGAATCTGCGCTGGAACAAGGTGCTGTTGGGGGGGTTACTCAAAAAGGAATTGGACGGTGTGCCGGTGGTGGTGGAAAACGATGTGAACGTGGCAGCCTGGGGCGAGTTTGCCACGGGCAATGCGAAAAAGGACCGGGACATGCTGGCCGTCTGGGTGGGCACGGGCATCGGCGGCGGACTGGTGCTGGGCGGGCAATTGTTTCGCGGACATCATCTCACGGCTGGGGAAATCGGTCACACCATCATTCATGCGGATGCGGCGCTGGGTCGGCGAACGTTGGAAAATAACGCCAGTCGCACCGCAGTGGTGAATCTGCTGACGCAACTGATCAGCGCCAATCACGAAAGCAAAATTACCCAGATCGTCGGCGGTGATTTTTCCAGCATCCGTTCCCGCGTCATCGCCAAGGCTTTGCAAATGGACGACCCGCTCACCCGGCAAGTGTTGCAACAGGCCGCCAAATATGTCGGGGTGGCGATCGCCAACAGTGTGACGATGTTGAGTTTGCCCTGCGTGGTACTGGGGGGTGGGGTGACCGATTCACTGGGGCAGCCTTGGGTGCAATGGGTGCAAGAGGCGTTTGAGGAGTACGTTTTCCCGCTGGAATTACGCAGTTGTCGCATCGTCGCCAGCCGATTGGGGGACGATGCGGGCATCGTCGGCGCGGCACTTTTGGCCAAGGAGCGATTGTGGAAAAGTCGATAAAGCCATCAGAATTGTTAAAATAGAGAAGAAACCGCTTGACTTGATGGCTAGTTTTCGGCTAAAAATGTGTAGGCAAACGGTCGGTCGAGCCGAAAGGTATCGTAAAAGAGCTTTCTCCCCTCCGCCCCGTTGTCGCTTCGGCGGCAGCGGGGTTTTTTATTGGCCGATGATTTTCATGTCCGGTCGATCAGCCCGACGGCTTGCCGCGCCTCCGTATTCATCCGGATATCGCCCCAGACATCATCGTAATCCCGGAATCCCCGTTTGCGCTATCCAATCCGGTTCGGAACACTTTCGGTCACGACTTTCAACCGGCTCAGCACTACACACTAGCCGTCGATGACGCATGGTCGTGTTTGGGGGGTTCCGACTCTCTCCTCCGCCCCTGCCGCTTGGGGGGTGGCTTGACGCCTGTTGGACCTTGACTGATCTCCCTTCAATCAAGGTCGGGGTCATCATAGGCCTGCTTGCTGACAAAAGTCATCCAAGGCTTGAACTGTTTTTCAAACCGGCCCAGGGAATGACGGTTGCCCGATAACTTTCTTATTGTGGCGGACGATTGTGCAAGGTTCACTTGCGCCGGGTTTATGTTTGATGAAAAAGCGGGGAATGTTGCGAAGTGATCAAGTGGTCGAGTGGCCGAGTGCGGAAAACAAGCCGGGAACGAGGCACGAGCGCGGCGAGTGACGAGGGCCCGGGGATGGCGTAGGGTGATTCGGTGGATCCGTGAGTCGGTTCATCGGTGACTTGGCGAAGTCAGCTTTCAGATGTTCTGTCGATACCGATGAACCGACTCACCGATCAACCACACAGAATACCCGAGTCCTCAACCTATCGGTTTCGTCCTCGGCTTGGTGTTTTTCACTTGACCACTTGACCACTTGGCCACTTGGCCACTTCAGGCAAACGCATGCACTACAATGTCAGCCTATGAACACAACGCCATCAACAAATACGTATGACCTGCTCGTCGTCGGCGGTGGGCCGGCGGGCTATGTCGGGGCCATTCGAGCCGGGCAACTGGGCAAAAAAGTCGCCTGCGTCGAACGCGATCGACTCGGTGGCGTCTGCAACAACTGGGGCTGTATCCCCACCAAAGCCCTGCTGGCCGAGGCTGAGTTTTACCATCGTCTGCAACACGAAGCCGCCTCATGGGGCATTTACGCTGACAACGTGCGCCATGATTGGGGCAAGGTGATAGGCCGATCGCGCAACGTGGCCGACATGGGCGCCAAGGGCGTCGGCAGTCTGTTCAAAAAAAACAAAGTCACGCACCTGGAAGGTCATGCACGGATCATCACGAACAAGCCGCCGTTCAAAATCGAAATTCATGATCGCCCGGATCACGTGGCCCAGGTGATTTCCGCACAGCGTATTTTGGTGTGTACCGGGGCACAACCACGTGCGTTACCCGGCGCTGCGTTCGAGGGTCAGCAAATTATTTCATCGAAGGAAGCGATGTCGCTGGCGACGCAACCCAAACGATTGATCATCGTCGGGGCCGGGGCCATCGGCATGGAATTCGCCTACTTTTACCAGGCCTTTGGCACGCAGGTGACGATCATTGAAATGTTGGATCGACTGCTGCCCATTGAGGACGCGGAGGTGTCGGCCACGGTGGAAAAGGCGTTCAAAAAAATGGGGGTGGTGGTTCGCACGGGTCACAAAACTTTGCAGGTTGAAAAAACCGGACAGGGCATGAAGGTGACCATTGCCCCGGTGAAGGAGGAAGCGAAAAAGGAAGTGCTCGAAGCCGATGCGGTGCTCGTGGCTATTGGGGTGCAGGGGCGGTATGACGGTTTGTTTGGGCCGGGGGTGATGGTGGAAACGTTTAAGGATCATTTGAAAGTGGACTACAAAAAACCGGGGGCGACGTATGAAACGAGTTTGCAGGGGGTGTATGCGGTGGGGGACGTGATTGGTCCGCCCTGGCTGGCGCACGTGGCCAGTGAGGAAGCGATCACCGCCGTCGAACGTATGTTCGGGCATCATGCCCACGATATTGCGTACGATGCGATTCCGGGTTGCACGTACTGTCAGCCACAGGTGGCCAGTCTGGGTTTGACCGAGCAGGCGTTGCAGGCTCAGGGGAAAAAGGCGGGGGTCGATTATGCGGTGGGCAAGTTCCCGTTTTTAGCCAGTGGCAAGGCTCGCGCAGCAGGCAACACCGATGGGTTTGTGAAGTTGTTGTCGGAGGTGAAAACCGGTGAACTGCTGGGCGTGCACATGGTCGGTGACCATGTGACGGAACTATTGGCCGAAATGGGCCTGGCCAAACGCCTGGAGGCGACGACGGAGGAAATCATTGCCACCATGCACGCGCACCCGACCTTGTCGGAAGCGGTTCACGAAGCGGCGCTGGGTACGGTCGGACGGATGATTCATTTTTGAGGAAGTGATCAAGTGTCGGAATCAAGCCAGGGACGAGGAACGCAGTGACGAGGACACGGGGATTGGAAGTAGTGGTCAAGTGGTCAGGTCCACAAGCCAAGAGTTTGAATGTTCCACGCCTGATCTTCGGAGTCCGCGACGAAGATCAGGATGGGTTTTCAATAAAAACAACGAATCAACCCCACAGAATACCCGGGCCCTCATCGCCTGCGGCGATTCGTTCCCGGCTTGATTCCGTCACTTGGCCACTCGACCACTCGGCCACTTTTCTTGTTATTGATCTTTTTCGTCACATCTGGCCGATGGCTTGGGCAACGCTGTTACCATGATAGGGAAGGACCACTGCCCATGACCGCGCTGACCCATGCCAAGCATTCGGCTACGACCGAACCATCGACTATGAAAAGCCCTGCGACGACACCGACCGTTCTGCCACTGACGGGGAAACACGTTCACCTGGTGGGCATCGGCGGCTCGGGTATGTCGGGGCTGGCACGCATCCTCGCGGCGCATGGAGCCACCTGTTCAGGGTCCGACCTTTCGCCCAGTTCGGTGCTGGAAAACCTGGAGCGCGATGGTATTAACATCGTGTATCAACAAACAGCCGACAGCGTGCCTGCTCGATGCGATTTGATGGTCATTTCCGCTGCGGTGAAGTATGACCACGCCCAAGTCGTCGAAGCCCAGCGTCGGGGGATCACCGTCCTCAAATATGCGCAAATGCTCGGCCAACTCATGCTCGGTCACGCGGGTATCGCCGTTTCCGGGACGCATGGCAAATCGTCCACCACCAGCATGACCGGCCACATTCTGATTCAAGCCGGGCTGGACCCCACCATCATCGTCGGCGCCCAGTGTGCCCAGATCGGCGGCAACGCCCGCATCGGTTCGGTGCGTCTGGCCAGCGATTCGTCAGCTCATGCGGGTCACGCTGCGTCAAACTTTCACGATGTTGCATCATCACCCAACCTGCTGGTGGCCGAGGCTTGTGAGTACGACCGTTCGTTTCACAATTTTCACCCGAAACTGGCGGTGATCCTCAACGTCGAAGAAGACCACCTGGACACGTACGGGTCGCTGGATGCGATTGTCGATAGCTTTCATCACTTTGCCGGGCTGTTGCCGCAGAAACCCTGGCAGCCCCAGGCCCCGCCCCCGGTATCGCCGACGACTGGCGGGATGACGCAGCAAGGTGGCTATCTGCTGATTCAACATGAATTGGCGCATCGGTTGACAATCACCGCTGGGCTGGATTGCACGGTGGAAACCATCGGCTTTGCCCCGCAGGCGGATTGGCGGGTGGAAGTGAAAATGATGGGTGATGTGGAAGCGACGATGACGACATCAACCCCCGTCACCTCAACCCCTGTCACCTCAACGCAGGCACAGGTGCCGATGGTAATCTTGCACCATCGCGGCAAAGTCGTGGCACAGTGGCGCAATCCGCTGCCGGGCGAGCACATGGCCTACAACGCCTCGGCGGCAGCGATTCTGTCGCACCGGGTCGGCGCATCATGGCCGCAAATCACCGCGGCGCTGGAAAGTTTTCGTGGGCTGGACCGGCGCATGCAACGACTGGGCGAGCGTCACCTGACCGGGTTGCAGGCAACGGCGACAAAAAATAATGGAGTCGTGGTGATTGATGATTACGGGCATCATCCGACGGAAATTGACACCACCTTGCGGGCGCTGCGGGCGCATTACCAGCCCCAACGGCTCATCTGTGTTTTCCAACCGCACCAGCACAGTCGTACCCGTTTTTTGATGGAACAGTTTGCCGCCAGTTTCAGTTATGCGGATGTGGTGATCGTGCCGCACATTTTTTTTGTGCGCGACAGCGAACAGGAGCGTAAAGCTGTTTCGGCGGCGGATTTGGTGGACCGCATTCGTCAGCGTGGCGGGCAGGCCATGCACCTGTACCCCTTCGAGGCGATTGTCGAACAATTGGAACTGATCGCCAAGCCGGGGGATTTGCTGGTGACGATGGGGGCTGGCGATGTGTGGAAGGTGGCTCATTCATTTCTGCAAGCTGGATGATGAAGAAGTGGCCGACGTGGTGAAGTGGTGAAGTGGTGAAGTGGTGAAATAATATTACCTTTGCTGTTGATCGATCATCCAATCAGAAATCACCAAATCGCCATATCACCAAATCGCCATATCACCAGATCGCCAAATCACTCCATATCAACCGCTGTTGCCACTCGCGGCTCTGATGCTTGCGCACTCGACCACTGGGCCACTTCTTATCGTCTGTAACGATTATGCCGACGGTTTTAACTCTGCGGATTTGGGAAAGATGGACCTTGGGCTAAACCGGGGGTGTTGGCAGGTCGATGGGGTTATCAGAGGCGGATGTATGGTTTGATCCAGGGATGCGATCCCCAACGTTTGGGGAGTGCGCTGGGTGGATATCAGCGCGCCGACAAGGGTTGGGCAAGCGGAAGGGTAAGGCACTATGTTCGGCTGGTCCAAGCAACAATATTCGCCCATCGGTATCGACTTCGGAGCCGACACGCTCAAGTTGTTGCAGGTGACCGCAGGCGATCCGCCACAGATGGTCGCCGCTGCGGCTGCCGAGTTGCCTTTCAACACCCGCAGCGAACCCTCGGCCCGATACGCCTTTTTTCAGGAAGCCTTGCGTTCATTGCTCAAATTGCAACCCTTCAAGGGTAAAGCGGCGGTGCTTTCCATCCCGGCCTACCAAACCCTGGTGCAGCAGGTGCAGCTCACCCGCAGTGAGCACGATGATCCTCAAGCACAGATTGAACTGCACCTGCGTCAGCGTTTGAACATCGACCCTTCACGCATGGTCATTCGCACATACCCGGTGGGTCAGGTGATGCGTGATGGCAGTGCGCGCGAGGAAACGGTGGTCGTCGCAGCCGGTCGTGATACGGTGATGCGACATATTGAAATCGCTCGCAAATGCGGGTTGGATGTGGTGGGCATGCAGTCCGAGCCGGTGGCGGTGCTCAAGGCTTTCGGGCACATGTTCCGGCAGGGCAAGGAACAGGAACGTACCACGGCTTTTATCGACATCGGTGCCGTCACGAGCAAAATCATCATCGCGCATGGGACCAATCTGGCGTTTGCCAAAATGATTGCGGTGGGCGGAGATCAGTTCACCCGTCAACGAGCGACAGCGGCACACATCGATTTTGCCGAGGCTCGTGAACAGCGCAAACGTGAAGCGAGCAATGCCCGTGAAAATCTGGCGAAAGAAGATGCCAATGTCGCGGTGCCGACGTTGGATACGGCGCAAAAATCGGAAGCACCCGGAGGCGCGGGGTTGGCGGTGTTGGAAGCGGCGATGGCAGCGGAAACGGCACGCATTGAATCGAGTTACCAACATGCGACCCCCCCGACGGTGATACCCAGTCGTCACAGTCATGGCAATGGGCATGGCTCCAACGGCAACAACGGTTCGCGTCATGGCGAAGCTGAGGGCGATGCGCTGGAATGTTTGACCGATGAGTTGCAGTTGTGCCTGCGGTATCACCAAAGTTTGTTTGGTGATCGCCCTGTGGAAAAGCTGGTGTTTCTGGGCGGAGAGGCACAACAGGTGGCAATCTGTCAGCGGATTGCAAGGGCATTGCGCATCGGGGCCCAACTGGGCGACCCATTGGCACGGGTGACCCGTGGCGGGATGGTGACGGGCAAAGGGCCGGTGGGCGTGGACATTCGCAAACCGCAACCCGGCTGGGCGGTACCGCTGGGGTTGTGTCTGTGCGAGGGGGAATTGTGAAGAAGAAGTGGCCCAGTGGCCCAGTGGTCAAGTGGCCAAGTGAAAAACCAAGCCGAGGACGAAACCGACCCTTGGGGGAGGTTGAGGACTCGGGTATGTGAAGAAGTGATTGAGGGAAAATCGAAGCAAGAGATTCAACGTGTGCAATATGAAAATCACAAGGAAAATTCGGCCCTCACCCTAACCCTCTCCCATGGGGAGAGGGGACGGATAAGGCAATGAAAACGAAGTTTGAGTACGAGTCGGAGGCGAATAACCGGAGTGTCCGTCATGCCTGAAAGAAGCAAAGGCTTTTTGCCGGAGGATTACCTGGAACGTCGGCTGCAGTGGCGCACCAACATCATCAGCCTGACGCTGTTTGTGGTGGTGATGGGCGCGGTGGTGGCGGCGTTTTTCGTCACCGATCAGAAGCGGGCGCAGGTGCGTCAGTTGCAGGAACAGGTCAACCGTGATTTTGAGGAAGCCGCCAAGCGATTGGAACAACTGGAAACGTTGCAGCAGAAAAAACAGCAGATGATTCGCAAGGCTCAGGTGACCGCAGCGCTGCTGGAACGTGTGCCGCGCAGTTTGATTTTGTCGGAACTGGTCAATGCGATGCCGACCACACTGAGCCTGACGGAACTGACTTTGGACAGTCGGCCCAGCAAAAACCCACGTAAGGTGGAAGTGATGACAGCCATGGACCAGGCCAGGCAGAAATCATTGGCCGGGGGCAAAGCCAGCGGGGTGCCCGAACCGCAGGTGCCGGAGTTGGACGTGGCGATGCAACTGGTGGGCGTGGCCCCGACGGACCTGGAAGTGTCGCAGTTCATGACGGCCCTGGGGAATTGCGATCTGTTTACGGAAGTGACACTGGTTTTCAGTGAGCAATCGACGATCAAGGAGCAAACGATGCGCCGCTTCCGGGTGGATTTACTGGTGAACCAGTCGCTGGATATGACCAAGTTTGTGCCTTCGATCGTGCAGAAGGACATGCGCACGGATGTGATGGGCATCGGCAAGGGGCCGATTCAAATCACGCCCGATGGCAAGGCACGACCGGTGCGTGACGATGTTCCGATGCCATCGACAGCCGGGGTGCCGACGGGGAATTGATTCAAGAAGAAAGTGGTCAAGTGGCATGAAAATTTCGAATTTCGAATTTCGAATTTCGAAATGAAAGCCAAGCCGAGGACGAAGCCGACCCCCGGGGGAGGCTGAGGACTCGGGTAAGTGAAGAAGTGAACGCGTGCAATAAAGATGGGAACCAGGTGCTGGGAGCTGGGAACCAGGAACGAAAAAAACCATGCGAACGAACATGCCATACCAAGCCACAAGCTGCTAGTAACCAGCCCCAATCAACGGCCCTCACCCTACCCTCTCCCAAGGGGAGAGGGGGTGAAGAGTGAGTCAGTGAAACAGTGAGGCAAACTCCAACAGGAGATGAGCCATGCGATTCGGATTACGTGAAATGTTGTTCATACTGCTGCTATTGGCGATGCCGGTGGCGGCGTACTTTTTCGTCTTTCAACCACGCAACGTGCAGATCCACGAAGCGGAGGAAGAAATACGCGCCAAGCAGGCCAAGCTTAAACAACTGGAGGCCGCAACGCGCAACCTGGCGGACCTTGGCAAGGAGATCGACAAGCTCGGTTCAGCCATCGAAATTTTTGAACGCAAGCTGCCGACCCAGCGTGAGGAGGAAGTCATTCTGCGTCAGGTCTGGGAAATGGCAGCCCGCAATCGACTGGTGCCCAAAAGTGTACGAACCGAAAAGCAGACCCCGACGGCGCAGTATTCCGAGCTTCCGATTCGCATGAGCATCATGGGCGAGTTCGAAGGGTTTTACAGTTTTATGTTGGAACTGGAACGTTTGCCTCGCGTGACGCGCATGCCCAAGTTGCAGATCAAGACGATCAAGGCGGAACTGGGCGGGTTGGAAGCGGACCTGACCCTGACGATTTTCTTTGATTCGTCAGACACGGCACGGAAAAGTCCCTCAGGCGGAAAGGATCGCACATGAGCATGTTGCGAGAATCAGCGGAAAAATTGCACAACGACGCCACGGCGATCGGGGGCGAGGAAAGGCAGACCCCGCTCACCGGATTGGTGGCGGGCGATTCATTGCCCCAAGCCGGCGGTTTTGAGGATGAAGGCGGACGGACCAGTCGGCTGCCGCTGTCGCATGGCTCGTTGCTGATCGTGCTGGTGGCGGTGATCGCAGCCGGTTCGCTGTACCTGATGCGCGCCAGTCAGGGACAGATGGCGGTCAATGAAGAAGCCAAATCACTGGAAGCGAAAATCGAACAGGCCCTGGCGAAACTGACCAACCCACAGGCACTCAAAGCCGATGACCCGTTGCTTGCCGGTAACCTGCAAGTGCTGTTTCGTGACACCGATGCGGTGGTGGGCATGTTCACGGAGGACACCTCGAAACATCAGGTGCCGCTCAATGCCTTGAAAAAGAACCCGTTTTTACTGACGCTTGCCAGGCCGGTGTTCGATGGTCAGCCGCTGGACCCCGGTTCGGTGATGACGCAGCAACTGGGGACCGAGTTCAAGGATTTGAAATTGGACACGGTGATGCAGGGGGCACGACCGGTGGCGATCATCAATGGAAGGCTGGTTCAGCCGGGCGATCGCATCGGCAACTTCACGGTCAAGGCGATCGAAGGCGTGAGCGTGAAACTGGACGCCGGCGGGGAAACCTTCGTGCTGAATATGGATTTGGAAAGTGGATCGAGCAAGCCCAGAAGGCGGTGAGAATTGCGAATTTCGAATTTTGGATTTCGAATTTAACGGGAAGACTCGCTGTTGAAGCCATCGGATTTAGGAACTAGGAGCTAGGTAACTGGGCGCTGGGAACACAACATCGTGACGACGATCAACCCAGCCACTAGCTACCAGCCACCAGCACCAAACTACGCCTTGTAGGCACAAAGAACGCACCGCATCGGCTGTTGATCAACGAATTCATTGAGGCCAGACGCATGCTCGGGAAGAAGGACAACGAGGGCTGGTCGAAGCTCAAGGAAATGGCCGGCGCCAAAATACCGGGCAAGTCGCTGGTGGAAACGGCGCTGGCATCGCTCAACGAAGAACCGGCCGGTGACAAGGGCAGTGGTCTGGCAAATCAGGTGACCACGCGGACAACCGAGGCATTATCGGATTTGTGGTCGCCGGAGGATGACCCGCACATCAGCGGCGACAAAGCCGACTTTGGCCAAAGCTTGCTGGACGCAGGGGTGATCACTGCGGCACAATTGTCCAACGCACGGACCATCGTCGAAAAAACCCCGGGGCGAAACCTGGCGGAAGTACTGGCGGAAATCGGCGTCGATGAAAAACCGTTGCAACAGGCGGTGGCGGCGCATGCGGGGCTGACGTTTGAAGAAGTGGACCCGCAGGCTTTGCCGGTGAAACACATCGAAAAACTGGGGCGTGATTTTTGCCGCAATCAGGGCGTGCTGCCCCTGCGATTGACCGGCAGTCGATTGATACTCGGATTGGTTCGACCGGACAACCTGCTGGTGATCGATGAAGCCCGGCACAAGCTGGGCGTGCCGATCAAACCGGTGGTCATCTGTCGCGGACAGTTGCAGATGGCGCTGGACAGTCTGGGCGGTACGACCGAGGAACAGGAGCAAGGCGAACAGGTCGATGAAATCATTGCCGGGATTCAGGAAGACGACGTTGAAGTGGTGCAGGCCAAGTCGGATGACATGGACCTGGAAAAGGCGGCTGGCGAGTCGCCGGTCATTCGCTTTGTGAACTATCTGATTTTCAATGCGGTCAAGGAAGGCGCCAGTGACATTCACATCGAACCGCAGGAAAAGAAACTGCGGGTGCGGTATCGCATCGATGGTGTGCTTTTTGAAATGATGAACCCGCCGTTTCATATGCACTCGGCGATCATTTCACGTTTGAAGATCATGTCGAACCTGGACATTTCGGAACGCAGGTTGCCGCAGGACGGTCGCATTCGCGCGGTGGTGCATGGGCGCAAGCTCGATTTGCGATTATCAACGCTGCCCACGGCTGCGGGTGAAAAAGCGGTGATGCGTATTTTGGACAATCGCTCGATTTCGGTGACGCTGGATCAACTGGGCATGGATGAGGATTGTCTGACGATCTGGAAACATCAGATCGACCAGCCGCATGGCATCATGCTGGTGACCGGGCCGACGGGCAGTGGTAAAACCACGACGCTTTACGCTTCGCTGGGACAGATGGATACGCGGGAGATGAATGTATCGACGGTGGAAGACCCGGTGGAATATCACCTGGGCGGCATCAATCAGGTGCAGGTGCATGAAAAAATCGGCATGTCGTTTTCAGCGGCACTGCGGTCACTCTTGCGACAGGACCCAGACGTGGTGATGGTGGGTGAAATCCGTGATGCGGAGACCGCCCGCATTGCGATTCAGGCGGCGCTGACCGGGCACTTGGTGTTATCAACCTTGCACACCAATGATGCACCAAGTTCGGTGACGCGACTGATCAACATCGGGGTTGAGCCGTATTTGATCGGGGCGGCGCTCAATGGCGTGCTGGCACAACGACTGGTACGAAAGATATGTCAGCATTGCAAGCATCAGGTGATGCCGACCGAACACGTAGCCGAGCATTTGGCGCGACATGGCGTGGCGTTGGATCAGGTGTGGGTGGGTAAGGGTTGCGAACGTTGCCGAGGGACGGGCTACACAGGGCGATTGGGTATTTATGAGTTGCTGGTGTTCGATGATGTGATGCGGGACAAAATCGCATCAAGCCCCAATGTGACGGAGTTTCGGCGTATGTGCATCGAACGGGGGATGGTGACACTGCGGGAAGATGGGTTCAAAAAGGTGGCGGTCGGTTCGACGACGGTGGAGGAAGTGTTGCGGGTGACGGAAGCGACGATTTGAAGGGTTGTCGTAGTTGCGATTCAAATCACCGCGGGTTACCACCCGCGGCTACGCGGACAAAGGCAAATTCTTCATAGCCGCGGGTGGCAACCCGCGGTTTTGTTTTCAACGATACACACGCGAATGATTCATTCGCATCACTGGCCAAGGTGCGGGATACCCACTAAAATCCGCTGCCCGAAATTAACCGCCATGCGAAGCGGCCACGGAAGCGATCCATGCCTTATGACTTAAAGCCTTTTGATGTTGATGTTGAAACCACGCCGTATGTGAAAGACGAGCCTGGGCGCGATCGCTGGACGCTCAACTTCGGCCCGCAGCACCCGGCCACACACACCACGTTGCGTCTGGTATTGGAACTCGACGGCGAACGGGTGTCGCGTTGTGTGCCACATATCGGATATCTGCATTCGGGTTTCGAAAAACTGGCCGAGCATTTGGACTACAACCAGTATGTGACGATTGTCAGTCGCATGAATTACGTTTCACCGGTGAGCAACGACATTGCCTGGCATCACGCGGTTGAAAAACTGTTTGACATCGACCTGACGCCGCGGGGCAAATGGTTGCGCACGATTTTGGCGGAACTGGGGCGAATTCAGGACCACCTTTTGTCGATCGGCGCAGCAGCGCTGGACCTGGGCGCATTCACTGCATTTTTGTACGGGTTCAACCAGCGCGAACGCATTTACGACATCATGGATTACCTTTCGGGGCAGCGGTTTCACCCGGACTACACCCGCGTGGGCGGTTTCATGCGTGACATCCCGGATGTGCCAACGTTCCAACGCATGGTGAAAAAGTTTTTGCACGAAGACCTGGCGCAGGCGATTGGTGATATTGAAGGGTTGCTCAACAAAAATCGGATTTTTCGGGACCGAACCGAAGGCATCGGCGTGATATCGCATGACGATGCGATTGCGTGGTCGTTGACCGGGCCGGTGGCCCGCGCCAGTGGTGTGAAGCGGGACTTGCGCAAGGATGAGCCGTATTTGTGCTATGCGGAGAATTGGGATGGACGGGGCGCCAAGGCGGTTGAGTTCAAGGTTCCGATCGCGCATGGGGGCGACGTATTTGCGCGATTTTTGGTGCGGTTGGAGGAAGTCAAACAATCGGTGTCGATCATTGACCAGTTGATTGACAAGGTGCCGGAGGGGGCGATGAACGTGTTTGCGGATGGCAAGGTGGGTTTGCCTGATAAGTCACTGGTGTATGGGTCGATTGAAGGGTTGATCCAACACTTTGAAATCGTGATGTGGAACCGCGGGTGGAAGGCCCCGGTGGGGGAGGTGTACGGGGCCAATGAATCCGCCAACGGGGAATTGGGTTTTTACATTGTGGGCGATGGCGGGCCCAAACCCTGGCGAGCCAAGTGCCGGGCACCGAGCTTCATCAACTATGCGACGATGGCGAAAATGCTCGAAGGTCACCTGCTGTCGGACACGGTGGCGATACTGGGCAGTTTGAACATCATCGCGGCGGAATTGGATCGGTGATGGAAGAAGTGGTCGAGTGGCCAAGTGGCCAAGTGGTCAGACAAGCCGAGTACGAGTCGCCGAAGGCGACGAGGGCTCGGGTATTCTGGCTGGATAATCGGTTCATTAGTGAGTCGGATGAAAAACAGTCGAGTGGTCAAATAAAAGATGCCAATGGACAGGACGCCGATGGCTTTAGCCCCGGATCATTGGCATAAACGTATCCGGCCCTGAAGGGCTCGGCGTCAAAACCGCCAGTAGCAATCAACAAGACTCAACATGACGGAGTGTGACAGCCCATGGCCTGGATCATGAAAAATTCAGCGGGGACGAAAATCCCCAAACGACCTGAGCCGTATTTGACCGTCGAAATGCAGGCGGATTTAACCAGCCGTGTGCTGCCGCGGTATCCGACCAAACGGGCGGCGACGTTGCCGGCGTTGCATATGGTGCAGGAAGAACATGGGTGGGTTCCGTATCAGGCGATGGAAGAGATCGCAGCATTTTTGGACGTGGCTGCGTCGGATGTGGCTGACACCGCCAGTTTTTATGAAATGTATCACTTTGAACCCAAGGGCAAATATGTCATCTGGGTATGCCAGTCGATATCGTGCGAAATCATGGGCGAAAAGAAATTGATGCACGCACTGGAGGAAAAATTGGGTATCCAAGCCGGCCAGACCACGCCCGATGGCAAGTTCACGCTGATGCATGCCGAGTGCCTTGGGTCCTGCGGCACCGCCCCGGTGGCGCTGGTGAACGAAAAACTGCATGAAAATCTGACGATCGACAACTTCGGCAAACTGCTGGATCGTTTGCCCTGATTCATCCATGAATGAGCCACGAAGACACGAAGGGCACGAAGAAGAGTAAGACCCAAAGAACAGACTATAAAAATTCACCGCAGAGGGCGCAGAGAACGCAGAGATAAGCAAAAAAAATGAGGATGCAAAATATTACTATCGCATCGGTTCTTCTCTGCGATCTCCGTGATCTCTGCGGTGAAAGCAGATGCTCTAAAACCTTATGAAAACACAAATACCAGCATAACTCACGGATGATTCGTTTTTCTTCGTGAGCTTCGTGCCTTCGTGGCCAAGTGTTTGATTGATAAATTCGCAATCCGAAATCCCGAAATTCGAAATTCATTATGCCACTTTCAGAACCCGTACTGGTTAAACGCATACCGACGCCGCCCTGGGGCGATATCCGTGATCGTCACATCGTCGGTTACGATGAATATGTCAGCACCGGCGGCTATGCCGGGCTGCACAAGGCGCGGGCGATGACGCCCAAGGATGTCATCGAAACCGTCAAGGCCAGCGAACTGCGCGGGCGCGGCGGGGCGGGGTTTCCCGCTGGCATGAAGTGGTCGTTTCTGCCACCCGAAGATGGCAAGCAGCGCTTTTTGGCGGTGAATGCCGACGAATCGGAACCGGGGACGTTCAAGGATCGCCTGCTGATGGATTTTGACCCGCACCTGTTGTGTGAAGGTGTGGCCATCTGTATGCACGCCTGCCGGTTGGACACGACATACATTTACATCCGTGGTGAATATCACCTTCAGGCCAAGACGATGCAGAAGGCGATTGATGAGGCTTACGCGCACAAAATTTTCGGCGAAGGATCCCTGCTGGGGCAAATCAACGGTCGCTGGCCACAGTGTTACGTGCATCGTGGCGCCGGGGCGTACATTTGCGGCGAGGAAACGGGGTTGCTTGAATCACTCGAGGGCAAGCGTGGTTGGCCGAGGATCAAGCCGCCGTTCCCTGCGGTGGCCGGGGCGTTTGGCAGACCGACGATCATCAACAATGTGGAAACGCTGGCGATGGTCGGGCCGATTTTGGACAAGGGGGTGGAGTGGTTTAAGTCGATGGGTAAGGGTCGCCCTGCTGGAGCACCGCCGACGGTCCCGGCTTCGTATGGGCCGAAATTGTTTGGCGTGTCGGGGCATGTGAATCGGCCGGGGGTTTATGAAGAACACCTGGGTGTCAAAGTCAGCACGCTGATCAACGATTACTGCGGCGGGATGCGTGGCGGGAAAAGGTTCAAGGGTGCCGTGCCCGGCGGCATTTCGATGGGCGTGATCGGAGCCGACGAGTTTGATGCGGAACTTGATTTTGATATTGGCCGTAAGCACAACTGCCTGGGGTTGGGTACAGCCGGGCTGATTGTGTTCGACGAGGACACGGACATGGTGGCGGTGGCACGCAACATCGCGCGGTTTTTTTCGCATGAGTCGTGCGGGCAATGCACACCCTGTCGTGAAGGGTCGGCCTGGATTTACAAAATGCTCTGCCGCATTGAGGAAGGGCAGGGTTCGACGCGCGACCTTGATTTGATGCTGGAGTTGGCCGGGTCGATGGGCGCGATGCCGGGGACAACGATCTGCGGTTTGGCCGACGGCACCAACTGGGCGATACGCACGATATTGAATAAGTTTTGGGCTGATTTTGAAAAGCGTGTGAAAAAGGAAACGTATGTGTCGCTGGCGGTGGTGGGGTGAAGCAGGAAGTGGCCAAGTGGCCAAGTGGTCGAGTGGCCAAGTGGCCGAGTGGTCAAGTGACGGAATCGTATTCGATCGTTAGCGCCGCGATTTATCGCGTCTGATGTTGTAGCCCAGCCGCCCTCGGCTGGGGTTGGCCCACTGGAGCGCATCCCAATTCTTTGTCGAGTTTGTTTGACGAGCCGCGACCGTGAGGGAGCGGGGTTTGGTTTCTTTGTAATTTCAGTCGGTGCTAAATTGTTATGGGATGCGATCTGGACATCAACACCGCCGGGGGCGGCGGTGCCACCATGAGGGGCATTCGGCAAATGATCCTGAACTTCACAAGGTCGTGAAGTTCAGGCGTGGTAACTTTTCAAGACCCGATCAGTTTGCGCAATTCACGGGCTTCCAGCAGCAGCAGGGGGATTTTGCTGCGCAGAATGTCATAAACGTAATCATGTTTGAGTTGATCGGGTGGGCCGATGAGGTAGTGATAGAAGGCTGCGGTTCGTTCCCGGTAACTTAGGTGACACGCCAGGCCGGGGGCAAAGCGGTCCAGTTGTGCCAGCGCTTCACACACGATGATCAGTTGAACCTTCACCGCTGCGCAGACCGTTGCGTCAGTGATGTACTGCGTTTCGCTTCGGTCGTCGGCCAGGTGAATGGCTGAATCACAGGCACCGATCAATCGGTCGAGGGTCGCAAGCGTGTCGAGGGTTTGGGGCATATTGATGAACTTTTTCACGCAGCCATGTCGGTATGATGCAACGCATTCAACACAAGGATACCCCATGAAAGTCGAACCATTATTGGCTGCTTTGAATCAGGTACGCAACGATTTGGGCAAGGATCCGACCGACCCGCAATGGTTGGCGGTGCATCATGCCTTCTGCTTCATCAGTTACAAGATGGGCGAGTTTCAAAAATATGTCAACGACGCGGAAGCACGTGGCGAATTCGATGCGTATAAAAAATCGTTGGAGGATTAAGAGCACCTAAAAGAGCCGATTTTCAACACAGAGGACACGGAGGTCACAGAGCAGAACCAAGTCATTGGCGTTGCCTCACAAACGGACCGAATCTGCAAGCCAAGACCTCAATCGATTGTTTTTAATCTTTTTTCGGATCGATTTTTTGACGCAGCAAAACAGTCGATCGAACAGGCTGGTCATGCTCGATTGTTTCTCTGTGCACTCTGTGACCTCTGTGTTGAGTTCTTTGGTTTGCTCAAAGTTGATGAAGTAAGGTTTTTGCCGAGTTGCAATTTTTTATGGGAGTTTGAATTACCCCGTTTATCTTTTCGTGGACAAACGCTGGAACCTGATGTATCTCATAGCTACGGTGTGGTGTGTTCGCGGAATCGTGAGGAGCATCGGGTTTGTCGGTTCAAGGGGAGAGGCAACATGAGTAACTCGGCTGACCAGCCAACACCAGCGCCGACACAATCGCCGGCTTCGACGCCTGCGCCGCCAACTGTGCCGTCGCCGCCTTCATCGACCCCGGCTGCCTCGAAATCATCCACCATTGCCAACAGCCCACACAAAACCCCGACCCCGACGCGGACACCGCCGAGGTTGCTGCCGCGCTGGAAGGTGCTGTTGCATAATGATGATGTCAACGACATGGAATATATCGTGCACACGTTGCAGGATATTGTGCACATGAATGAACAGGATGCGACATTGCGCACGGTGGAAGCTCACAAAACCGGAGTGTCGCTGCTGTTGACGACGCACCGGGAATTAGCGGAGCTTTATCAGCAACAGTTCACCAGCAAAAATCTGACGGTGACGATCGAACCTGCTCAGTGAACAATTCGACCGCGGGTTTCCACCCGCGGCTACAAAGAATGAAGGCATTGTTCTGTATAGCCGCGGGTGGAAACCCGCGGTATCTTCCATCATCATTGCGTGATCACGCAAATAAAAAACACCGGGAATATCACCGGTGTTTATCGTTTTCACTCGACCACTCGACCACTTTTTGATTACCCAAGTCCTCGGCCTGTCGGCCTCGTCCTTGGCTTGGTAAATTCGAAAATTCGAAATCCGAAATTCGTAATTCAGATCACTTGACCACTTCATGGTTCACACCTGGCTGGCGGCGATGTCCGTCGCCCGGCGTTGTTCGCGTTTGCGGTCCGATTCCTTGAGCATCCGTTTGCGTATGCGCACCGACTTGGGC
Organism: uncultured Phycisphaeraceae bacterium; assembly: GCA_964427135.1. Classification (GTDB taxonomy): domain Bacteria; phylum Planctomycetota; class Phycisphaerae; order Phycisphaerales; family Phycisphaeraceae; genus JAJXSS01. Next base: position 28,797 of record CAYRTH010000004.1, read on the forward strand.
GTGATTTCCACCAGTTCATCTTCCTGAATGTATTCCAGGCACGCTTCCAGCGACATGTCACGGGCCGGTCGAATGCGCGCCGCATCGTCCTTGCTCGTCGTCCGCATATTCGACATCGGCTTCATTTTCGTGGCGTTGACGGTGATGTCGTTATCCTTGCAGTGTTCGCCGACGATCTGGCCTTCGTACACCTGATCGCCGGGGCGGATGAAGAAAAAGCCGCGATCGTACAAACCGTCCAAGGCGAAGGCTGTGACGCGCCCGGTTTCGGTGGACACCATCACCCCAGCCTGTCGTTGCGGAATATCACCGCGGTAATCTTCATATTCATAAAACGTGTGGTGCATGATGGCCTGGCCCTGCGTGGCCGTGAGCATACGTGAACGCAAACCAATCAGCCCGCGCGCCGAGATGGTGAACTCCATGTGTACAAAACCGCTGGCCCCCGGCTTGGCGTCCATCCGCAACAAAATCGCCCGTCGATCCCCCACCAAACTCATCACCGAACTCTGGCACTCGCTGGGGCAATCGACCGACAACATTTCGATCGGCTCAAGTTTGCGACCGTCTTGCTCATGGAAAATCACCCTGGGCTTGCCCACGCACAACTCGTACCCCTCCCGCCGCATGTTCTCCAATAAAATCCCCAAATGCAGCAACCCTCGCCCTGATACTTCAAACTCATCGCCCTGTGAAAAATCCACCCGCAGCGCGACGTTGGACTGCAATTCCTTTTCCAGCCGTTCACGAATCTGACGACTGGTCACAAACTGGCCCTCACGTCCGGCAAACGGCCCCTTGTTCACCATGAACGTCATGTTCAACGTCGGCTCATCCACCGCCAGGGCCGTGAGCGCCACCGGGTTTTCCGCATCCGCAATCGTGTTGCCGATGTCCACCGACTCCAGCCCCATCACCGCGCAGATGTCCCCCGCACTCACCTCAACCACCTTGTCTCGCCCCAAACCCTTGAAAGCCATCAATTGCAATACACGTTGTTTGGTGACCTTGCCATCACGATCAATCACGGCCACCTGCTGCCCCTCTTTGAGCACCCCTGCCACCACCCGGCCAATCGCAATTTTGCCCACGTAATCCGAGTAGTCCAGCGTCGTCACCAGCATCTGAAGCGGGGCCTGGGTATCAAACTCCGGCTGCGGCACATGCTTGATAATCGCCTCAAACACCGCTCGCAAATCACTGGTCTTCTCCGTCGGACTCAAACTCGCCCACCCATCCCGACCTGAACAGTAAATCACCGGAAAGTCCAGCGCATGGTCATCGGCATCCAATGACACCAGCAAATCAAACACCTCGTTGAGCACATGCTGCGGACGGGCATCGGGGCGATCAACCTTGTTGATCACCACGATCGGCTTGAGGCCATTTTGCAGTGCTTTCGATAACACAAACCGTGTCTGCGGCATCGGTCCGTCAAAGGCATCGACCAAAATCAGGGCGCCATCGGCCATTTTCAAAACACGTTCGACTTCCCCGCCGAAGTCGGCGTGACCGGGGGTGTCGATGATGTTGATTTTGTAATGGTCCCCGTCCAGTGCGGTGTAATCGACGGCACAATTTTTGGAAAAAATCGTGATGCCGCGTTCGCGCTCGATCGGGTTGGAATCCATGATCAAGCCGTGCTGACCCCCTGCCAGCTTGTCGAGCTGTTCGGCGCGAAAGTTGCCTGATTGATAAAGCAAACGGTCCACCAGCGTGGTTTTGCCATGGTCAACGTGGGCGATGATGGCGACGTTACGTAAGCGGACGTCGGGCATGAGGCACCGTGAGTGTTGGAGTTACTGACAGGTCAGACGGTCGCCCGACCCTTGGCCAGCCCCACATTGTACCGTCAATCACGCCCGTATGCTGCGCAGATTATAAACACCTGACTAACAGAACTGTCGCTTCCGGGGAATGCGTTTTTTCAGAGGCAACTATTCCTTATCCATCGCCGGGCCGGGTTGCGCCAAACCGGTGGTTTGCGAACCTGGGGGCGGGGAAAGCAAACCGCCGTGGGGGGGTGTGACGGGCATGGTGGGGTATTGCGGGGTTTTGAGCCAGCATTCCTGTTCATAGCATTTGCGCACCAGCCGCACCGCTTCACTCACATCATCGGTGACATGAAAAAAGTCCAGGTCATTGCCGTCGATGGCTTTGAACTTGCCCAGCATGGTCTTGCGCATCCAGTCGATCAGCCCGTCCCAAAATTCATGACCGATGCACACCACCGGGAACGGCGGCACCTTGAGCGTTTGTATCAACGTGATCGATTCAAAGAACTCGTCCATCGTGCCATAGCCGCCGGGGAATATGATGAACCCCGTGGCATATTTCACAAACATCACCTTACGGACGAAAAAATAACGGAACGAAAGCGGCAGGGTGACGTAAGGGTTGCCATGTTGTTCGTGGGGCAGTTCGATGTTCAGGCCGATGGACTTACCCTTGGCTTCATGAGCGCCGCGGTTGGCGGCTTCCATGATGCCCGGACCTCCGCCGGTGATGACCCCAAAGCCGTTTTCGACGAGTAATCGTCCGCATTCGACGGCTTTTTGATAGTAAAGGTTGTCGGGTTGCAGCCGTGCGGAACCGAACACGGAGACCGCCGGGCCGACGTCGCTCATGGTTTCAAAGCCATCGACGAACTCGGCCATGATGCGAAACAAACGCCAGGTTTCCTGACTGATGTCCTTGTTGTCACGCAGAATCATGCGAGGTGCTCCGTGTTGAAAAATGATTTCGAATTTTGAATTTAGCGGGACGACCCGCTGTTGAAGCCGTCGAATTTCGAATTGACAGAATCAACCGGGAACCGCAGGTTGCCACCCGCGGTTCAATCACCTTATCACTCGACCACTTTTATCCTCACGTCAATTCGTTTTGAAAAAACTCGATCACTTCACCGCTGGGGCCTTTGCAGAACGCGATGCGCACCGGGGTGATGTGCGGCTGACTTTGTATGTCAATGCTTTTAGGTTCCATCGTCACCACCGCCCCAGCTTGGACCGCCTTTTTCAACGCGGCATCGCAATCGGTGGTGCGCAGGGCAAAGTGAATGATGGCGCCTTCGGGTTTGGGTTCGTCTTTTCCCCCGGCGAAAAGTTCGAGATAGTTGCCGTCACCGGTGTCGAGCATCACCGCTCGTTTGTCGCCTACGCCCCAGGTGATTTTGGGGACAAACCCCAGGCCTTGCGTGTAAAAACGCAGACTGCCTTCGAAGTCGTGACTGCGAATGGCCACATGATGAAATCCACCTCCGCCAAGGGCAGCGTTGTTGTGTACCTTGGGCATGATGAAGCTCCGTGTGTTGTTTGCCAGACGAACGAATCAGGCTTCATGATACTGACCTCGGCTCAAAGCGTAACATGAAAAAACCCACACCATGCGGGTGCGGGTTGGGTGATTACTTCGTAAAATCAATCGGGTGCATTGCGGTCAGTATATCATGCGGCCTTGGCGGCTTTGGGGGTCACCTTGGGCAGTACCGCCTTGACCTTTTCGACGATGAGGTCGAAGGCCTTGGGGTCGTGAATGGCGATTTCCGAAAGGGCTTTGCGATTGAGGGCGATGTTGAGTTGCTTTAAGCCGAGGATGAATCGGCTGTAGTTGAGGCCGCGCTCGCGCACCGCTGCGTTGATGCGCAGAATCCAAAGTTCACGGTAATCGCGTTTGACGCGCTTACGATCGCGCGTGGCGTAAATGCCTGCTCGAATCACCGCACCCTTGACTCGTCGCCACTGTGTGCGACGACCCATGCGGTAACCCTTGGCGGCCTTGAACCAGCGGACTTTCGCCTGACGTGTGGCGGCACCTTTTTGGGCGCGTGGCATCGAAACTCTCCTTCGGCGAGTACGGGGCTTTCAGGCGGGGGCACCCGTGAAAGACTTAACCCGGCTCACGCAATGGCGACCTTTGTCAGCAAGCTGAGGGTCGCGGGTTGATCGGCGGCATCACTTACGGGCGTGACGATCCAGCCGAATGTGCAGCATTCTTTCAAAACGAATCACATCGCCCCCCGCAGCGACGATCTTTTTGCGCAGCTCACGCACCTTGGCGCCGGTCTTTTTGCTGCGCAGGTGGCCGCTGCGGGCGTGTTTGAACTTCACCTTGCCCCGTGAGCTGATGGTGATGCGTTTGAGTAGTCCCTTATGCGGTTTGCCTTTGGGCATGGTATGTCCTCGTAAAAGCGAGCCGGGTATTGTAACAAGGTATGGTTTGTTGGCAAACCAGTGACAAACCATGCACTCGCAGACCAACCGAGTCACTACTCAAAATACCCGGGCCCTCGGTCGCCCCCGGGGCGGCGACCTCGTTCCCGGCTTGGTGAAATTCGAAATCCGAAATCCGACAACCGAAATTCACTCGACCACTTGACCACTTCTTCAAACTTCCGCCCCCGGCAAATGCATGTGCAATATTTCACGCGGCGATTCAGGCTGACCGGTGCGACACGACAACCAACAAGCCTGACAACACGCCAGGGCCAGGGCGGTGCGGTTCATCGGCGTCGTTGGCATCATCGGCGATGACCGCGTCAACCGAAGACGAGCCTGCAACACACATAAATCAAACCATGTGCGCCCCTGGTTGGATGTGGCCGAGGTTGTGTGTTGATCCAGCAACTTGCCTGCAACATCATGCAACGCGTAGGCATGATCGGTCACGGTCAGTTGTGCCTGTTGTGCCAGCAGGGTGAGTTGTCGAGCATCGACCCCAGCCAAGTCCGACACCTGCACCAGCACATTACGACCCTGTGACAGGCGGGCGTGAGCCTGCATGTGACCTTGCACCTGCCGAATCGAACCGGGCAGTTTGCCGCTGTGGCCCGACAAGCCGGCATGAATGCTTTCAGGCAGGTCCGCCAATTGCGTCAGCGTCAGCCAGGCATCCATCAAACGCATGAACAGCGAACCACCCCCGGTCAAGCCCAGGGATTGAAATGACAAGGTTTGTAATTCACCCAAGGTTTCAAGCGGGTCGGCTGCGTGCTGCCAACCGGGGCATTGTAAAAACTCGGGCAAGTACACCGGCAGCAGCGTCGGCAAAGTGCGTGATGATGCATGGTCTGTCAGTGTCGCCCATTCCGACAAATCACCCGCCATCGGTTCGAGTAACAGCACCGTGGTTTCATGAGTGAGTGCGACCTGCAAGGCAGCCGGGTCGGGGGTTTGTTGTGAGCAGAGAAACAAGAATCGGGCTGGGTGATTGGTCATCATTCGGCGGAGGTCATCGTCATAAGTACATGACACCGAATGAGCCAACGCTTCAACCGCAGCACTGCGTTCCCCCCCGATCGCAATCGGTCGAGCAACCTGAGTCAGTTGTAGCAACAGTTCCGCGACGATCGAGGTCGATGACGGATCGGTCCACATCGCCAATTCGGGAAGCATCGGGTTGATGGACGATGATTGATTCATGGTTTTAGGTTACCAGATGTACGCGTAAAGCATGGATGAAATCACTCCGGAAACACACGGTACATCGGTGGTGATTGGCCAGTGATGAGGTAGTAGCCCATGCCGATGACGATAAGCAACAGGCCCATGGCCAGTTCGCCAGCGATGATGCCGATCATCAGTGGTTTGGTTTGATGATAGCCCTTGCTGCCGGTGACATTCACGACGGCTGACTTGATGAGCCAGCCGACGAGGAACGAATACCCGAACATGGCGACCGGCCAGGTACCCCACAGCACAAAGATGGCCGGGTGAATCGGCCACCAGGGCAGACGCAATCGCGCCAGCGCACAAACCATCACCAGCACGATACCCAAGACCAGCCAGCTAGCTGCGTCGGTGACCGGTTGGGCGTACAGCAGACGATTCAAGCCTGCAAGCTGCATCGAGGTTTCCAACCGATCGGTCGATGACAATTCGGAAATGTGGGCGGTGGCGCGGTCGAGGGTGAAGGGGGCGACGCTGCCCCGAGCGTGGTTGTCCATGGCGGAGACGCCGAAGTTGTATTGCAGGGTGAGTGTCACGACCATGGCGACCAGTCCGCCGACGATGAATAAGGTCGCCAGCATCGGGGCGATTCGTCGGGGCGCGACATTACCGGTGCGCTGGCCGATGCGCAGGGCATTGGCGAACATGGCGGTGACCACTTCACGCAAATCAATTTGTTGCAGCACCGATGCCAGGCTCAGCAGAATGTAAGCCGTGGGCCCGATTGCACCGATGCCCAGCAAGGTGGTGAGTACTGAGACGGTCAGCCAGCGGGGTTGAATGACGATGATGCCGGTTTCAGCGTTGACACGTGCAATCGCCAGGTAGTCGGCCAGAATGAGCAACACCAGCGGTAAGGCCAATACCCAGTCCAATCCCGCTTGCATCAGCCAATACACACTCAACCCGATCAGACCCGCCAACCCGCGTGCCGCCCAGATGCAATACCCAGGCGTGGCGGTCAACACGGGCAAGCCCACCATCCCCCGTGCCACGTCGTAGTAATGCCTTCGACCTGCGTACAACGACATCAGCACCACCCCCAGGCACGCCCCAGCCAACACAAGATTGTGCTGACCATAGTCCGACCAGCGTCCCTGCATTGTGACCCCCTGGCCCACCAGTACGCCGAAAAACACCACCCACAACGGCAAAGCGATGCCCACCGAAAACGAGACCGATGATGTCAAGAAAAATGCGAAGGCGATCGCTGTGGGCATAAAACGCGGATTGAAGAGTGCATATGAAGTTTCCGCCCTGGCCAGGTTGGGCATCAGCGCCTGCAACCCGGTGAAATCAAACTGCATCGGCACACGCAACACAAAACCCGGAAACCAGACGTACAGACCGTTGATCAGGTGCAACAGCACCATCAACCCAAAACCCAGTTGAAACAACCGCGAATAAGCCACGCTCGGAAACCAGCGGTTTTCCTCTTGTGCGGTCAATTCCTCCACGAACCGTGCAATCGGATACGGCAATAACTCACGATCCGACCACTGCGCATGCACGATCAACATCATGCACAAACTCGCAAGCCCCAGCAGCATCGCCAACCCCACCCAAAGCCTGATCGTCGGCCACCAATCGCCCCAAGGCAACTGCCAGGGCAACAACCAGCCCCCCGGCCCCTTGCCCGCTCCCTGAATCATCGGTTCGGTCACCCGCGGATCACTCCGTCCACCCAGCAGCAGCACTCCTTCCCCCGTCGGCGGTGGCAGCACGTGATGAGGCAAAATCAACAACAACGCAGCGCGACCGGCTTCTTCCGTCGGAAACTCGCGCAGTTCCGACCAGGGTTGTTCCTTCGGCCAACCATTCACCCAGTCTGATTGCGCCAGCACGCGATTAAGCCCGCGCACCAATTGCTGTCGTTGCTGCGGTGAAGCACGGCCTGATTCCGCCAATTGTTTCACCAGCCGTTTGCTGTCGCTGTCCAACAAGTCGAACAATTGTTGCAGCATTTGTCGCTGCCGAGAGTCAAGTTCACTGAGCTTGGCAGGTTCGCTGAGTTTTTGCGCCAGCTCGGGCACCTGGCGCAGATGACCTTCCCCCAGCAGGTGTGATCCGCCGGGCACATAACTCATGGTCTGTTGCCCCTGCCAGGCGATACGGGTTTTTTGAAGGTGCGAGGGCAGCACCACTATGGCTGAAAAGTATCTGAAATACGATGCCCCAGGCCAACTGCATACCGCCAGCGCCAAAGCCCCCGCCAACGCGATTTCCCCCGGTCGCAACGGCTTGGCCGATCGCCACCAGCCTGACAACGGCATGAGCACCAACGCCAGCAGCACCACCGACCCGAATACGGAAATTGGAAATAGATTGCCGGTGAATCGCGTCTGGTTGACAATCCAGTCGTTGAAAAAAGTACTGCCTGCAATCAGCAGCGCCAGCAGCCAACCGAGCATCAGCGATCGCAAGGACATTAGTCACCTCCAACGCACACCCTTGCGGCTAGCATAACTCTTGCTTGTTTCTAGTGCGTGCGTATTTCGAAAATACCTCCGCAAAACCACCGAAAAGGATACTTCTGCCCGTTACCGGGCTTGCCTTGGATCGCCCTTACGGCTAGTCTGATCAGACGTAAAACAAGGTTTGCGCGCCCCAGCGATCTTGAACTTAAGCAACGTTCGTCACCAGGGGTAAGTCCGACGTTGGTCTAGCCCGCGGATCACGTACGGATGGCGTATGGGATTTGTCGGGCGCAGGATTTGGGATCATGATCAATATCTATGTGGGGAACCTCCCCTATCGCACCACCGATCAGGACTTGGTGGACATGTTCGCACAGCATGGCAAGGTGGAAAAGGCCAGCATCATCATGGATCGACAAACCGGTCGCTCACGCGGCTTTGGTTTTGTTGAAATGAATAATGATGAGGAAGGTCGTGCGGCTGTCGCTGCCCTCAACGGCTTTGATATGGAAGGTCGTAAACTCACCGTCAACGAAGCACGTCCCCGCGAACAAGGCGGCGGCGGTGGTCGTTCCGGTGGCGGCTACGGCGGACGCTCCAGCGGTGGTTACGGTGGTGGTAATCGCGGCTACACCGCCGGCGGCGGCTATCGCAATCGCAACCGTGAAGCCTCGGTCGAATGACCCGTGGTCGAGTGGTCGAGTGACAACGATGCACACCGGTGATTTTCACCGGTGTTTTTTATGCACGATGTTCCTGCGATGGACAAGCCTGCGGGTTGTCACCTGTGGCTACTACGACTGGATGCTGATTCAGTCTGTCTGCCGATGATGGCCCCCGTGGTTCAATGACCTCATCACTGGAATGAGGGGTGTGGTTAGCCGATAGATACCTAACGGCCAATCGTTGACGCGGGGATGTTAGCGTCATATTGTGCAGTAGGGATTTTGTGGAGGCCCATTATGGTTATTACCGTCACCGGTCGTCATCTGGAAATTACGCAGCCGATCCGGGAATACGCGGAAAAACGGGTGAGCAAGCTCAGTAAGTATTACAACCGGATTCAGGGCATCGCAGTGGTGGCGGATAAGGGGGACCATCGGCATTACGAAGTGGAAATTCGCGTCACGGCCGACCGGACCGAACCGTTTATCACCAAGGTGCACGATGCGGATTTGTACGCGGGCATCGACCAGGCTGTGGACAAACTCGAACGCCAACTGACCGACCATAAGGAAATCGTCCGCAATCACCATGGCAAAACGTCGATGTCGGGGTGACAAACCAAGTGGTCGAGTGGTCGAGTGGCCAAGTCCGCGATCAACCGACTCACCGATTAACCAAGCAGAATACCCGGGCCCTCGTCCGCCTGCGGCGAGACTCGTTCCCGGCTTGATTTTGTTTTTCGTGACTTTGGTCTGCGGTGAAAAATCATGTCAAGACCGCTTGTCATGATTGCGACGGCGCTCCATACTGTGGGACCGGGGATTTGAAGGTTGGTTGCATGGTTTTTCGGGAGATGAATCAGCGGGAGTTTCGGGGCCAGGGTTTGCAGAGAGATCGCCGTCGTTTCCACCACCACCCCGACGGCGTTGAGGAATAACGATGAAGCTTCAGGAATTCGTGATTCAGTCGGCCATCATCCCCCAGCTCAAGGCCAGTGACCGTGACGGCGTGATTCACGAACTGGTCGATGCGCTGATCGAGGGCGGGGCCGCCCCTGCGGCGATCAAGGCGGACCTGATCAAACTCATCATCGACCGGGAGAAAAAAGGTTCGACGGGCTTTGGCAAAGGCGTGGCAGTGCCGCACGTCAAGCACACCAAGATCAAAAAGATGGCGGCTGGCATCGGCATCAGCTCCAAAGGCATCGATTTCAATGCGCTCGACAAGGCCCCGGTGTTCAGTGTTGTGCTGCTGCTTTCGCCGCAGGAAAAACCGACCGAACACCTGCAGGCGATGGAAATTGTGTTCGCCAATTTGCAGAAGGATCAATTCCGCCGATTTTTACGACAGGCCACGACGGTGAATGAGGTACAGGAATTGCTGGTGGAAGCTGATGGACAGCAATTGACTGCGTAAGTGCATGGAAAATCGACAACCTGGTGGACTAACATCACGCTCATTCATCGGATAAGTGCCGGTGAAAAGGTAAGTGAGGGAGCCAGGCATGGACACGATGGAATTGGCTGTGGAAACGATGACCCCGACAATCGAAGCCCGGGTGGTGATTCAGAACCGCCTGGGGTTGCACGCACGACCGGCCATGTCGTTCGTGGACACCGCCAATGGCTTTGCCAGTGAGGTGCGCGTGCGCAAGGGCGAACAGGTGGTCGATGGCAAAAGCATCATGCAAATGATGATGCTCGCAGCAACTCAGGGTACGGAATTGCTGGTGTCGGCTACGGGGAAGGACGCCCAGGCCGCGATCGAGGCGATCAAACAATTGGTGAATCGTAAGTTTGATGAAGAATGAAGATGAAACCTCGATGAATGACGCCGAGCCCTTTAGGGCCGGATGGCTGTGTGAATATCCGGGGCTAAAGCCCTCGGCGTCAACCTTTGTTATTGAAAAACATGGATTGATCTGTGTAGCCGCGGGTGGCAACCCGGGGCTGAATCACGATGTCGCTTGATCACCCTCACACACAACACCCCCGCACCGACGCAAAGCGTCTGCGCTAAACAAAGACAATTCACTTGATCACTATTTCGAATACCCGGGCCCTCGACCTGCCGGTCTCGTTCCCGGCTTGATTACTTAAAATTCGAAATCATGATCCATCACCCCGCTTTGGCCAACGGTGATGCAAACGCGCTGCCGGTGGGGGCGGGCTTGGCCAGCGTGGCCACGCTCTGACCGATTTCCTCCGGTGACAGTGAAGCCGCGATGATCGCCGCCTGCGTCACCGCTTTGGGCATGCCGTACACGACGCAAGTTTCCTGATTCTGTGCCAGTATCGTCGCGCCCTTGGCGTGCAAATCACGCGCACCGATCAACCCGTCTTCCCCAATCCCCGTCAGCACCACCGCCAAAGTTCGACCGCCCGTGGCCACCGCCGCCGAGGCAAACAGTGCATCGACGCTCGGTTTGTAAAGTGCCTCCCTCGGCTCACCGTTGACCAGCAATTCCCATTTCACCAATCCCAGTTTATGCAGGTGAATATGTTTGCCGCCCGGTGCAATATAAATGGTGCGCTGTTCCAGGGGCATGTGATCTTCCGCGTGCACCACCCGCATTTTGCACACCTGCCCCAATCGTTCCGCCATGCTGCGGGTGAAAAGCTCAGGCATATGCTGCGCCACCACGACCGGCGCACTCATCGTCGCAGGCAAAGCCGACAGAATCGTTTCCAACACCGGCGGACCGCCCGTCGATGACCCGATGCACACCACATCAAACTGCCCCGGTCGATACACCGGCACACTGGTCATCGACCCAGTCTGATGTGTGCTTGTCGCCGCCGTCGCGCCAATGGGTTTACGCCTGCGTGCCCCGCCTGCCACACCGCGCACCCGTTTGAGTAAATCATCGCGAATGTTGGTGATCGACAGCGACACCTGCGACATGTCCTTGGCTAGCACATCCGCCGCACCGAGGCGCAAAGCCGTGAGTGCCGCATGTGAGCCTTCGGTGGTCAGCGAACTAAGCATGATCACCGCTGTCGGACAATCGCGCATGATGTGCCGCAGGGCCGTCAGTCCGTCCATCTCCGGCATTTCAATGTCAAGGGTGATCACATCCGGGTGCAATTTCCCCGCCAGTTCACAACCTTCCTTGCCGTTGCGGGCCGTGCCGACCACTTCGATGTCTGCATCCGACTGCAGCATCTGCGCAATGGCTTTGCGCATGAATGCCGAGTCGTCCACCACCAAAACTTTCGTCCGTGCCTGATTACTCATGAATAACCATCCCTATCCACCCACCCCTGACTCAATTCACGTTGGGTGCCACACTGCGTCCCGCGCAGCGGGCGCTGTGTGCGCATTATGTAAAAATCAACACCACTACTGGGCCACCTCATCCTCGATGGTTGTTTCCGTCTTGACGGGGACCTGTGCCGCACTGACTTCCGCCACCTGTGCCAGCAGGCCGCCTTCGCCGGTTGAAACTCGATACACAATATCGCCGCCGTCCTTGATCACCCGCACCGGCCCATGCAAATCCCGATTCAACCGAAACGCATTTTCGCCCACCGTGATCGTTGTCCCGCAGTGAATGAAGCGATAAGCTGTGAGGTTGATGGTGCGTTCCTTCAATATGCGCTGGCGTAGCGCATCAAACACCGTCTGCCCACGGTTCAATCGTTGGTCCAGCCCGTGCATTTCAAACTGCAATTCGGTCTGTCGTTCCTTATCGTGGCTGGTCAGTCGCTTGTTGCCCTCGGCTGACAACAATTTGAATTCACCTTCAAACTCATCGCGTCGTTTGCGTACTTCGACCATCAGTTCATGCAAGGCTGCCGCCAACGGTTCAAGCGTCGGTACCGACCCCAGCACCAGTTCCGTCGCCACCCCAGCCGGGCTTCCCACCGTCCCCACATTGATCGCCCCGACGATCAGCAATCTTCCGCCGATGAGCATGCCCGTGGGCGAGTTCACTCCGCCGAGTATCATCAATTCACAGTTGATCGCTTCGCGTTCAACTTTCAAATCACCTTTCACTTCGCCGCGCACGTTGTCCAGGTAACGAGCGATCAGGTGACCTTCGGTTTGCACCGACCCTCGATTTCGCCCAGCCATGCCACCCTCCGCCACCAGGTCGCCACCGGTGATCATCGTGGCCGCTTCAATCAGTCCATTGACATGAATATTTCCCGTGGCCTTGACCACGAATAAATCGCGCACGCCCTTGTTCACCACCACATCGCCGACAAAGTCGATGTTGCCTGTCGAAAAATCAACGTACTCCGGTATTTCGATCATTTGCCGAACCGCTGCCGAGCTATCGCTGCGACAGAGCACCCCTTCCTGTTGCGCGATCAATTCCCCCTTGATGTTCTGATTGATCGATTCATCGAGTTTAAGGGCCGCCTGCTTACCCGGTTTTGCCGCCAGCGTTTTACCCGTGACATCGCGCCCATCGACCCCATCCGTCGGCGCGTGAACGATGCCCAGCACATCACCCGGTTTCACCGTGACATAGGCACTGCGTGAATAAAAATTAACCGCTCCATCTTCCGACGGGGCTGCTTGCTGCTGTTCATCAATGGTCCACTGCACCCAGCCGTCTTTGCCCTCCACCGGTTGTGTCGCCGTCGCCAGCAACACCCGTTCTTGTCGCTCTGCGCCCGGCGGCTGTGCCATCATCGCTTCCAAATTCGTAACCACGGTCGAGTTAATTTCGACATGCGCAGCGCGCAATAACGCCTGCAACAATTCCATGCTCAATTGTGCCGGGTCAAAGCGGATCGGCACGATCAGCTCCGCCGTGGAGCGATCCTCCGCCACCACCGCGCGACACTCAATTTCTCTGGCGGCAGCGGTCATGGTCGAACTCCGACATGGTTTCGCGATTCCCTTACCCAAGGCAGGGCATGGTTTTGATACCCGAGTCCTCAACCTCCCTCGGGGGCCGGTTTCGTCCTCGGCTTGGTTTTCGCAATCGGCCACTTCTCCGTCCCCTCTCCCTCCGGGAGAGGGTTAGGGTGAGGGCGTGTCTTTCATTCGACCACTTGGCCACTTCATCAATCCAATCGTCACTCAGATTACCCGGGTCCTCAACCTATTGGTTTCGTCCTCGGCTTGGTTTTGTCAAATCCGAAATTTTCTTCGCACTTGGCCACTCGGCCACTCGGCCACTTGACCACTTCTTCATCAAGCAGCCGCCGGCACCCGTGACATCGTCTCCCGAATGCGCTCGGCCAATCCATCCGGCGTAAACGGCTTGACCACATAGTTATTCACGCCCGCCTTGATCGCTTCGATCACCCGTGCTTTTTCCGCTTCCGTCGTGACCATGATGATCGGCGTCTTCTTGCCCGTGGCACGGTACTTTTTCACAAACGTCAAACCGTCCATGTTGGGCATGTTCCAGTCCACCAATAGCAGGTCCGGGTCCATCGCCCCCACCTTCGACAAGGCGTCCAGCCCGTCGCAGGCTTCCTGCACATCGCTGTGGCCCAGTTGGGTCAAAATACCCTTCTGAATATTCCGCATCGTCTTGGAATCGTCCACCAAAAGAATCTTCATGTTCAGCTTCCTTATTCAGCCTTGGGGTACAACTTCAGGCAGCGTCCACTCAGGCAGCATCCACAGCGGCTTTGCCCGCGGCTTCCTTGTGTGCCGCCAGCGTGCTGTTACGAATCGCCACTTCCACCGCAAAATCACCCACATCCGACGAACAGGGCAACAAAATCGTCACCACATCCTTGCGCCCGAACACCATGTGGCTTTTACCAATCACCACCGACGGACACGAAATCGCCACCTTGCGTCCCTGGAACTGCGCCTTGGCGTTGCCCGACACCATGTTGACCAGCTCACCCACCGCATCCGGAAAATCCTCATGCGTGTGCGCCAGGTCGCTGCCGGTGAACAGCGCCACCACGCGCTCCGCCACCGCAATCGGAAAACTCAAAACCACCGTGCCTTCGACATCACCGGACATGCCGATGATGCCCGATACGTCGTACGTCGGCTCGCCGCCTTTGGTCAGCGACGGCTGTCCGACATTCACCGGCAATTGCAGCATCGTCTCAAACACCCGCTGCACACTCGTCACAAACGGCATGATGTAGGAACTGTCCAAGTTTGCTCTCCTTGTGGGCTACTCTGTTTTACTTACGCTGCCAGTCGTTCACCCGCTGGTGCTTGACGGATCAGTTGAATCACATCCAATATCAGGCTCACATCCCCATCTTCACGAATCGTCGCTCCGCTGAACGGTCCGCCGTTGGTGTACTGATCGTCCAACGGCTTGATCACGATTTCCTGCTGCCCGATCAGCCGATCCACCACCAGCCCCGCCCGCTGGCCGCCCACCCCGATCACCACCGCAAACCGTTGTCCGCTTTCATTGGCCGATTCCCGCAATCTTTCCCGCAAATCAATCAGCGGCAACACACTGTCCCGCAAACGCATCACCGGCTGTCCGCTCACCGTGTAAACCATGCTCTTGTCCGGCTTCACAATCTCAATGATGCTCTGCAAGGGCACGCAGTACAGCGCCTTGCCTACCCCCACCCCCATCGCGGGCATGATCGCCACCGTCAGTGGTATCAGTATTTCAATCGTCGTACCTTTGCCCTTGGTTGAGTTGATATTCACCACCCCGTTGAGTTTGGCGATATTGGTCCGCACCACATCCATGCCAACCCCTCGGCCCGACAAATCCGTCACCCTTTCCGCCGTCGAAAATCCTGCTGCAAAAATAAACCGGAACACTTCCTCATTGGTCAGCGCCGCCGCCTGCTCCGCTGTCACCAGTCCCTTTTCAATCGCCTTTTTCGCCAATACTTCACGGTCCAGGCCCTTGCCATCGTCGCTGATTTCCACCCGTACGTGGCTACCCTGATGCTCCGCCGCCAATCGCACCGTGCCGATTTCCGACTTGCCTGCCGCTTTGCGAATCTCCGGTTTTTCGACGCCGTGGTCCGCCGAGTTCCGCAAAATGTGAATCAGCGGGTCGCCCAGCAATTCCAGCACGCTTTTATCGACTTCAGTTTCCTTGCCGACGATTTCCAGGTTGATCTTTTTGTCCAATGCCCGCGAAATGTCACGTATCACCCGCGGGTAACGTTCAAACAACTTCGCCAAAGGCTGCATGCGCGTCCGCATCACGCCCACCTGAAGCTCACTGGTCAGCCGATCCAAATCACTGGTCGCACCGGCCACGTTCTCCAAAAAGTCCGTCGGCAAATCAAACTCGCGACATTTGCGACCCACCGCCAGCATGCGGTTCTTGGTCAGCACCAACTGCCCCACCAGGTTCAGCAGCGCTTCCAATCGTCCCACTTCCACGCGAATGGTCTGCTCAACATTCGTCGCCTGACCTTTGCCCTGCTCTTTGTTTGCTGCTTCCGCCTGTTTGCTTGCGGGGGCATTGCCAATCGTTGCCACCACGTCCGCCGAGGCATGTTGCTCTACGCCATGGTTCGCATTGCTGTTGGTAATCGATTCCGTCACGACGGCCGCTGGTGCAACCACCTCTGGGGGCAGTACACCATCCAACCGCAGCACCGCCACCGGGTCGCTGCTCTGCGTGCAACACTCCGTCGGCAAAGCCTGCCCAGCCAATAACTGTTCCACGCGCTGGATGAACGTACCCAACGGCCAAAGCAGTTCCACCGAACGTTCTAAAGCCGGGGCCTGCAATTCGATCAGGTGACGTATGCCTTCCAAACGGGTGACCAAATCCTGTGCCGTATCGCCCCCGGCATGTTGCAACGTCTGCGACCCGCGTGCCAGTAAACCCGTCAGCCGGGTCATGTCGTTGAGTTCAAAAAACTCCGCCGTCTTGGCCAATTCACCGGCTATTTCCCACAATTCCTTCACACCCTGTTCCCGACTGCTTCCGTCGGCACACAGATGAAGCGCCTGATCCAGTTTCTGCGCCTGCTGACGCAGATCATCCACCATGAATGAAAGCAATTCCTGCTTCTGCGCCGGCAACACCAGCGAGCGTTCAGTCGTGCCCCTGTTGGTATCGACCCGCACTTGTTCTGTCACTTTGACGATTGCCGCCGAATCGTTTGAAACCAGTCCAACCGTTTCAGCCACTTCCGCTTCCACCTCTGCCGACTCGGTCTTTGTTGCTGCGGTCTGTGCGGCCGAGGCATGATCCGGTTGTTTACCTTCCGCGATCTGATGCAACAGGGCTATCAATTCTTCCGGGCCGGGGGTAATGATTTCCCCAGCCGCGAGCTGGTCGATCATGTTGCGCACCACATCGACGCTTTTGAGCATCGCATCCATCACCGAAGGCGTGAGCCTGATCTCCCCCTTGCGCAAACGATTGAGCGCATCTTCCGCAGCGTGGGCAAAATGCGTGATGGCGGTCAAACCCAGAAAACTGGCCGCCCCCTTGATGGTGTGCAGGGCACGGAACACCGAGTTGAGTCGTTCCTGCGACGAAGGGCCGTTGCCCAGCGTTTCGAGTGTCACCAAATCAGCATCAAGCTGTTCGATCAGCTCGCGCGATTCGGTCAGAAAATCCTGCATTAAACTGGGGTCCATTCCCTCTGACATGGCTCACGCTCCCACCTTGAATTGACCAAAGTTTCCGCCCACATTGCCCGCCGGTTTAGCAAAAGCGCCAAAGGTTCCCGTCGCCCCCGTAGCAGGGCTGCCGCCGCTATTGCCGATCGCCCCGGACATGGCCGAAAAACCTGCTCC
The DNA here is from genome assembly GCA_964427135.1 of uncultured Phycisphaeraceae bacterium. GTDB lineage: Bacteria > Planctomycetota > Phycisphaerae > Phycisphaerales > Phycisphaeraceae > JAJXSS01. The sequence continues at coordinate 45,997 of CAYRTH010000004.1, forward strand.
GCCGACGCTGGGGGCCACCAAGCCTGAACTACGTTTCACATACGCAAACGCGCTGGGCACCGGCAACGGCTCAAACGGCACATCCAGCGTCCGCAAAGTTTCACTGTGACCGATATACAGCGCGCCATCCTCCGCCAGTTGGCTGAAAAACGTTTTGACGCATATCAGCCGCATCGGGTCATCAAAATAAATCATCACATTTCGGCAGAAAATCGCGTCCCACGTACCGAACCGCTTGGCGGCCAGCGTGTCCTTCAAATTCAGCAGTTCAAACCGCACCATGCTCTGCACGCTCGGGTCCAGGGTGTAAACCCCTGTGCCTTCGGTGAAATAACGCTTGAGCACCCACGGGTTCATCGTCCGCACCGAGTAATGCGGATAGCGTCCGGTCTGCGCCAGTTCCAGGCATTTTTCACTGATGTCCGTGCCCAGTATTTCGATATGCCAGTCGGGCAGTCGTACCCCCAGGGTGCGATGCAGTTGAATCGCCAGGGTGTAGGGTTCTTCGCCCGATGAGCAGGCTGCCGACCAGATGCGCAGCCGCTTGGTGTTTTTGCGTGCTTCCATCAGCCGGGGCAGCGTCACCTTTTCAAAGTGATCCAGTTGCGGCTCGTTACGGAAGAATGACGTTTCATTGATGGTGATGCGGTTGAACATCTCCTGAAACTCATCATCGCGGTACGGGCCGACGGTCAGGAACGTGATGTACTCGTCGTAGTTGTTGAATTCCAGTTCCTCCAACCGGCGCGACAATCGGCTTTCCAGCACATACTTTTTCGCCGCTGGAAAGTGAATGCCGCTGCGCTCGTAAACGATCTTGCGCAGCGATTCGAACTGGCGATCATTCATGCTGATGGCAACTGTGCCCATCCGTGCGACTCCCATATCCAGCCACCGCAACCCTGCGGCACCGGCTTAACTTGGTGTTTCCCGCCCCGATATCACTTTTCAAAACCACAAACAAAATCCATCTTCAACACAGAGTTCACAGAGGTCACAGAGAAAGCCGATTCAATCATTGAATGAATTTGGTTTTATCTCTGTGTCCTCTGTGTTGAAAATTGGCTTGAACCAATCAATCGGTTATTTACCCTGATGCTTGCCCGCAGCAGCATCGGCAGCGGCCAATTCTTCCGCCGAGAAAAGCTGATCCAGGTTGAGCAGTATCAAAAGCCGATCATCGAGTTTGCCCACGCCCTGCACGTAATCACTGTCCACCCCGCAGACCATGGTCGGCGGCGGCTCGACGATGTTGGCCGGGATGCGCAACACTTCGTTCACGCGATCCACCGTGAACCCGATCACGCGGTTGGACACTTCCACCACAATGATCCGGGCATCGTTGGACTGCTCGACACTGTCCATGCCGAAACGTTTACGCAGGTTGAGTACGGGGATGATCTTGCCGCGCAGGTTGATCACGCCTTCGATGAACTGCGGGCTGCCGGGCACCCGCGTGATCTGCATCATGCGGTTGATTTCCTGCACCGACAGAATCGGAATGGCAAATTCCTCCGTGCCGACCATGAAACTGACCAGTTGCAACAACTCACTGTCCGTCTGCCGGGCGGACCCGGGTTCCAGTGCGGTGGTGCCGGTGGGACGACTTGATACGTTTTGCGTAGCCGTGGCAGTCATGAAATACCTCCACTCACTTAAAAAGGGTGCTTGACTCAACCCCTGTTTCAAATCGGCTTGGCAAACCCGCGACTGAACAACCATCAGCAATAATCGTTACTATCTGCGGGTTTCTTTCTGCAAAAGCAGGAAGCCAAACTTCCGACTTAGTACTTTCATCGGCGAATTGATCGATGCAGTTGAGGGATCAAGTGAAAAGGATGAACGATGAATTTCATACCCACGCCTGATCTTCGTCATCCGCGACGAAGATCAGGATGGTTTTCAATGACACCGACGCAAAGCGTCCGGGCTAAACAATGACATTGAACTTACCATGTCATCACGCCACCCCGGTTCACTCGATCATAAACCACGGGTATCATTCAACATCATGAAAACCGTGGGTCAACTGATTCGGGAACGACGCGAAGCCCTGGGCATGACCCTGGCAGCGGTGGCGCAGCAGGTGGATGCAGCCAAAAGTTATTTGTCGATGATCGAAAATCATCGCGTGGCCAATCCGCCTTCGCGTGAATTGCTGCAACGCCTGGAACGCGCCCTGCAAATGGAACCCGGGGAATTGCTGCGCGCTGCGGACTGGGAAGTGACCCCCGCCAAGGTGCGCGCGGTGGTCGAAGATTTAATGGAACAGGCACGTAAGGGTCAGGGTTTGGCCAAAGCGTTGCAAAAGGTGGCCGACAAGGGTGACAAAGGTTGGCGGAACCTGGACAAGGCATTTCGCACCGGCGAGCTTGGCAAACTGATTGAGGAAACCCTCGAAGCGGTGCCGAGCGATTTGAACAATATGGATGTGGCGATCCCGCAGCGGTTCCGTGTGCCGATTATCAACCGGGTGTCGGCTGGGTATCCGACGGATTTCACCGACCTGGACTACCCCGCCCGGGTGGCGGACGACTACATCACCGTGCCCGGTTTGCAGGACGCGCAGGCTTTTGCCGCACGGGTGGTGGGCGATTCGATGCAGCCGGAGTATTTGGAGAACGATATCGTCGTGTTTTCGCCCGCTGCAACGGTCACCAATGGGGCTGACTGTTTTGTGCGTTTGCTCCCGGATCACAACAGCACGTTCAAACGGGTGTTTTTTGATGAAGTCATTGAGTCACCCAGCGATGCGGATGTGAACACCAGCCAAACCCTGCCTCAGCGATTGCGCTTGCAGCCAATCAACCCGCGCTATGCCCCGCACATGGTGGAACGGGAACAGGTGGCGGGGTTGTACAAGGCGGTGTTCCGGTTTCAGCGCTTGGGTTAATAGAAATCAGAAAAATGAGCCGCAGAGAACGCTGAGAACGCAGAGCATCAAGCCCGCATCAGAACATTACGCCAAGGCGCCAAGTTGCCAAGACGCCAAGAAGAAGTAATGAGCCGCAAAGACATGAAGGAAACGAAGAAAAACGGATGATCAATACGGGATAAAAAATAGCCTGCAAGACTTACGCCCCAATGGTTTTTTCTAAATCGTATTTTTATTCAGCAAACATTCCTTATATTTTTCTTGGCGTCTTGGCGTCTCACTATCTTGGCGTAAGAAATGAATCCGATTATTTCCTTCTCTGCTATCTCTGCGGTCTCTGCGGCAAATGAGGATTGAATGCATGCCGCACCTGTCGCACCCACCAAAACCCAATGACTTGCCGATCTGGCAAGTGCACGATCAGATCGTTGGGGCTTTGCAACAGGGCCATCGGCTGGTGCTCACGGCACCAACGGGTTCGGGTAAATCGACGCAGTTGCCGGGCATGTTGCTGGATGCGGAGATGATCAAAGGGCAGGTGATCGTGTTGCAACCGCGCAGGCTTGCCGCCAGGGTATTGGCTCAGCGCGTGGCTTTTGAACGAGGCTGCAAGCCGGGCGAGGAAGTCGGCTACCAGACGCGACATGAATCGAAAGTTTCACCCCAAACCGCTCTGCGTTTTGTCACCGAAGGTTTATTTTTGCGGTTGCTGCAAAGCGATCCGTCGCTGACGGGCGTTGGCGCGGTGGTGCTGGATGAATTTCATGAACGCAATTTGCCCGCGGATTTGGCGCTGGCGCTGGTCAAACGTTTGCAAGCGACTTCGCGCCCGGACCTGAAATTGATTGTGATGTCAGCGACCTTGGCGACAGCGCAGGTGGCGGATTATTTGCAAGCTCCGATCATCGAAGCGCATGGGCGATTGTACCCGGTCCAAGTGCGCTACCTGTCACAACGGCCGGCCCCCAATGTGCCAATTTGGGATTTGGCGGCAAAGACGGTGGCAGGTTTGATGCAGGAATCGACAGAAGAGGAAAGACCGCTCCCTCACGGTCGCGGCTCGTTGAATACAGGTCGCGGATCGTTGAAAACAGAGCGGGGCGATGTGCTGGTGTTCATGCCGGGGGTGTATGAAATTCGGCGCACGATCGAAGCGGGGCGCAGGCTCGTCGGTGACAACCGGGTGAAATGGTTGGGGTTGTACGGGGAGATGCCCTCAGCGGAGCAGGATGCGGTACTCAAACCCAGTGAGCCGGGGGAATGCAAGGTGATCGTGGCGACCAATATCGCCGAGACCTCGATCACCATACCGGGCGACCCCGGGGTCACGGCGGTGGTCGATAGCGGCCTGGTGCGCATGCAGCGGATGGACCATCGTCGTGGTATCAACGTGCTGATGGTCGAGCCGGTGAGTCAAGCCTCGGCCCAGCAGCGTGCGGGGCGTGCGGGTCGCACCGGGCCTGGGGTTTGCGTGCGCTTGTGGACAGAGTTTGATGACAAAGGACGGAACGCACAGACGCAGGCGGAAGTGTTGCGGGTGGATTTGGCACAGGTGTTGTTGCAGGTGTTGTCGATGGATTTGCCGGGGGTGAAAGACGTTACGGCATTGCGGGAGTTTGACTGGCTGGATCGACCGACGGATTTGGCGTTGGACGGAGCGGTGGAGTTGCTGACACGACTGGGAGCGATTGGGGATGAGGGTGGTGGCATCACGCAGCGGGGGCGAAGCATGGCCCAGTTGCCGATGCATCCGCGCTTGGCGGGGTTGATGCTGGAAGCCTGGGCTTTGGGGTGCGAATCAGACGCAGCCTTGTGGGCGGCACTGATCAGCGAACGCGACATCGTACTTAAGGAAGGGTGGCAAAAATGGGTGCAGCAAAGTGGTGAAACCGAAAGTGATGTACGGGTGTTGGAGGCGGCTTACTGGGCAGCGGAAAAGGTGAAGTTTGAGGTGGGAGCGTGTCAGCGATTGGGGATTCACGCGGGGGCTTGCCGGGAAGTGGAACGGACAAGGGCGTTGTATGCGGAAAGTTTGCGGGGGGTGCAAATGCAGGGCCTTAAAGATCATGCAAGGTATCAAGTGAAGGCACGCCCTCACCCTATCCCTCTCCCGGAGGGAGAGGGGACGGAAAAATGCCCTCACCCGAATGTGAGCGCAGCGAACACTCCGACTCTCCCGGAGGGAGATGGAACGTTGCAACGTTGTTTATTGGCGGGGTACCCGGATCATGTCGCGGTGTACAAGGGGCAACCACATCGGGCGTGTGTGATGATGGGAGAACGGCGGGGGGTGCTCGATGAAGGCAGTGTGGTGGGTGGACAGCCGGGGGTGATTTTGGCGCTGGAGGTGATCGAGGTGGGTGGTCAGCGCACCGCAGCTCGGCGCATGGCCAAGGATTCAGGCTTACTCACCGGTGGGCCACGCACGGTGTTGTCACTGGCCAGCCGGGTGAATGTCGCTTGGTTGGAGAGCCTGTACCCCGAACAGGTGCAGCGTGAAAAGCGGACGCAATGGAACGCGGAACTGCGCTGTGTCGAGGTGGTGGAACAGGTGCGCTTCGATGATTTGGTGCTGGAGGAAAAAGCGCGCGGCCAGCACCCCTCGGAATCGGCTGCTGCGACGATGCTAGCGCAAAAAATTCAGGAAGGTGAAATCAAACTGCATCATTGGGACGAGCAGGTGGAGCAGTGGATCGCGCGGGTGCGCTGTCTGGCGAACTGGTTCCCGGAAAAGAAATTACTGAGTTATGACGAGGATGATTTGCAGGTGATTTTTCAGGAGTTGTGTAATGATGCCGTGCGGGCGAGCCAGGTCGAAGATCGACCCGTGCTTGAAGCGATGAAAAACGCGCTGTCGTGGGAGGAACGACAGTGGGTGGAACGGGTGACACCGACGAGCATCGTTTTGCCGGGGGTGGATAAAAGGGGAAGAGCGATGCGGCTGAAGGTGAGTTATGTCGAGGGGCTGCCGCCGACGGGACGAGCGAAGATACAGGAATTGTACGGGTTAGAGGAAACGCCGACGGTGGCCCAGGGTCGAGTGAAGTTGAGGTTGGAGATTTTGGGGCCTAATTACCGGCCGGTGCAGATGACCGAAGACCTGGCGGGCTTCTGGAAAAACTTGTACCCGGTGTTGAAGAAGGAATTGCAGCGAAAGTACCCGAGGCATGAGTGGCGGTAAGACGAAGAAGTGGTCAAGTGGTCGAGTGGCCAAGTGGCCAAGTGGTCGAGTGCGAAGTCAATTTCGAATATGTTTAGCGCGGACGCTTTGCGTCGGCGTAGTAGTTAGCGCCGCGACTTGTCGTGTCTGATGTTGTAGCCCTTGACGCCGTGCCCTTTAGGGCCGGATGTTCGTGAAATGATCCGGGGCTGAAGCCCTCGGCGTCTGTTGTTGTTCTACAAACCATCCTGAACTTCACGCATGAGGAAAGCGTGTGTGATCCACACGCTTGTG